>NZ_MAWZ01000023.1:0-49549 GCF_001854685.1 Rhizobium sp. RSm-3 | reverse complement strand
CTGACCGGCGGTCAGAATGAAACGAACGGGACATCCAAGGCCACGCACGGCCATATGGATTTTGGTGCTCAAGCCGCCGCGGGAACGGCCAAGGGCCTGATCTTCAGCCCCTTTTTTGCGCCGGAGGCGTGCTGGTGGGCGCGAATAATAGTGCTGTCGACGATCAGATATTCGAAGTCGGCATCCTCCGACATCGCCTCAAAGACACGCCACCAGACACCCTTTTGGCTCCAGCGGCTGAAGCGGCGAAACACGCTGTTCCAATCACCGAACACCTCCGGCAGGTCGCGCCAGGGTGAACCCGTCCGCACGATCCACAAGACCGCTTCCACAAACATGCGATTGTCACGTCCAGACGAACCGCGCGTGCGATCGTCGCCAATGATATGACGAGACATCCGCTCCCACTGGTCATCTCGAAGAATGAGACGATCTAAAACACCCATGACTGCCTCCAAAAGACAGTCTTGAATCTGATTTGCTCACCTTTGGGAATCCCAAGAGTCCACGACTCCTAACCCTCTCCCCGTAAACGGGGCGAGGGGACGTACCCTACGAGAGGTATGCGGAGGACCGAGAGGTTGCGACGTATCCCCTTCGCCCCGCCTGCGGGGGTCCGAAGGACGGGTCGAGACCCGTGGCTCGCCCCGGTGGTGCCGGCAGGCGGATGAGGGGCAGGCGGCGTTCGCTAATTAAGCACTATTTACAGCCAGACGATCGTCCGCTCGCCGGTGTCGATCCTGACGATCTGGTCCTGTGGGATTCCGCCTTCCGCGGCACTGCTTTTCGGCAGGTCGGCGATCATCTGGAACAGCGTGCGGATGACGCCGCCATGGGTGACGCAGACGGTCGGACGATCGACGGATTGCAGCCATGAGCCGGTGCGCCAGGAGAGGATCTCGTAGCTCTCCGCATCGTCGCCGGGCGGGATGAAATCCCATTTCGCGGCGTTGCGTTCGGCCACCCGCTCGCGCTGGGTCGCCTTCAGCTCCTTGAGCGTCGAGCCCTCCCAGTCGCCGAAGGAAATCTCCACCAGTCTCGGATCGGTGCGATAGGCACGCGGCGGCAGGCCCATGGCGGCGCGGACGATTTCCATCGTCGCGCGGGTGCGCTGGAGCGGGCTTGCGACGAAATCGAATTCGCCGACCCTGTCGCCCAGAATTTCACCAAGTGCCAGCCCGTTCTGCCGGGCCTGTTCCAGGCCCGTGGCATTCATCGGGATATCCTTCTGGCCTTGCAGGCGGCGCTCGGCATTCCAGTCGGTCTGACCGTGTCTGATCACGTAGATAAGCACGGGTCTCGACTCCGGAATGCTTTAGTCCTTGACGACCGAAATGTCGGGCGCGTCGACCGCTTTCATGCCGATGACATGATAGCCGCTGTCGGCATGGTGCACTTCGCCGGTGACGGAGCGCGACAGGTCCGACAGCAGATAGAGGCCGACATCGCCGACTTCCTCGATGGTGACGGTCCGGCGCAGCGGCGCGTTATATTCGTTCCACTTCAGAATGTAGCGGAAATCGCCGATGCCGGAGGCGGCGAGCGTCTTGATCGGGCCGGCCGAGACGGCGTTGACGCGGATGTTCTGCGGCCCGAGGTCGACGGCCAGATATTTGACGCTCGCTTCGAGCGCGGCCTTGGCGACGCCCATGACATTATAGTTCGGCATCACCTTTTCGGCGCCGTAATAGGTCAGCGTCAGCATGGCGCCGCCATCCGTCATCAGCTTCTCGGCGCGGCGTGCGACCGAGGTGAAGGAATAGACGGAAATCTGCATCGTCTTGGCGAAGTTGTCGGCCGAGGTATCGACATAACGGCCGGTCAGCTCGTCCTTGTCGGAGAAGCCGATCGCGTGCACGAGGAAATCGATCTTGCCCCAGAGGTTTTCGACGTTTGCGAAAACCTCGTCGATGGTGGCTTCGTCGGCAACGTCGCAATGGCCGACCAGCGTCGCGCCGATTTCGGCGGCGAGCGGCTCGACACGCTTCTTCAGCGCATCGCCCTGATAGGTGAGCGCGACTTCTCCGCCCTGCGCATGAATGGCCTTGGCAATACCCCACGCAATCGAGCGATTGTTGGCGACACCCATGATGACGCCGCGTTTGCCTGCCATGAGGCCGGATGCTTGAGCCATATTTCGCTCCCTAGGAATTCTGATCGATCCTGCCTATGGCATAGGCCGCTAATCGGTTCAAGCTTGGCCTGGATCATCAACTGTTAGGTATCGTAACAAAGGGTGCGAAAGTCATAAATATTTCACAGGAACAGGCCTTCGCGCATGCTCCGCATGAGATCGGTGACTTTGTCGTCGGGCTTTTCCCACAGGATAATGCGCAATTCGACGACCAGATCGCCTCTGCCGCCGTCTTCGCGGGGCAATCCCTGGCCGGGGATTTTGATTGTCTTGTCCGAGCCCGACCATGCGGGGACCGTAATGGCGAGCGGCCCGCTCGGTCCCTCGATGCGCGCCTCGGTGCCGAGAACGGCATTTTCGATGCTGAGCGGCAGCACGGCGTGCAGATCGAAACCATCGACCGTGAAGCGCGGATCGGGCGCGATGCGAATATTGATGACGGCATCGCCGCGTTGCATGCCCGGCAGCTTGAAGCCTTGCCCCTTGAGCCGCAGTTCGTGGCCATCCCTGGTGCCGGCCGGCAATGCGAAGCCGATCTCGCGGCCCTCCGGCAGTGACGCGGTGATCCAGCCGCTCTTCAGCACGTCGTCGATCGTCACCGTCGCCGTCGCCACCTCATCCGGTGCTTTTTCCAGGCCCGTATCCTTGGCGCCGGTGAAACGACGCACCAGGGATGTCAGGATGCTGAGCGGCAGCGGCAGGTTGGCGCCGGCATTGCCTGCGATCTCGCCGGCCTCCTCGTCGCCTCTGGCGTCGGCCTCGGCGGCATCGCCGTCCACGCGCCGGCCGGCCTCGCCCACCTGCTGATTCTGAGCCTGTTGGTTCTGGGCCTGTTGATTTTGGGCCTGCTGGTATTGCCCCTGCTGCGCGCGAGCCTGCGCCTGGCCGCCGCCGGCAGCGCGGGCCTGGGCGCCGAAAATACGCTCGACCATTTCGTCGGCGGGCTCGGCTGCTCCTGCCTGTTGTCTGGAGCTCTCCGCAGCAGCCTTCTGGGCGGCGCGCGCAAGCTCTTCCATCACCCGCTCGGCATTGGCCTGCGCCGCCTTGGCGCGCACGGCAGCCTCGCGCGCGGCGTGGCGCTGCTGCATGATCGTCTGTTCCTGCTTCTTGGTTTCCGCCATCCGCATGGCATTGTCGAACAGGCTGCGTTTGCGCGGGTCCTTCAACGTTTCATAGGCGCGGCCGATCTCGGCGAACCGGGCCGTCGCCGTCGGGTCGCCCTGATTGTGGTCGGGATGGACCGATTTGGCCATGTTGCGCCAGGCCGCCTTGATCTCGTCTGCTGCCGCGTCGCGTTTGACGCCCAGAATTTTATAAGGATCGCGCATGTCAAACCGCCGGTGTTGCGATGCGGGAAGCCACGTCCTTGCCCGGCATCCCGAAATTCCAAAATCAAAGCCAATATCAACTCGTGACGCGCCATCCCGCCGCAACGGCATGGACAGCCACTCTCAACCCCGATCGTGCGCGGGAGTTGCTAATCACTTCTTATTTCTATGGAGAGATGTGGAGTGTTTTGCGCCGAATGGTTAGCTCTTTGCTAAGCATTCGGCAGAGAGCCGTCAGGCGTTAACCTGTCGGGCCGGATCGGCTTCCAATCAGCTTTCCCGCCGGAAATTAACTTTCCGGCTGGAAGCTCAAAAGCTGCCAGTTGCCGCCGCCGACGAGGCAGGTCTTGCCGTAGAATTTGGCGATGCCGACATAGGAATGCCGGGTCGTGCGGAACTGGCGGCAGACCTGGCCCGATTCGTTGTTCTCGACGATCGTATCGATGACGCCGGCACTGCCCGTCGACGCATTCGCCCAAGGAAGCGGCTGGCCCTCGAGCCTTTGCACATCGGCCGAGGTCACGGCATTGCGCACGGTCATCTCGTCCGACAGCGTATCGGTGCTCGGCGGCGTCTGCGGCACGGTGCCGGTTGCCACCGACCGATCGACCTTGGCTTCACTCAGAAAATCCATGCCGCCTGCCAGGCAGCCGGAAAGCGAAAGCATGGCAACGCCGATGACGAAGAACGCGCAGCTGCGTTGCCGCAGGCCCTTTGTATGGCGATATGACTTTGCTATGACTTCCACCCTGCATCCTGTCCAGTTATCAAAAGCTGGGCGAGTTTTGAATAATCCGGGGCATTTGAACCAATATGTCGGCAAACGAGTTAACAAGCGGTGACTTTACCGAAAGTGGCGAACCCTTCAAGCTCTTTGCCGAATGGCTTGGAGAAGCGGAGGCTTCAGAACCCAATGACCCGAATGCCGTGGCGCTGGCAACGGTCGATGAGGATGGTCTTCCCAATGTCCGCATGGTTCTCCTGAAGGGGTTCGACGAAGACGGTTTTGTCTTCTACACCAATTTCGAGAGCCAGAAAGGCCGCGAAATCTTGGGGCAGAAGAAAGCTGCCATGTGTTTCCACTGGAAAAGCCTGCGCCGCCAGGTCAGGCTGCGCGGCCCGGTCGAGATCGTTACCGATGCCGAAGCCGATGCCTATTTCAAGACGCGGGCCCGCGGCAGCCGCATCGGCGCCTGGGCATCGAAACAATCCCGCCCGCTCGAAAGCCGATTCGCGCTTGAAAAGGCGGTGGCCGAATATACCGCCCGTTATGCCATCGGCGAAATTCCGCGCCCCGCCCACTGGTCGGGCTTCCGCATCCGGCCGACCTCGATCGAATTCTGGAAGGACCAGAACTTCCGCCTGCATGACCGCATCGAATTTCGCCGGCCCTTGCCCGAAGGCGCGTGGGACAAGGTCCGGATGTATCCGTAAGCGGCTCTATTTGCCCATCAGCTTCAGCGGAATGCCGGAGGCAAGGGCTGAGACGTAGCGTCGCTTCTGGTAGAAGCCGTTCAGCGAAATGCGGCTGAGATAGCCGGTTTTCCTAGCCACCGGCAGGCCCGGCTGGGTGGTGACCGCAAGCTCGAAGCCGAGATTGCGGGCAATCGCCGCCTCGCGCCCGGTCGCCGCCTCCGGCGTGCCGTAGGGATAGGCGATCGTCCTGGGACGGATTCCAGTCACCGCCTCGACGTAATCGGCCGAAACCTGCATCTCGATCCGCGCTTCGGCTTCCGGCAGGCGGGCCAGCGCCCGGTGGCTGATCGTATGGGCGCCGAGTGTGGCGAGCGGGTGGGTCGCAAGCCATTGCAACTGACTAGGCCCCATCACCAGTTCGCGGGTGATATCGGTCGGCTCGATGCCGTTTTCCCGCGCCAGCATGTCGATTGCGGCAACGGCGCGTGCCTCGTCGGATCGGTGGATATACCAGGCGAACCGGTCGAAGGCATTCCATTGCTGCTGCGGATCGTCGAGCGCCAGGCGCTCGCTGCCGCCGCCGAAATCGAAGCGGAGTTCGCTTGATCGGCGCAGGAGCACGGCGAGCGTCTCCCACCAGATGCTGTGAGAGCCCTCGGCAAAACCCTTGGCGACGAACACTGTGAACGGCGCCCGATGCTGTTCGAACACCGGCAGCGCGTGCTCCAGATTGTTGATGTAGCCGTCGTCGAGCGTGAAGGCGGCAAACGGCCTTCCACCTTCGGGCTCGGCCAGCAGCGCCGGCACCTGATCGAGCGGCACGAAGCGATAGCCCTCCCGCCGCAGCCGCCGCAGCGCCGTATCGAGGAAGCCGGGGGTAATTTCGAGATGCGCATTCGGTTCGAAAGCCTCCGGCACCTGCGGGCGGACATGGTGCAGCGTGAAGACGACGCCGCGCCCACGCGCCTCGCGCATCAACCCGGCGGCGGCGATCAGCCAGGAAAGCTCGAGCCCGGCACCGATCGCTGTGCGTTTTGCCAGTCGCTTGAATTGTCCCGCCATGCGCCGTCCGTTGCTTTTTTTCGGAAACTAGCAAGCGCGGCTTAAGCCTTGCTGAATCCCGATTTCGCACGGGTCTTTTCATTTCCTGTTAACCAAGGCGATGAAAAGACTAGAAAAATGATAGGAGTTGCCTCAAAGTCGCGCCAAACTTGCCGCTTCTGTCACATTACGGCACAAAGGCCGATCCATTGCGAGCCGACGCATCAAGGGGAACTGCATGAGAACGCTTCTGGCGGCTGTTTTGACCGCAACGCTGGCCGTTTCGGCGCCTCTTGCGGCCTGGGCCGGCAGCGCTTCATTGATCCTCGATGCCCGCACCGGCAAGGTTCTCGCCGCCGAAAACGCCGATACGCTGAACCATCCGGCCTCGCTGACCAAGATGATGACGCTCTATCTCACCTTCGAGGCGCTGAAGCGCGGCAAGATCGCCTGGGAAACGCCGATCAAGATGTCGAAATACGCCGCTTCCCGCCCGCCGACCAAGCTCGGCGTCAAGGCCGGCGGCACGATCACCGTGCGCGAGGCGGTCTACGGCATGATCATCAAATCCGCCAATGATGCCGCCTCCGCCATGGGCGAGACGCTCGGCGGTTCGGAAAGCGGTTTTGCCCGGATGATGACCGCCAAGGCCCGCCAGCTCGGGATGAGCCGCACCGTCTTCGTCAACGCCTCCGGCCTGCCGGACGGCCGTCAGGTTACGACGGCGCGCGATATGTCGACGCTCGCCATCGCGCTGATGAAGAATTATCCGAACGAATACCGGCTGTTTTCGGCGGCAAGCTTCAATTTCCGTGGCCGCAACGTGCGCGGCCACAATAATCTCATGTACCGCTACCAGGGCATGGACGGCATCAAGACCGGTTACACCAACGCCTCCGGCTTCAATCTCGTCAGCGCCGTCAAGGACGGCAACCGCCGCGTCGTCGGCGTCGTGCTCGGCGGCCGCACCGCCCGCAGCCGCGACGCCAAGATGGCCGGTCTGCTCGACCGTTATCTCGGCCGTGCCTCCTCTTCCGGCGGCGCCAAGCTGGTGGCGAGCGTCGGCGCCAGGGAGCCTGTCGAAGTCGCCTCCGCCGCCGATGATTCCGATGTTCCGGTGCCGCTGAGCGCCCCACGCCCAACCGACGATCTTGCCGCAAAGAGCCTGGCCTATGCCGATGACGCCGTCGTGCCGCTGGACCGTCCGGTCGCGATGGACGAGATCCTGAACGCCGGCAAGGCGCCGAAAATGTCGGCAGAAAAGACTGCTGGTGACTGGCAGATCCAGATTTCGGCCGCCCCGAGCGCCGATGCGGCGCGTGCGCTTCTCGCCCAGGCAAAGTCGGAAGGCGGCGCACCGCTTGTTTCCGCCTCGCCCTATACCGAGGCGGTCGGGACGGGCGCCAACAAGATCTACCGCGCCCGCTTCGTCGGTTTCGCCAGCAGGGATGCCGCCGTCTCCGCCTGCGATGCGCTGAAGCAGCGCTCCTACGACTGCATGCTGCTGCCGGACCACGGCTGATCGCCGTAGCAATTCAAAGTGTTACAGCGTCCTTTGCGCGTCTGAACAGACGCGCTGCGCTGTAAGACAATCGACTCTGGACAAGCATCGGGAATCAGCGTCTCTTCCATAAACAAAAGGAGAACGCCGATGTTGCGTCGTCTTGCCGACCAGTTCGAAATCTCATCCGCCACCTATTCCGCGGCCAACGGCATCGAGCGTGACCCCGACTGGTTTCTCTTGAAGCTGCAGGAGGAGGTGGGCGAGCTCACCCAGGCTTGGAACCGCCTGACCGGCCGCGGGCGCCGCAGGGACCGGACACAGGAAGAACTCCACCGCGATCTCGCCGACGAAACCGCCGACCTGCTCGGCCATATCCTGCTCTTTGCCCGCCGCAACGATATCGATCTGGCCGCGGCGATCGAACGCAAGTGGCGGTTTCAGCCGGTGGAGGAGTTGAAGAGCTGAAGCATGTCGGCCGCCCGCGTCAGCCGACCTTATGCCGATAAAACTTGGTGTCCACCGCCATCAGCGGGAAGGCGCGGGGCAGGGTGGTTTTGGCGATCTCGGTAAAGCCGTTCTTCTCGTAGAAGCGGTGGGCGGCGACGAACTTGTCCGTGGTACCGAGGAAGATTTCGGTGAGGCCGGCATCCCTGGCGTGGGAAAACATGCGGTCGAGCAGCAGCGCCGCCACGCCATGTTCATGGCCGCGAACCTTGGCGGCGACGAACATCTTGCGCAGCGCCGCCTGATGGTTGCCGATATCCTTCAAACCAAGCGTGCCAACGATGGCGCCGTCCTTGACGGCGACCCAGAATTCTCCCTTGCCGGACTGGTAGAAATCCGGGATGACCCTCAGATCGGGCTGCGCATCGGCAGTGATGTCGATGCCGAACTCTTCGCGCTGGATCGGCAGGATCACCGAAAGCACGGCATCGGCGTCGCCTTCCGCAAAACGCCTGATCTCGACCTCCGCCATCACAGGCTCCTTTCGCCTCAGGTCTGCGTACCGCCGACCGTCACCTGATCCATGCGCAGATGCGGCTGGCCGACGCCGACGGGAACCCATTGGCCGCCCTTGCCGCAATTGCCGATGCCGGTATCGAGCTTCATGTCGTTGCCGATCATCGATACACGCTTCATCGCATCCGGGCCGTTGCCGATCAGCATGGCGCCCTTGATCGGCGCGCCGACCTTGCCGTTCTCGATCAGATAGGCCTCGGTGCAGCCGAAGACGAACTTGCCGGAGGTGATATCCACCTGGCCGCCGCCGAAGGAAACGGCATAGATGCCCTTCTTCACCGAGGCGATGATCTCTTCGGGCGTCTTGTCGCCGCCGAGCATATAGGTGTTGGTCATGCGCGGCATCGGCACATGCGCATAACCCTGGCGGCGGCCGTTGCCGGTGGGCGCCATGCCCATCAGCCGGGCGTTCTGCCGGTCCTGCATATAGCCGACCAGCTTGCCGTTCTCGATCAGCACGTTATAGCCCGACGGCGTGCCCTCGTCGTCGATGGTGATCGAGCCGCGGCGGTTGTCGATCGTGCCGTCGTCGACGACGGTCACGCCAGGGGCGGCGACCATCTGGCCGAGAAGGCCTGAAAAAGCCGACGTCTTCTTGCGGTTGAAATCGCCTTCCAGTCCGTGGCCGACGGCCTCGTGCAGCATCACCCCCGGCCAGCCGGAGCCGAGAACGACGTCCATCGTGCCCGCCGGCGCATCGATCGCTTCGAGGTTGACCAGCGCCTGGCGCAGCGCCTCGTCGGCGCCGTATTGCCAGCTGCCCTCGGCGATGAAGTCGCCGAAGCCGATCCGTCCGCCGCTGCCGTAGGAGCCGCTTTCCTGCCGGTCGCCTTCGCCGACCATCACCGAGATATTGATGCGCGTCATCGGCCTGATGTCGCGCACGCGATGCCCGTCGGCGCGCAGGATGTCGACCACCTGCCAGCTTGCCGCGACCGAGGCCGTCACCTGCCGCACCTTGTCGTTCTTGCCTCTGAGATAGGCGTCGATGTCCTGCAGGAGCTTGACCTTTTCCTCGAAGCTCGGCTGGCCGATCGGGTTCTGGTCGCCGTAGAATTTCTTGTTGGTGCCTTGCGGGGCCGCCGCATAGGAGCCGGAATAGCCGCGCGTCACTGCGCCCACAGCATCCGCCGCCCGCTTCAGCGCCGCCACCGAGAGATCGCCGGCATGGGCAAAACCGACCGCTTCGCCGGCAACGGCGCGCAGGCCGAATCCCTGCTCGGTGTTGAAGCTGCCGCCCTTCAGCCGGCCATTGTCGAAGGTCAGCGCTTCGGCCTGCGCATGCTCGATAAACAGCTCGCCGTCATCGGCGCCGGCGAGCGCCTCGGCGACCAGACCACGCATCGTGGCTTCGTCGGCATCGAATAGCGTCAGGAGATCGGTGGTCATGGTCTTGCTCCAATGGGCATGCGTTTGGGAATGCGCTTACGCATCTAGATAGGGCTCCCAATGATAAGGAGTGAAGCCCTGCTGTCGAATTTTCTTTGTGGGAGAGGTTATCTTGGCCTCGTGCGACACCGTCCGGTTCGTGCGGATGCTGCCCCTCACCCTAACCCTCTCCCCGTAAACGGGGCGAGGGGACGTGCCCTGCGAGAGGTATGCGAGGGACGGAGAGGTCGCGGCTATCCCCTTCGCCCCGCGCGCGGGGAGAAGGTGCCGGCAGGCGGATGAGGGGCGGACCCGCGACAGGCCGCGAGCTGCCCTTACGGCAGCGCGTCAAAACCCTCAGCGAAGCCCTTGAGGTCGACGGGGATGCCGATGCCTTCTTCCGGCGTCTGGAAGACGATGAAGGTTGCCTGGGCGCCGCTGCGGAAGGTCTTCAGCAGCTCGTCCTCGAGCACGACCTCGGCATAACAGCCATCGGCGAAGCAGCGCACGAAATAGGCGCGGCCGATATCCTTGCCGTCGACATTGAGGCCGAGGCCGTTCGGCAGGAGCACGCCGAGCGGCGCCAGCACGCGCAGAATCTTCGACTTGCGGTCGGCCGTCTTCAACACGACAACGGAAAGCCCGACTTCCGGCCGGTCCTCGGCGATGACGTTCTGCATCAGCGCGCATTGTTCGGTCGAGGCACCTGCCGGCTTGTCGCAGACGACGGACCACGCGCCATGATTGGATTTCACCGTGCCCGGCGCCTGCGGTTGGGTCTGGCCGGGTGTCGCCTGGATATTGGGATTGGCCGCACTCGGCTGCTGCGGTGCCGTAGTGGGAGCAGGGGCAGGGGCTGGGGCGGCAGCCGGCGGCTTGGCCTGGGCCGGCGTGGGTTGCTGCTGTGCGAAAACAGGCGTCGTCGCTGCGGCCGCGATGCTGACAGTCACGAGAAGCGACTGCGCGAGGGAACGGAAACCCATGGAAACCTCTGGATATCGAATCATTTGCGGCTATTGTTGAAGCTGCCCACCAAAAATGAAAAGCCCCACCCCGTGAAAACCGGGGGACTGCGGCGGAAATTGGACCTTTCGGCAAGAATGTGCGGCGCGCGGATTGGCCGGAAAGCCGATTTTTCATATGCTGATGAAAAACTTGGGATGTTTTGCCCTTCCGGCCTGCCTATGCTTTCAGCAAAAATGCCGCATAGACAATTGCTCTGACCTGTTGCGGCAAATGCCAAACTGTGGTTTGAAGCGCTGAAGATGGCAAGGATTCTGCGTTCTATTCTGCAGGTCAAGCGCTCGAGGGAGATAATAAGGTGATGAAGAAGGCTTATGCAGCCCTGACCACGCTGGTCTGTCTGCTTTTTGCTTCCGGCACATATGCCGACCAGCCAACGCCGTGGCAGGCAACGCTGCAGCCGGCGGCAACGCCGATCATGCGGGAGATCCACTGGTTCGAACAATATACCCTGTGGTTTATCGTTCCGATCACGCTCTTCGTTCTGGTGCTGCTCATCGTCGTCTGCGTCAAGTTCCGCGCCAGCGCGAACCCGGTTCCCTCGAAGACGAGCCACAACACGCTGATCGAGATTGCCTGGACCGTGGGGCCGGTCCTGGTGCTGCTTCTTCTCGCCATTCCCTCGTTCAACCTGCTGACGGCGCAGCTGACGCTGCCCGAAAACCCCGACGTGACGATCAAGGCGACCGCCACCCAGTGGCAGTGGAACTATGAATATGAAGGTTCGGGCGACAGCCCACTGGCTTTCGACAGCTATCTCTTGAAGGATCAGGACCGCGCCGCCGCCGGCAAGGAAGACAAGTCGGTCTATCCCAGGCTTCTGGCCGTCGACAACGAACTGGTGCTGCCTGTCAACAAGACGGTCCGCGTTCTCGTGACCTCCGCCCCGACCGACGTCATCCACGCTTTCGCCATGCCGTCCTTCGGCGTCAAGATCGACGCTGTGCCGGGCCGCCTGAACGAGACCTGGTTCAAGGCCGAGCGCGAAGGCCTGTTCTATGGCCAGTGTTCCGAGCTCTGCGGCAAGGACCATGCGTTCATGCCGATCGCCATCCGCGTCGTCTCCGAGGACAAGTACAAGCAGTGGCTGACCGCAGCCGCCAGCGACCTGCCCGGCGCCTACAAGACACTCATGGCTGCAACCGATGGTCCCGCAAAGACCCTCGACGTCGCCGAAGCACAGTAATTAAGGGGATCGGGACAATGGCTGGACCTTCCGCTCACGACGATCATTCTCACGGTCATGCCCATGATGACCACGCCCATGATCATGACCACGATCACGGGCATGGGCACGGGCACAAGCCGAGCTTTGTCAATCGCTGGCTGTTCTCGACCAACCACAAGGACATCGGCACGCTCTATCTGATCTTCGCGATCATTGCCGGCATCATCGGCGGCGCGCTGTCGGTGGCCATGCGCATGGAGCTGCAGGAGCCTGGCATCCAGATCTTCCACGGCCTGGCCTCGATGGTCTACGGCTATGAGGGCGATGCCGCGATCGACGGCGCCAAGCAGATGTTCAACATGTTCACCACGGCGCACGCGCTGATCATGATCTTCTTCATGGTCATGCCGGCGATGATCGGCGGTTTTGCCAACTGGATGGTGCCGATCATGATCGGCGCGCCCGACATGGCCTTCCCGCGCCTGAACAACATCTCCTTCTGGCTGATCGTTCCGGCCTTTGCGCTGCTCTTGCTGTCGATGTTCGTCGAGGGCCCGGCAGGCGCCTACGGCACCGGCGGCGGCTGGACGATGTATCCGCCGCTGGCGACCAGCGGCACGCCCGGCCCGGCGGTCGATCTGGCGATCTTCGCGCTGCACATTGCCGGCGCCTCGTCGATCCTCGGTGCGATCAACTTCATCACCACGATCCTCAACATGCGCGCTCCCGGCATGACGCTGCACAAGATGCCGCTGTTTGCCTGGTCGGTGCTGATCACCGCCTTCCTGCTCTTGCTGTCGCTGCCGGTTCTGGCAGGCGGCATCACCATGCTGCTCACCGACCGTAACTTCGGCACCTCCTTCTTCTCTCCGGAAGGCGGCGGCGACCCGATCCTCTACCAGCACCTGTTCTGGTTCTTCGGTCACCCCGAGGTCTACATCCTCATCCTGCCGGGCTTCGGCATGATCAGCCACATCATCTCGACCTTCTCGAAGAAGCCGATCTTCGGTTATCTCGGCATGGCCTACGCCATGGTCGCGATCGGTGCCGTCGGCTTCGTCGTCTGGGCCCACCACATGTACACGGTCGGCCTGTCGCTCGACGCGCAGCGCTACTTCGTCTTCGCGACGATGGTCATCGCCGTTCCGACCGGTGTGAAGATCTTCTCCTGGATCGCGACGATGTGGGGCGGCTCGATCTCGTTCCGCACGCCGATGCTCTGGGCGATCGGCTTCATCTTCCTGTTCACGGTCGGCGGCGTCACCGGCGTCCAGCTCGCCAATGCCGGTCTCGACCGCTCGCTGCATGACACCTATTACGTCGTGGCCCACTTCCACTACGTTCTGTCGCTCGGCGCCGTCTTCGCGATCTTCGCCGGCTGGTACTACTGGTTCCCGAAGATGACCGGCTACATGTACAACGAGTTTGTCGGCAAGCTGCATTTCTGGGTCATGTTCATCGGCGTCAACCTGGTGTTCTTCCCGCAGCATTTCCTCGGTCTCGCCGGCATGCCGCGCCGCTACATCGACTATCCTGATGCTTTTGCCGGCTGGAACTATGTTTCCTCGATCGGCTCCTACATCTCGGCCTTCGGTGTGCTGATCTTCCTCTTCGGCGTCTTCGAAGCCCTGGCCAAGAAGCGCGTCGCCGGCGATAATCCGTGGGGTGAGGGTGCAACGACGCTCGAATGGCAGCTGCCTTCGCCGCCGCCCTATCACCAGTGGGAACAGCTTCCGCGCATCAAGTAATTGCGCGGGTGTCAGGACGCCGTATCGACTGCGGCGTCCTGATATTCTGACATTCGGGACGGAATGATGACGGTTATCGACAATCACGGGGTGCTTGCAAAGGACGGCGAATTGTCGGAAGCGAGTGCGCGCGATTATTTCGAATTGCTGAAGCCGCGGGTGATGTCGCTCGTGGTCTTCACCGCCTTTGCCGGCCTGGTGCTGGCACCGGGCCACATCCATCCCGTCCTCGGCCTGATCGCCATTCTCTGTATCGCCGTCGGTGCCGGCGCCTCCGGCGCGCTCAACATGTGGTATGACGCCGATATCGACGCCATCATGAGCCGCACCGCCAACCGTCCGATCCCGGCCGGCCGCATCGCGCCGTCGGAGGCGCTGGCCTTCGGCCTGGTGCTGTCGGGCTTCTCGGTCGTCATCCTCGGCCTTGCCGTCAACTGGCTCTCGGCCGGCATCCTCGCCTTCACCATCTTCTTCTACGCCGTCGTCTACACCATGTGGCTGAAGCGCTCGACGCCGCAGAATATCGTCATCGGCGGCGCTGCCGGCGCCTTCCCGCCGATGATCGGCTGGGCCTGCGTGACCAACAGCGTGACGATCGAAAGCACCGTGCTTTTCCTGATCATCTTCCTGTGGACGCCGGCGCATTTCTGGGCGCTGGCGCTGTTCAAGATGCGCGATTACGAGGCCGTCGGCGTGCCGATGCTGCCGAACGTTTCCGGCGAGCGGGTGACCAAGCATCAGATCGTCGCCTATGCGGTGCTGACCGCCGTCTGCGCGGTGTTGCCCTCCTTCCTCGGCTTCGCCAGCCTCGGCTACGGCCTGGTGGCCGCCGCGCTCGGCGCGATCTTCATCTACTGTTCCATCGCCGTCTGGCGCATGCCCGACGGCGATCTGAAGATGATCCCGGCAAAGAAGCTGTTCGCTTTCTCGATCTTCTACCTCTTTGCCGTGTTCTCCGCCCTGATGATCGACCGGTTGGCCTCGATCTTCGTTTCGCACGCCGGAGGCTGGTTCTGATGGATCTCGTCAAGCTCACCGAAAAGCAGATGAAGTCGCGCCGCAACCGCAACATCGCCCTCGGGCTGGTGCTCGCCGGCCTCGTCATTCTCTTCTATGCGATCACCATCGTGAAGATCGGCGGGGGAATGGCCGGATGAGCGAAAAGCCCGCCGCACCGAAAAAGCAGGGCCGCAACAACGGCGCCGTCGTCATGATGTGCCTGAGCTTCGTCTTCGGCATGGGCGCGATGAGCTATGCCGCCGTGCCGCTCTACCGTATCTTCTGCCAGGTGACCGGCTATAACGGCACGACGCAGCGCGTCGACCAGATGTCGAGCGTCGTGCTCGACCGGACGATGCGCGTCACCTTCGACGCCAATGTCGCGCCCGGCCTGCAATGGGACTTCAAGCCGGTCGAACGCGAGGTCAATCCGAAGATCGGCGAGACGATCCAAGTCCATTTCACCGCCGAGAATCGCTCGAACGAGACGCAGCGCGGCCAGGCGGTTTTCAATGTCACGCCGGGTGAAGCGGGCGTCTATTTCAACAAGGTGCAATGTTTCTGCTTTACGGAAACGGACCTGAAGCCGGGCGAAAAGCTCGACATGCCGGTCGTGTTCTACATCGATCCGGAAATCGTCAAGGCCGTGGAATCGAAAGACATACATACGGTCACGCTGTCATATACGTTCTACCCGAAAGAGGGTCCGAAGCCGCTGGCTTCGAATGAGGGTGGAGCGGAAAAGAGTGAAAAGAAACTTTGATCAAGGCTCGTTTCCGGCTATGCCGGGAGCGGAGTGAAGGAAGACATCCGGGGATAGCTACATGGCCGATGCTCATCAGAAGAATCACGACTATCACATCATCGATCCGAGCCCGTGGCCGATTCTCGCCTCGCTCGGCGCCTTCATCATGGCGATCGGTGGCGTCTGCTACATGCGTTACCTGAACGGCGGCTCGTTCAAGGTCGCCGGCGCCGAACTCGCCAATCCCTGGCTGTTCTATATCGGCTTCGCGCTGGTTCTCTACGTTATGTACGGCTGGTGGGCCGATACGGTGAAGGAAGCCCATGAGGGCGCCCATACCCGCGTCGTTTCGCTGCACCTGCGCTACGGCATGATCATGTTCATCGCTTCGGAAGTGATGTTCTTCGTCGCCTGGTTCTGGGCCTATTTCGATGCCAGCCTCTATCCGAACGAGGCGATCCAGGCCTCGCGCCTGCTTTATACCGGCGGCACCTGGCCGCCGAAGGGCATCGAGGTCCTCGATCCCTGGCACCTGCCGATCTACAACACCGTCATCCTGCTGCTCTCCGGCACGACGGTCACCTGGGCGCACCATGCGCTGCTGCACAACGACCGCAAGGGCCTGGTCCAGGGCCTGGTTCTGACGGTGCTGCTTGGCATTTTCTTCTCCAGCGTCCAGGCCTATGAATATGCCCACGCGCCCTTCGCCTTCAAGAATTCGATCTACGGCGCGACCTTCTTCATGGCGACCGGCTTCCACGGTTTCCACGTCCTCGTCGGCACGATCTTCTTGGCTGTCTGCCTGATCCGGGCGCTGCGCGGCGACTTCACCCCGAAACAGCATTTCGGCTTCGAAGCCGCCGCCTGGTACTGGCACTTCGTCGACGTCGTCTGGCTGTTCCTGTTCTTCTGCATCTACGTCTGGGGCGGCTGGGGCGCCCCTGTCGCGGCCGGCTGATTGCAGCGATTTTCAAGGAAAAGGCGGGCCGGGTGCCCGCCTTTTTTGTATGGCGGACGTCTACTTGGTTTGTCCGGTTTGCGCAGAAAGCTGCCCCTCACCCTCACCCTCTCCCCGTAAAACGGGGCGAGGGGACGTGCCCCGCGAGACGCTGGAGAGGGACGGAAAGGCTGCGGCATGTTCCCTTCGCCCCGCGCGCGGGGAGAAGGTGCCGGCAGGCAGATGAGGGGCAGATCTCACCGCCCGCCCGCAATCCGCTCGAACGCCGAAGGTTCGGGAATGCCGAAATCCAATTGATGGCGGATCGCCTCGGCGCATTCGAGGGCGGTGAGCACGGATGTATCGACCTCCATGTCGTAGATACCAGGACGGTGCACTTCATCCTGCCAGCGCTGCACCGGTTCGGGGATCGGCACCGCCTCAGTGGCTCTTGCATAGAGCGTCTCGCGGCCCTCCTGCTTGAATTCCCGCCGCTGCATGATCGTCCCGATGGGACAGTGCACGCCGACGAACAGCACGGAGAAGCCGTCCAGGCGCCGGGCACAGTCGCCGAGAATGCCGAGCGGCTGCGAGTAGCTGTCATGATGGCCGAGATCGGCCACCACATTGAGCCCCAATCCGGCATGGATGGCGATCGATTCGTAAAGGGCCGCATAGAGGAACGGCACCAGTTCTTCGAGTTCCGGCCGCTCGCCGCCGGGCCTGAGCCCGATGCCGGGCAGATAGCGCTTCGGCGTCATGGCATTGTAGCTGTCGACGCCGAGGTTGATCCACGGTCCCTCGAATTCCTCCTGGATCGCGCGGGCAATGCTGGATTTGCCGCTTCTGGGCGCACCGTTCAAAATAATGATCTGTCCGGCATGGCTGTCGTTGGTCATCAGCTTCTTCTTCTGTTTGGCGCGAATCACTGAGGCGAAACCGCGCAGGCATTTCCATTCGGGATGCGAATACTTTATGGGAGAGTTAAGGCAGCATGGAGTGCCGAGAAGGAATGGCCAGAAGGAATGGTATGAGCGAAGACAGCGCCCATTATCCCCCCGTCGATCCTGTTAAAACAGGCATCAAGGGCTGCTGCCCGCGCTGCGGTCAGGGCAAGCTGTTCGACGGCCTGCTCGGGGTCAAGCCGCATTGCGCCTCCTGCGGCCTCGACTATTCCTTCGCCGATGCCGGCGACGGGCCGGCCGTCTTCGTCATCCTCATCGTCGGCTTCATCGTCATCGGCATGGTGCTGTGGCTGCAGGTGAATTACGGGCCGCCGATCTGGGTGCATATCCTGCTCTTCGCCCCGCTGACGATCATCCTGTCGCTGCTGACGCTGCGCTGGGCCAAGGGCATCTTGATCGCCATGCAGTATCGCCATAATGCCCGCGAAGGACGCCTGAGTGACTGAGATAGAGCATGTGATGCCGCGCCGCCGGCTGCCTGTCATCACCGGCATCCTGGTGCTGATTGCCCTTGCCATCCTGATTTCACTCGGCACCTGGCAGGTGGAACGCCTTCGCTGGAAGGAAGGCCTGCTCGCCGATATCGCTGCGCGGCAAGTGGCCGCCCCCGTGCCGCTCGCCGATATCGAGGCGATGGCGGCTGGCGGCGGCGATATCGAGTATCGCAAGGTCACCGCCACCGGCCGCTATATCAACAACAAGGAGCGGCACTTCTTCGCCACCTGGCGCGGCCAAACCGGCTTCTACGTCTATACGCCCCTGGAGCTTGCCGATGGGCGCGCGCTCCTGGTCAATCGCGGCTTCGTTCCCTATGAGAACAAGGAGCCGGAGATGCGCATGCAGGGCCAGTTGACGGATCAGCAGACCGTCACCGGTCTCGCCCGCGAGAAACTGCCCGGCAAACCCTCCTGGGTGGTGCCTGATAACGACGTCGCCAAGAACATCTTCTATTGGAAGGATCTCGACGTCATGGCCGACAGCGTCGGGCTGGACAAGGCGCGCGTCATCCCGTTTTTCGTCGATGCCGATTCCACTCCCAATCCGGCCGGCCTGCCGATTGGCGGCGTTACCCAGGTGGATCTGCCGAACGACCATCTGCAATATGCCTTCACCTGGTACGGGCTGGCCGCCGCGCTCGTCGCCGTGGTCGGGATCTCCTGGTTTCGCAAACCCGGCAGGCAGCCTCGGCAATAGTATCGCTTCAATTCTCGACTATATTGGGCTAGAGGTCCCTAAATCTCGCAACCCGGAACAGACATGAATATTGCAGCGAAACCTCCCTTGACGATCAGGCTCTGCGGGCCGCGCGGCTTCTGCGCCGGCGTCGACCGCGCCATCCAGATCGTCGTGCTGGCGCTGAAATCCTATGGCGCGCCTGTTTATGTGCGCCACGAGATCGTCCACAATCGTTATGTCGTCGAGGGGCTGGAGGCCAAGGGCGCCGTCTTCGTCGAAGAGCTGGATGAAATCCCGGCCGAGCATCGCGCCCAGCCGGTGGTCTTCTCCGCCCATGGCGTGCCGAAATCCGTGCCGGAGGATGCGGCAAGCCGCAATCTCTTCTATCTCGACGCCACCTGCCCGCTGGTCTCCAAGGTCCACAAGCAGGCGATGCGCCACAATCGCCTCGGCCGCCATGTCGTCCTGATCGGCCATGCCGGCCACCCCGAAGTGATCGGCACGATGGGCCAGCTGCCGGAGGGTTCGGTTTCGCTGATCGAGACGATCGAGGATGCCGACGCCTATATTCCCGTCGACGCCGACAATCTCGGTTACGTCACCCAGACGACGCTGTCGGTCGACGACACCGCCGGCGTCATCACCCGCCTGCACGAGCGCTTCCCCAATCTGACGGCGCCGGCGGCCGACTCGATCTGTTATGCGACGACCAACCGCCAGGAAGTGGTGAAGCAGGCGGCTCCCGGCTGCGATCTCTTCATCATCGTCGGCGCGCCGAATTCCTCCAATTCCAAGCGCCTCGTCGAAGTGGCGCTGAGGGCAGGGGCGAAAAAATCGATCCTGGTGCAGCGCGCCGCCGAACTCGACTGGGACGAGATCGGCGCGATCTCGACGCTCGGCCTTTCCGCCGGCGCCTCCGCCCCTGAGGTCATTGTCAACGAGATCATCGAGGCCTTTCGCGCCCGTTTCGACGCCCGCGTCGAGCTGGCCGAAACCGTGCAGGAAACCGAGAATTTCCTGGTCAACCGCGAATTGCGCAGCATCGAGCTGACGGCGGCCGACATGGCCTTCGTCAACGGCTGATCCCCATACTCCTTATCGACGCCGGATGGTCGATCCGGCGGCCCAATAACAGCAATGCATGAAGGCGAGACCTCACTTGGCAGTCTATACCGATATCGCCGAAGACGATCTGAAATGGTTCCTGACGGAATATGATGCGGGCACGCTGCTGTCCTACAAGGGCATCGCCGAAGGCGTCGAAAACTCCAATTTCCTGCTGCATACCTCGAAGGAGCCGTTGATCCTGACGCTTTATGAGAAGCGGGTGGAAAAGACAGATCTGCCCTTCTTCCTCGGCCTGATGCAGCATCTTGCCGCCCGCGGCCTGTCCTGCCCGCTGCCGCTGCCGCGCCGCGACGGCGCGCTGCTCGGCTCGCTCTCCGGCCGCCCGGCCGCACTGATTTCCTTCCTCGAAGGCATGTGGCTGCGCAAGCCCGAGGCGAAACATTGCCGCGAAGTCGGCAGGGCGCTCGCCGAAATGCATGTGGCCGGCGATGGTTTCGAACTGACGCGGGCGAATGCGCTGTCGATCGACGGCTGGCAAACACTCTGGGAGAAATCCGAGGCGCGCGCCGGCGAGGTCGAGGCCGCCCTGCAGGACGAGATCCGCGGTGAACTCGATTTCCTCGCCGCCGCCTGGCCGAAAAACCTGCCGGCCGGCGTCATCCATGCCGACCTCTTCCCCGACAACGTCTTCTTCCTCGGCGATCAGCTCTCCGGGCTGATCGATTTCTATTTCGCCTGCAACGACCTGCTCGCCTATGACGTCTCGATCTGCCTGAATGCCTGGTGCTTCGAAAAGGACGGCGCCTACAACATCACCAAGGGCACGGCGATGCTCGAGGGTTACCAGAGCGTGCGGCCGTTGAGCAGCGAAGAGATTGCCGCTTTGCCGGTGCTGTCGCGCGGTTCGGCGCTGCGTTTCTTCCTGACGCGGCTCTATGACTGGCTGACGACGCCTGAGGGCGCCATGGTCACCAAGAAGGACCCGCTCGAATATCTCCGCAAGCTGCGCTTCCACCGCCAGGTCGGCTCGGCCGCCGAATATGGATTGAGCCTATGAAACATGTCGATATCTTCACCGACGGCGCCTGCTCCGGCAATCCCGGCCCCGGCGGCTGGGGCGCCGTGCTGCGCTATGGCGATGTCGAAAAGGAGTTGTGCGGCGGCGAGGCGGATACGACCAACAACCGCATGGAATTGCTGGCGGCAATCTCGGCGCTCCAGGCCTTGAAGAGCCCCTGCGAGGTCGACCTCTATACCGACAGTGCCTACGTCAAGGACGGCATCTCCAAATGGATTTTCGGCTGGAAGAAAAACGGCTGGAAGACAGCAGACAAGAAGCCGGTGAAAAATGCCGAGCTATGGCAGGCGCTGGAACAAGCCCGGGATCGCCATAAGGTGACGCTGCATTGGGTCAAAGGCCACGCGGGCCACCCGGAAAACGAACGCGCGGATGAACTTGCGCGCAGGGGCATGGAGCCGTTCAAGAAGGGCAAGGCGGTTTCGTTTTAGCCGGATAGGCGTTACGCCTGTGCTTGAAGGCTGCCCCTCACCCTAACCCTCTCCCCGTAAACGGGGCGAGGGGACGTGCCACGCGAGACGTTGGCAGGGAACCGAGAGGTCGCGGCATGCCTCCTTCGCCCCGCAAGCGGGGAGAAGGTGCCGGCAGGCGGATGAGGGGCAGGCGGCGATCTCTCTGGGTTGAGGATTTAACCGGGCAGGCAGCGGTCTAAGGTGACTTCATCGGGCCGCCATATCCCGCCGCACCAGATGCTGGACGCCCTCCGGCATCGTCTCGATGAGGTCACGCAGCGGCATCGGTTGCAGATTGAAACGATCGAGCACGGCCCGGTTTGGCAAAGCCCAGCAAAATTCCAGGTCGGCGTCACCGTCGCGGATACGGTGGACGATATCGGTTTCATGGAAGGGCAGGGCGCTCAGCAGTTCCGCCTCATAGTAGAAACCGACTTCATGAACTCTTCGTCCCGCAAGCTCGAAAAAATTCTCGATGATGAAGCGCAATGGCCCGACCGTGGCCTGGCAGCCGATCTCCTCTTCTATTTCGCGGGCGAGCGTTTCCGCGCCCGCCTCGTGAAACTCCACGCGCCCGCCGGGCAGGACCCAGAACGTGTCGCCGACGACGCGATGGATGAGGATGTGGCCATGGGATCGGATCAATGCACCGGCCCGCAATTGGAATCGGGAATTGCTGGCATCCAGCACGATCATGGTTCGAGCGGCATCGTCCATGGTTTTGTGTTCTCCAGGGTTGTACGGCAAATAGTAATGCGACTCGCAAGGTTATGGAGTGGACCCGTAGGTTGTCGAGTCGCCAGCCGCTCGGTTTTGGAAGGCCGATGATAGGCGGAATTGCTTCCCCTTGCTCCTCATCCCTGTGCTCGTCACAGGGAGCCAGTGCGCCCAAGTCCTTGGGCGCGGGGACTAATTTCCCGAATGAGCGTCTTTCACCGCGCCGACGCGCGGTGGCTGGATTCCTGTGACGAGCACAGGAGGGTGGGAGATGGCGCTGCCTCACGGCAGCAACGCCTGTGCCGCAACGCAGCAGCGGCCGCCCCTTGATCAGCCTCCAGCAACCCCACCTGCTACACCGCCGTCGCCGCCCCCTGGATCAGCCGGTGCAGATATTCGAGCTTTGCCACGACAGGCGAGGACAGCACGAAGGGGTAGGAGTCCGGTTGGCCCATGCTGCGCTGGATGGCGTTGATGGCCAGGCTGAGCGGCACCCAGGCGCTGACCAGCTGTTCGGCGCTGCTTGCCCGGTAGGGGAGGAAATCCACTTCGCCGGCGATTTCCTCGTGGCCGCGCGGATCGATGGCGATGCCGAAGGCGCGGGCGGTTTCGAGGGTGTCGACGATATGGAGGTAGTGGGCGAAGCATTCGGCGAAATCCTCCCAGGGGTGGGAGGCGGCATAGGCGCTGATGAAATTGTCCTGCCATCCCAAGGGCGCGCCGACGGCATAGTGGTTTTGCAGGGCGGCCGCATAATCCTGCCGTTCGTCGCCGAAGACGGCGCGGAATTCCGCCATGCCGTCGCGGTCGCGCACCAGCTTGTTCCAGATGAAATGGCCGGTCTCATGGCGGAAATGGCCGAGCAGGGTGCGATAGGGTTCGTTCATCGAGCTGCGCGCCTGTTCGCGCGTCGCGTCGTCGGCCTCTGCGGCGCGGATGGTGATCAGGCCTTCCTCGTGGCCGGTCATAGCAGGCACGACATAGCCGTTGCTCTCGATCGCATCCTCGAGGAAATCGAAGACCAGGCCACCTTCCGGATCCTGCACCCGATCGGGATGCGGCAGCCTCCAGCGCAACAGCGAATAGAAAAGATGACGCTGCGCCTGGCCGATGCGCCGCCAGCGATCGATGCCGTTCTGGCTATCGGTGTTCGGAACCAGTCGGTTGTGGCGGCAGGCGAGGCAGAATTCGCTGTCGCTATCGCCATCCACCAGCCAGTTGCAGATGTCGAGGCCGGCATTGGCGCAGAAGCGCACGTCGCGATCGGGATTGGAAACAAGCTGCCAGAGCGTTTCGTCGCGCGGCTCCAGCGCATGCATGGCGAGATCACCCGGCCGGAAGCCGAGCCGATGGTTGCAGCGCACGCATTGGCGGTTGTCGAAGTGGACGACCTGATCGCAGTTGTCGCAGGCAAAAAGCTTCATCGTATATCCCTGCCGGCGGGCGGCGGATTAAAAATGCCTGCCGCGCGAGGGGCGCAGCAGGCATGGTTCATGACGGATGAGCGTATGGCTCAGAGCCGGTCGACGGCGCCCTTGAGCTTGTCCTTGACCTTGCCTGTTGCGACCTGGCCCTTGCCTTTGGCTTCCTGAACGGCGCCCTTGGCCTGCATTTCGCGATTGTCCGTCGCCTTGCCGACGGCCTGCTTGGTCTTGCCGGCAATTTCGTTTGCCTTGCCTGAGATCTTGTCGCTGGTGCTACCCATATGTGCTGTCTCCTTCGTCAAGCATGGGCCTCGTGCCCGTGTTTGCCGAAATGAAACGTCAGCCGGCGAAATTCGTTCCAGCTTTGTCAGGCCAGCTTTGTCAGGCATGCCCTGCTTCGGCCGAAAGCATGGCGGCGGTGACACCCATGCCGGCGAGCGCCCGCTCGTATTTGTCGTCGAGGCTGCGATCGAAGATCAGTTCCTCATTGGCCGGGCAGGTGAGCCAGCCATTGTTGACGACCTCGTTTTCGAGCTGGCCGGCGCCCCAAGAGGAATAGCCGAGCAGCATCGTCGCGCGCGTCGGGCCATCGCCCTTGGAGATGGCGCGCACGATGTCGAGCGTCGCCGTCAGGCAGATGTCGTCGCTGACCGGGATCGAGGAGTCGCTGGAATAATCGTCCGAATGCAGCACGAAGCCGCGGCCGCTTTCCACCGGGCCGCCGGTCTGGATCGGGAAATCGCGCGCCCGCTGCGGCAGCACGATCTGATCTTCCTGCTTGATCATGTCGAGATGCAGCAGCACATCCGTGAAGGTCAGGCTTTGCGGGCGGTTGATGACGAAGCCCATGGCGCCGGCATCCGAGTGAGCGCAGATATAAATCACCGTGCGCGCAAAATTGCGGTCCTCGATGCCGGGCATGGCGATGAGGAACTGGCCATCGAAGAAGCCACGTTCCCGTCTGTTCTTCAGCGTCGATAAGGACATCGTTCCTCCTGCTGCCAACCGCATTGAGGCCTTGACAAGAGAAACATGGGCCAATGTCACACATCAATCAACCAAAAATGAAGATTTAAATCGTCGTGACTTCTGGCGGCGAAACCTCCGTTTCGGTAAACCGTTGTTCCATGATGATTATTTCCTCAGTACCACGCCGACTTTTCATGGCGGTCATCTCGATGGGTGCAGCCCTTGCCGCCCATTGTTCGGCTCACGCGGAAATGAGCGCCTGGGCGGAGAACGAAGGCGGCCGCATGCGCCTGGTGGCGCTGGCGCCCGATGCCGCCGGCAAAATCCGCGCCGCGCTGCAGATCGAGCCGAAACCCGGCTGGATCACCTATTGGAAAGAGCCCGGAAACAGCGGCATTCCGCCCCAGTTCACCATCGCGGCTGGCAGTGGCGTCACGCTCGATGCGATGGCCTATCCCGTCCCGAAACATTTCTTCAACGGCGCGGTCGAGGATATCGCCTATGACGCGCCGGTGACGCTGCCGCTGTCGCTGAAGGCGGCAGGCAAAGCCCCGGTTGAGATCGACGCCGTCGCCTTCATCGGCATCTGCAAGGATATCTGCATTCCCTTCCAGGCGAATTTTCAGCTGAAACTCGGCCCGGCCATCCAGTCCCACCCACAGGAGGAGGCGATCCTTGCGGCGGCCGATGCGACGCTGCCGCAGCCGCCATCGGCCGAATTCGGCGTGACCGCGCATGCGATGTCGCCCGATCGCAAGACGCTGTCGCTGACGCTGGTTTTGCCTGAGGAGGGCAAGGGCGCCCCCGATATCATCGTCACCGGCCCGAGTGGCTATGCCTTCACCAAGCAGATCGGCGGCAAACGCGACGGCGCCACCTTCAAGACCGATGTCGCCATCGGCAAGCTGCCTGGGGATTACGACTTATCCGGCAAACGCTGGGGTGTGCTCGTCATCGATGGCGGCAAGGCGATGGAGACCACGCTTGCCTTTGAGTGACCGGGACCTATAGTCGCCTCGACCCCCGCGGCGCCCGCCGCTGCCAAGGCCAAAACCCAACAAGCCGGAATTCCCAACAAGCCGGAATCAAGGAGAAAACCATGACCATCGCGATCGGCGACAAGCTTCCTGCCGCCACCTTCAAGGAAAAGACCGCCGACGGCCCGGTCGAAATCACCACCGAACAGCTCTTCTCCGGCAAGCGCGTTGTGCTCTTCGCCGTGCCGGGCGCCTTCACGCCCACCTGCTCGCTGAACCATCTGCCGGGTTATCTCGAAAATCGCGACACCATCCTCGGCAAGGGTGTCGACGATATCGCCGTCATATCAGTCAACGACTGGCACGTCATGGGCGCCTGGGCGCAATCCTCAGGCGGCATGGGCAAGATCCACTTCCTCGCCGATTGGGATGCCGCCTTCACCAAGGCCGCCGGCCTCGAAGCCGACCTCTCCGCCGGCGGCCTCGGCCTGCGCTCCAAGCGCTATTCGATGCTGGTGGAAGACGGCGTGGTCAAAGCCTTGAACGTCGAGGAAAGCCCCGGCCAGGCAACGGTTTCCGGTGCCGCCGCGATGCTGGAACTGCTGTGAGTTTTCGATAGGTATCGGGCGGGGCTGCCCCTCACCCTAACCCTCTCCCCGTTTTGACGGGGCGAGGGGACGTGCCTCGCGAGACGTTGGCGAAGGACGGAGAGGTCGCAGCTTGCCCCCTTCGCCCCGTTTACGGGGGTCCGAAGGACGGGTCGAGACCCGTGGCTCGACCCCGGTGGTGGCGGCAGCCGGATGAGGGGCGCACGCCGACGGTGAGTTTGCCAGAATCGCGCCCCAATCTCCGTCATCCCAGGCCTCCGAGCCTGGGATCCACGCCCGGTGTGATCGCGGGTAGAGTGGATCCTCGGGTCAAGCCCGAGGAGGACGGAGGGTGGGGTGGCTCTTGGAGCAAGACAGCGATGTTTGGCCGATAGGGGTGCGTTGCGCCTCCGTCGATTGCACTCCTTACCGCGCTTCACGCTCAGGCCTGACCTTGGGCGCTCCGCTTATCCCGTGAACTCGCCAATTTGCGGCTCCGAAAAAATTGTCACGGGACCGGAAACCCAATGAAGTTGGTCTAAGAAGGTCGTGAACCTGTGAACGGCTCGTTCTGGCGGTTCCGTCCGCGTCCATTGCCTGCCTTCCACATGCGTATCGATATAGCGGAATTCGATCAGGCCCGATGCTTGCGCTGAAATCCGTAGATGGGCGACCGAGGGCGCGGCGTGCCCGGTTTGTTGGACGCACAGATCAGCCATTGATGTCCATCCAAACAGTGCGTGTCGAAGCGAATTATGAGCGATGAAATCGGCAAGCCGCTCAACGCCCCGCAAGGCAGAGGAAAACTTCTCGTCGGCCGAATTTTCCCGCACGCTGCGGATATGGTCAACAATGAGGTGCCAAGATCTGATCATCCGATAAGTCTCGCTCCGAAGCACTTGGCTGTCAAATGGCCGCACCTCCTATCCCCGCAATAACAATCTCGCCAAGAAGCTCCGCCTCAATCTCGCCGCAATCGTTATAACATAACCGTAATGTTATTACATTGTAGGACCAGCCAATGCCCCCCAGCCCCGACCGTCCCTCCGTCAGCCTGCTGGGACAGTCGGCTCTTTCAAGGGTGATCGGCATCTCGTTGGCCGTTGGCGTGCTTTGGCTGGCGATCCATTGGGCGATTCTGCTGCCATGACGCCGGTGATCCGTATCGACAATCTGACGGTCGCCTATAACCGGCACCCCGCCATCCACCATGTCTCCGGCGCCTTTGCCAGAGGCAGCCTGACGGCGATTGCCGGGCCGAACGGGGCGGGTAAGTCGACGCTGTTGAAGGCGATCATGGGGGAGCTTCGACCGGCCGAGGGCCGGGTCGAGCACCGGCTGGGACGGGCGGAGTTCGGCTACCTCCCGCAGGCGGCCGAGATCGACCGGCGCTTTCCGATCTCGGTCATCGACACCGTCATGCTCGGCGCCTGGAAGACGGCAGGCGCTTTCGGCCGCATCGCGCCCGGTGAGATTAAAAGGGCAGGCGAGGCGCTGTCTGCGGTCGGCCTTGAAGGTTTCGGAAAGCGCCATGTCGGATCGCTGTCGGCCGGGCAGTTCCAGCGTGTGCTCTTTGCCCGCCTGCTGCTGCAGGATGCCGGCATCATCCTGCTCGACGAGCCGTTTACCGCAATCGATGCCCGCACCACCAAGGATCTCATCGATATCGTCACCCGCTGGCATGGCGAGGGCCGCACCGTCATTGCCGTGCTGCATGATTTCGAGCTCGTGCGGGCGCATTTCCCCGAGACCCTGCTGCTTGCCCGCGAGCTGGTGGGATGGGGGCCGACCGCCGACGTCATGTCGTCGGCCAATCTACTGAAAGCCCGCGCCATGGCCGAGCGCTGGGACGAGGATGCCGAGGCTTGCGGCCCCGAACAGGTGCCGGCGGCATGACGGTCTACGATCTCTTCCTCGCGCCCTTTGCCGATTTCGGCTTCATGCGCCGGGCGCTCGTCGCCTGCCTCTGCCTCGGGCTCGGCTCCGGGCCGATCGGCGTCTTCCTGATGCTCCGGCGCATGAGCCTGATGGGCGACGCCATGAGCCATGCCGTGCTGCCGGGGGCGGCGATCGGTTATCTCGTCGCCGGCTCGCTGTCGCTGACGGCGATGGGGCTTGGCGGCCTTGTCGCCGGCCTGTCGGTGGCGCTGCTGTCGGGCGCCGTCAGCCGCATGACCGTGCTGCAGGAGGATGCGAGCTTTGCCAGCTTCTATCTCGCATCGCTGGCGCTCGGCGTGCTGATCGTCTCGCTGCGCGGCTCGAATATCGATCTGCTGCACGTACTCTTCGGCACCATTCTGGCGATCGATGCTTCGGCGCTTTATCTGATCGGCGCCATCACCTCGCTGACCCTTGTCGTCCTCGCCTTAATCTACCGGCCGCTGGTGGCCGAATGTTTCGATCCCGGCTTCCTGCGCGCCGTCGGCGGGCGCGGGCCGGTCTATCACGTCCTCTTCCTGCTGCTCGTGGTCTTGAACCTCGTCGCCAGCTTCCAGGCGCTCGGCACGCTGATGGCGGTCGGCCTGATGATGCTGCCGGCAGCCGTCGCCCAGCTCTGGTCGCGCAGCCTGGCCGTGATGATGGCGATCGCGGCCGCAAGTGCCGCTGCCTCCGGTTATCTCGGCCTGATCGCCTCCTACCATCTGGAACTTGCCTCCGGCCCGACGATCATCATGACGGCGGCGCTGATTTACGCCTTCTCTATCCTTTTCGCGCCCTCGGGCATCGCCCGGCGCTTCTTTCCCCGCCCGCATCTGAAGGGCTGATCCCAAGGAGACTTCGATGACACCGCACAGACTGCTTCTTTCCGCCGCAATCCCCGCTTTGATGGCGCTGTCGGCCGTGCCGGCCTCCGCCGAGACGCTGAAGGTCGTGGCCTCCTTCACCGTGCTTGCCGACGTCGTCAAACAAGTCGGCGGCGACCACGTCGATGTGAAGAGCCTCGTCGGGCCGAACGGCGACCCCCATGAATTCGAGCCGTCGCCTGTTGACGCCAAGAATCTGAACGCGGCTGAGGTGACCTTCGTCAGCGGCGAAGGGCTGGAAGGCTGGATGGACCGCCTGATCACCGCCTCGGGTTATAAGGGCAAGCCGGTGACCGTCTCCGAAGGCATCGACGTCAGCACCATGGAAGAGGACGGCGCGGAGATCACCGATCCGCATGTCTGGAACAGCCCCGTCAACGTCAAGATCTGGGTCGCCAACATCGAAAAGGCGCTGTCATCGGCCGATCCCGCCGATGCCGCTGCCTTCAAGGCCAATGCCGAGAACTACACCAGGAAGCTGGACGAATTGAACGCCTACGCCCATGCGAAATTCGACAAGGTCGCCGACGACCGCCGCAAGGTGCTGACCAGCCATGATGCCTTCGGCTATTTCGGCCGCGAATATAATGTCACCTTCCTGGCGCCGCTCGGCCTCTCCACCGAAAGCGAGGCATCCGCCGCCGACGTCGCCAAGCTGATCGAGCAGATCAAGGGCGAGCATGTGAAGGCCTATTTCTTCGAGAATTCCAACGATCCCCGCCTGGTCAAACAGGTCGCCAAGGCAACGGGTGCGGAGCCCGGCGGCGAGCTCTATGTCGAGTCCCTCTCCGACGCCAAGGGACCGGCGCCGACCTATGAGAAGATGTTCCGCTACAATGTCGACCAACTCGCCGCCGCCATGGCGAAATCGAGCTGAGGAGCAAGAGGCTGCAGGTTTGCTCCCGCAGCCTCAAACATTGAGGTCGAAGACCAGGATGCCGGCCAGGCCTCCGTCGGTCGACGAGACGATGCGCTCGCCGACGGTCACGTGCTCGGGATGGATGAGATAGGCGTCGCGGGCCTCGGGGCTTTCGAAGGTCACGGCAAAACCGTCGACGAAGCCGCCATGCAGACCCTCGGGCGAAACATTCGGCCCGTATTTGATATCCAGGATGCCGGGAATGACCTGCTTCAGGGCGACGATCGCCGCAAACAGCGATTGCTTCTCGTCTCCGGTCACCGCGGTCTTCAGCCGCAGGAATACGCAGTGCAGGATCATCAGTGTCCTCCCGATTTTCTGTGCCGGCAGAATAGCCGCGAAAGCCGGGAGGGCAATGGGATTTATTTTCACGCAGACGTTGCTGCGTGCGGGTGGGATCAGCTCGCCAGCTTCATCGCGCCTGCCGCTTGTCCGCCGCGCGACATGGCGCCGCCGAGGCCGAAGCGGCCGACGACGGCTGCGAGGTTCTCGGTTTCCTGGGCAAGCCCTTGTGCGGCGGCCGTCGTCTCTTCGACCATCGCGGCGTTCTGCTGGGTGACCTTGTCCATCAGGTCGGCGGCGGCCGAGACCTCCCGCAGGCTGGTTGCCTGCGCCTGCGCGCTGGTGGCGATTTCATTGACCGTGTCGCTCATGCCGACGACACGGTCGACGATCTTGGAGAGCGCGACACCGGTCTCCTCGACCAGGTTGACGCCGGTCTGGACCTGCGACGACGACATCGAGATCAGCCCGCTGATTTCTTTCGCGGCTTGGGCGGAACGCTGCGCCAGTTCCCTGACCTCCTGGGCGACGACGGCAAAGCCCTTGCCGGCTTCACCGGCACGCGCTGCCTCGACGCCGGCATTGAGCGCGAGCAGGTTGGTCTGGAAGGCGATTTCATCGATCACCCGGATGATATTGCCGATCTTGCCGGAGGAGTTCTGGATTTCGGTCATCGCCTCGATCGCGCGGGCAACGACCTCACCGCCCTTTTCGGCATCGGTCCGGGCAAGTTTCATCGTCTGCTGTGCGCTGTTTGCCCCGTCTGAGGTGTCGTTGACGCCGCGGGTGACGTCACCCAGGGCGGCGACAGTTTCCTCGAGCGAGGCGGCCTGCTGTTCCGTGCGCCGCGCCAGATCGTTCGACGCCGTCGAAATCTCGCCGAGGCCGGAGCGGATGGTGTAGACGGCATGGACGACGTTGCGGATCGTGTCCTCAAGAGCGGACACCGACGTATTGAAGTTTGCCCGGATCGTCTCGAACTCAGGCGCCACCTTCTCGTTCATGCGCACGGTGAGATCGCCCGAAGCCAGAAGGTCGAAGCGGCTCTGCACGACTTCGACGAAATGGCGCAGATCCTCCGCCTTGGCCTGTTCGAGGTCGCCCTGGCGTTTGCGGTCGGTCTCGACCTGGGCCTGAAGCGCCTCCTGCTCGTCCTTGAGCGCCTCGCCGCGGGCGAGTTGATGGCGGAACTTTTCGAGCGCGCCCTTCAGGCTGCCGAGTTCGTCGGCGCTGCCATTCTGGTCGATCGGCTCGCGATAATTGCCGCCCGCCATTTTCTGGACGGCGCTCAGAATGCCCTGCAGCGGCTTGCCGATGAGGACGCGGCTTGCCGTCAGGATGACGCCGAGCATGACCGCCAGAATGACAAGGCCGCCGATGACGGTGTTGTAGATCTGCTGCCAGACCGGCGCCGAGAAGGTGGCGGCCGGCACGTCCAGGACCGCGGCCCAGGTGGTGTTCATGCCGCGGGCGGTGAAGGGATAGACGAGGCGCACGGCGCCGTCAGGCAAGCCCGAGATCACCCGCATCTTGCCATCGGCGAGCGCCTGCTTGACATCGCCGGCGCCGGCATCGGCATAGTCCTTCATCAGATTGTCTTTGTCGGGATGGGCAAGCCACTTGCCGTCATTGGCAATCAGCATGACCCGCCCGCCGTCGAAGGGATGCATCTCGGTCAGCGCCGCGGTGAGATCGTCGAGCTTGATGTCGACGCCGGCGAGGCCGACGACAGCGCCGTTCACCCGCATCGGCACGGAAACCGAGGTGACCAGCTTTTTCATGTTGGTGAGATAGGGGGAGGTGATGATCGGCTGCCCGGTCTTCAGGGGCGCGCTGTAATATTCGTCCTCAGGCTTGATGGTCCATGTCGAGAATTCCATCTTGCCGTCGTCGCCCTTGGTCCAATAGGGCGTGAAAATGCCTTCCTTGTTCAAGGCGTCGGTGCCGGTTGTCGGGTGGGGACCGTCGATCAGCTCGCACATCCAGGCGCCGAACACGCTCGGATATTGCGGCGCCACTGTTTTGATCATCGCAACGATGTCGGCCCGGCTTTTCGATCCGCCCTCGACGAAACCGGAGAGGCTTGCGGCGAGCGCCGCACCGGCCGAGGTCGCCTCGGTGATGTTGGTCGCCACCTGCTGGCTGACCATGGCCGCCTTTTCGGTGGCGAGCGCCATGACTTCGCGCTCGGTATTGTTCTTGGCACTGACCGCATTGAAGGCGGTGTAAGCGATCAGGACGCCTGCGATCGCAGTGCCGGTCGCAAGGATGAGTTTCGCTGAAACGGTTCTGATCATCTTCAAGCCCTTCACGTCGGCTGATGAATTCTCTTCGGATGTGCGAGGTCATCGAGGAAGGCCGGCGACGCTGAATGGGGGTGAGGCGCGCCATGCATGCGTGCGGTCAGGCACGCGTTCTGTCTTCGAAACCAGGCGATTTGGAATTTCGGCGGGCTCATCCCGAAGGGGCGGACGGAGATATCACCGCGCGCCCTGCGGATCGTCATCGAAGGCGGCAATTTCCCCGCATCGCGATGACGATCTTCATTGCAGGCAACACAAGACCAGCAGTCGGTGAATATAAGCTTAAGGGCATAAGCCAATTGCAGCAAAACTGCGCAGTGGGTTTGCGTTCGGGAGGCGAAAAATCAAGTGAAACACGCGCGCCGATTACTCAAGCCATCACGCAACCTCATCACCCAAGCTTGCCAAACAGAACTACATCTGGTCGGTCGTGTTCATGGGGCGCTTGTAGATCTTCCGGACGAGGTCGGCGGACAAGGCGCGGGCCTGGTCTTTCTCCGCCGGCGTCATCGTCCGGCATGTGATCCTGAGATTGGAACTGTCGAGCACGGTCGCAGCACCGGAATTGGCAATCACCAGGTGCCAGCTGCAGGAGGCGACCTTGTCGATGGGAACGGCGCCATGGCACCCTGTGGACAGGCAGAAGGCGACGGTCACCTGGGCGCCATGATCGCCCTTCTGCGCCTGCTCCATGGCCGTCTTGTAATCCTTGACCCAGCGCTCGCAGTGTCCCTGTTTTTCTCCCGTCAGGCAGCTCTTGGTGGCGGGAGCGAGTTCGCCGGCCTGAAGCGGCGCGACGCAAAAAACACCCAAGGACAGGGTGAGCAGAAATTTGAGCATGGGATTTTCCTTGTGCAAGCCATGAGAGGCGCACATCGCGAGCCGCAGGTCAATGGCCATCATTGGAAGGGAAAGGCGCAGTCGCCAGACGGGCGCCGTTCAACGCATGCGAGGGGCACCGCTTGCTGCGCTCGGAGATGGTACATCGTCCAAGTCGCTCGCTGAACGAGCGCTAACGCTTTGACTTTGTTGGCCCGCCACCCGCCACACTGTCCGAAATCCTAGCCTTTCCGGTGCAGGTAGGATAGCGAGCGCAGCTCAGGAAACGCCCATAGCGCCCGGATCGTTCAAGCAGCCATCCATCCTTGCATTCCGGACATGCCGGATAACTGGCAGCGCAGGTACACCTAGTCTCTGCCGATCCGTCCAGACGACGCGGAAGGCCAGCCCCGCAGGACGAGCAGGCAGGTAGCAGATTTCCGCAGTGCTCGGCATGTTCGCAGCGGTACCAAGTTCGACTATCCTGGCCCCGCACGTCCAATAGCCGCCCACCGCACTCACCGCACTCGTGCGCAGCCTGTTCGGTGCCAGACGTCGCCGCGATGGCATATTCGGGATCCTTGTTGAGTTCGGTGACAAAAGAGGACGGCCTCGAATTCGAGGCAAGGATGGTCAACGTGTGACGGGCCCTTGTCATGGCGACGTACATCACCCGCCGCTCTTCAGCATTTTCGAACAGCTCTTCCTCCGGCGATACCAGGGCAAGCAAGGGGTCATCGACAGTCTCGGAAGGAAATCCCATCCGACCGCTGTCTGCGTTCAACAGGACCACATGATCTGCCTCAAGGCCCTTCGATGCATGGATCGTCTTGAAACTGAGACGCAACCGGGGAAACCCGCGCTGCAGGTCCCTCATCTCAGGCTCGAGAAAGCGATACCGCCCAAGCAGTAACACGCTCGCCGTATTTGTGGGCCCAAGCTTGGCGGACATCCCCGCAAGAACCTCGCGGAGCTTCTTTTCATCCTCATTCTTTGGCGTCATCACAATCCTGATGGCGGGCTCAGTTGCATTCCCCGCCGGAACGATCTGCTTGGAGATCTGGGCCGGGTTCTTCAGCACAAACGTTCTGGCCGCGAATGCGATCTGGTCGATCGATCGGAAGGTGCGACCAAGATCGACCGTCCTGTGGACTCCGGTTTCCCCGCCGAAATTTCCGCCAAATTCATCGCCGAAGTAGCGCATCAGGTGGATGTCTGATCCGGCAAAGCGGAAGATCGATTGCCAGTCGTCACCTACGGCAAAGATGCGAACGTCCGAATGCTGAGCTTTCAATGCCTTCACCAGCCGGGCACGGCTCTGGGATATATCCTGAAACTCGTCCACGAGGATGTGGCGGAACGGGCTTACATATTGGCCAGTTTCCGCGTACCGAGCGGCTCGTAGGATCATGTCTTCGAAATCGATCCTTCCACCGAGCCGCTTCTGATATTCTGCGAAAACAGGTGCAAACACAGCAAGGAACGCCTTCGCGCGCTCACCCAACTTCAATCGCTCGGACTTGGCGTCACAGTCGCCGAGGCTGTAGCCACCCCTCTTGAATTTACGCAGGAATGTCCCGAGCAGTTGCGAGAAAGTGTCAACCTGCTTCAATTCAACAACGCGATCAAAGACCGTGTCGGCGGGGCGAGGATTGAACGTCACAAAGGGTGCCAATTTCTCTGCCAGACTGCTGAGCAGACGCCTCTCCTGTCGCTCGTAGCTGTAGGTTTCGACGAGCGTGGTTTGATGCTCGGCGTGAACCTGGCGCTTCCATTCCATGCCTGCCAGATACTCATCACGATTGATAAAGGGGGCTGTGAGCAGCCGCTCGCTGCCATCAGGCATTTTCTGACGCCGCACACCAAAGTGCTCGATATAGATGCCGCTTTCGGTCAGACGAAAGTCGGGGCAATAATCCCGGCGTCCGGTCTCAGGTATTTTGTGCTTGTAATCGGGTTCGTACTCGTACTCGATGCCGTTTTCGTAAAGCCAATTGGCGATTTGCAGTTCTTCGTAGCTCTTGACCTTTTCGCCTTGTAGCGTGCGTAGATCCTGCTTCTCCATATGGCTGTAAAAATCGTGCTTTGTTTTGAAATCCCATTCGGTCTTTGGCTCGACCAGAAAGTGCGCGAACCACCGGATGATTGCCCCGGACACTTCGGACAGTGTGTGAACGAGATCCTTCAGGATCTGCTTGATCAAGTTGGTGAAGGCAAGCTCATCAGTGGCGTGATCGGCCAGCGCCGGCTTCGACCCCTCGACTAACCCGATGATGTCATAGGCAATCGCGTGGAAAGTTCGCGCCACGATCGGCACCCCTGAGCGCGCTTCGACCCGTTCTGACATCTCCTCTGCGGCGTTCTTTGCAAATGCCAAGAGCAGGATTTCGTCCGGCTGGCGGATCCCGGCCTTGACGAGATAGGCAGCCTTGGCAGTGATCACACTGGTTTTTCCCGATCCGGCACCGGCCAGCACCAGAGTAGCGTCCTCGTCTACGACAACGGACAGGCGCTGTTCCGGCGTCAGCGGTTTGCTCTCGATAGTGTCGAAGAAATCCCTCCAGCGTTCGAGCTCGGCAGTGAGAAAGGCGGCGATTGCGTTCGCTCTCATTGCGCCGGGATCAGCAACGAACATTCTGACAAGCGCTACGCGCTCAGCGGCCTCGGATCCAATAGCATCTGGCTGCAGCTTCGATAGTAGCGAGCCCTCGAGGGCCTTCGCATCGCTCAAAAGGGGCGCAATCTCGCAGGCAGCCGGATAGCGAGCTGGCTCGGTCAATTTGGCAATCGCGGTGTGAAGTCTGCGCAAGCGATCTGCTTCGCGATCAAGCGCCGAGAGGTTGAACTCGATCCAGGCGGTTTTGACCTCTTCAGCAAATGCCTGTGCATCAGAGTACCTTGTGCCGCGAATGACGATGTCGTCGCGCTCCGTAGCATTGACGGTCATCGTCGCACCAAGCGCTCCCCTCCGAACGAGTGGTGCGGAAGATATTGCTTCCAAGGATACCGAAGTGGTCAATCCCCGTCGCGTGAGCCGCAGATGATCTCCGCTCAGCTCCATGAGTCGAAACGTTGCCCCAAAAGGGTTCGCGAGCAGTCCAAACAATGGACGTTGTTGCAATCGATTCAATAGCGCAGCCTTTTGTCGCGTGCGGCGGCGCAGCGTGGCTATACCGGCGCGAATGACTCGACCAATACATCATGATTAGTAAAGAGGACGCGCACGAACCGACAACTAACGGCCAACGCTTGCGTTCGGGCGTAGAAGCTCGCGCGTGATGGCTCCTCAGCCTGCGCTCAGCCGCCTGCGGACGATGCTCGCGTGGAAGTTGGCGCCATGGATCAGTCCGTCATCGTTGAAATCGTAATTCGGATTGTGAAGCGGCGCGGAATTTTTGCCATTGCCGAGGAAGACGAAGCAGCCGGGGACATGGTCGAGGAAACGCGCGAAGTCTTCCGATCCGGTCATCGGCTCGCGCCGGAGCTTGACGTTCTCGGACGGGAAGACGCTGCGGGCTGCGGCAAAGGCTTCCTCGACCAGGGCGGCATCATTGAGCAGGGGGATGAATTCCCGGGTATAATTCACCTCGGCCGAGACATTGTGGGCGAGCGCCGTCCCCTCGGCGATCAGGCGCATCTGCGTCTCGATCGCCGCGCTGACCTCGGGGCGGAAGCTGCGGGCATCGCCCAGGATGCGCGCCAGCCCGGGCAAAGCGTTGCGGGTGCCGTCGGTCAGAAGTTCGGTCACCGAGACGACGCCGATGTCGGCCGGATCGAGCCGGCGGGAAACGATCGTCTGCAGGTTCGTCACCAATGCGCAGGCGGCGACCAGGACTTCGTTGCCGGAGTGTGGACGCGCGGCGTGTCCGCCGACGCCCTTGAGCACGATCTCGAAATTGTCCTCAGCCGACATGATTGCGCCGGCGCGGGTCTGGAAGACGCCGACCGGAAGACCCGGCATGTTGTGCAGGCCATAGATCTCGTCGAAGGGAAAACGCGTCATCAGGCCATCGCCGAGCATTGCCAGGGCGCCTTTGCCCCACTCCTCGGCAGGCTGAAAGATGAACCGGACCGTGCCGTCGAAATCGCCGTCCTCCGCCAGCATCCTGGCGGCGCCAAGCAGCATGGCCGTATGGCCGTCATGGCCGCAGGCATGCATCACGCCTTCGGTCTCCGACCGATAGGGCCGATCGGCCTGTTCGGTAATCCTCAGCGCATCCATATCGGCGCGCAGCGCGATGGAACGGTTGCCGCCGCCGCGCCGGAGCGTTCCGACAACCCCGGTGCCGCCGACGCCTTCGACAACCTCGTCGAGCCCGAACTCCCGCAGTTTTTGGGCGACGAAGGCGGCCGTCCGCTTCTCGTCGAAGCCGAATTCGGGGTGGCGGTGAAGGTCGCGCCTCCAGGCGGTCATGTCCTGTTCCAGCATCCGGCTGTCGACGCTCATTTCGGCAGTTCCCCTGTTGCAAGCCCGCAGATGACGTCGAGGAGGATATTCGCCCCGGCGACAAGATCAGTATCTGCGGTAAATTCCTTCGGATTGTGACTGATGCCGCCGCGGCTCGGCACGAAGATCATCGCGCTTGGCGCGATGCGGGCGATCATCTGGGCGTCATGGCCGGCACCCGATGTCATGCGCCTGCATGCCAGGCCGCGATCCCTGGCGGCAGCCTCGATCAGCCGAACGATCGCCTGATCGAACGTGACCGGCTCGAACCGCGCCAGCCGTTCGACGGATAGGTCAACCTTTTCGTCCGCCGCCAGCCGCTCGAGGAATGCGGCGAGCGCGATTTCCTCTTCCTTGAGGCGGTCTTCGTCCGGATCGCGAAGATCGACGGTGAAGGTCGCGCGAGAGGGAATGACATTGATGGCGTTCGGCTCAAAAGTGATGCAGCCGACGGTCGCGACAGTGGGCGTATTCGATGCCTTCGCGCGGTCACGCAGAAAGGTGATGACGCGAGCCGCCGCGTATCCGGCGTCCCGGCGCATCGAGATCGGTGTCGTGCCGGCATGGTTGGCATCGCCGTCGATGGTCACCCTCTGCCAGGAAATGCCCTGCAGGTTCTCGACCGCGCCGACCGATAGACCCTCGCTCTCGAGAACAGGACCCTGCTCGATATGCAGTTCGACATAGGCGTGCGGCGTCATGAAGCCGGGCGCATGGGTGCCGGCATAGCCGATCCGCGCCAGTTCGTCGCCGAGCAGCGTGCCGTCCGTGCCCACCGTCTTCAGCGCCGTGGTGATATCGAGGCCGCCGGAATAGACAAGCGAACCCATCATATCGGGCGCATAGCGCACCCCTTCCTCATTGGTGAAGGCGGCAACCACGATGGGGCGCGACGGCTCGAACCCTTCGTCTTTCAGCGTCTGGATCACTTCGAGGCCGGCCAGCACGCCATAACATCCGTCATAGATGCCGGCATTGATCACCGTGTCGATGTGGGAGCCGATCATGATCGGCTTTTCCTCCCGGCCCGGGCCATTCCAGATGCCGAAGATATTGCCGATGTGGTCGACGGCAACCTCCAGCCCGGCGTCCTCGAGCCAGGAGACGAACCGATCGCGCCCAAGCTTTTCGGTATCGGACGCCGCCAAGCGGACAAGCCTTCCCTCCGCATCGCGGCCGATCGCGCCGAGCTCGGCGATGCGTCCAAGCAGACGCGCCGGATCGATCGAACGATGGCTCATGCTGAAGCTCCAGTCCTGTCTTTCCGGGCGACCGCGCCCGGTGATCGCCCGACGATCTCTTGATATTTGCCGGGATCGGTCGCGCCTTCGGTGTTCACCAGAAAGATGCGCGAATGGCTGTCGAGTGACAGTGCTTGCCTGATCGCGGGATCGCCGACGGCGCGGATCAGCCCGGCAAGCCCGACGCCGCCGCTTTCGCCGGCGACAATCGCCGGGTCGTTTCCAGCCGGATCGGCAAGCCGCTTCATCACTGAGATCGCCTCGTCTTCATCCACCGTCATGAATGCGTCGGCGACGCGGGAGAGAATACGCCAGGCGACGAGCGAGGGTTGGTAACATTCGAGCATCGCCATAACCGTCGGCGCGCCATGGGCAACGGTCACCAGATGTCCGGCCCGCGCCGTTTCGAACAGGCAGGCGGCACGGGCGGGATCGACGACTGTGAAGGTCGGGCGTTCCTCGCCGAAGGCGATGGCCATGTGACCTGCGACAGTCGCAGCGATCCCGCCGACGCCTGCCTGGATGAAGACATGGGTGGGCGGCTGCGGCAAAGCCCTGATCGCTTCCCGGACAAGGGCGGTGTAGCCCTGCATCACCAGCCCGGGAATGCGCTCATAACCCGCCCATGAAGTGTCCGACACGATGGTCCAGCCTTTTTCCTCGGCCATGCGCGCCGCCTCGCGGACGGAATCGTCATAGGTCCCGTCCACACGGATCATCTCCGCGCCGAAGCAGGCGATGGCGGCGACGCGTTCGTCGCTGACGCCGGCATGCACGAAAATCGCCGCCCGAGCCCCCACAAGCTGCGCGCCCTGCGCCACCGACCGGCCGTGATTGCCGTCGGTGGCGCAGGCGACGGTCATCGTCTCGGCGACCTCTCGAACCTGCGAAGAATGCAATTCCGAGACATCGACGGCGCGGCCGAGCCTGTTTGCCGCTTCGTCGAGTACAAGCCGGATCACCGCATAGGCGCCGCCAAGCGCCTTGAAGCTTCCGAGACCGAGCCGGTGGCCTTCATCCTTGATGTGGATCGCGCCGACACCGATCTCGGCCGCCAGCGCCGGCAGAGTAACGAGAGGCGTTTCCGCATGGTTTTCCCGGAATGTCAGGTGGCGCTCGACGGCATCTGCGGCTTCCAAACCGAGAGTTTCGGCGTCCCGCGGGTCGAGCGGCTGACGGTAGTCGGAATTGCTGTTCAGCAGAAACATGCGCGCCTCATTTCGGTTGTTCGGCTAAAACATATTGCAGGTGAGATGAAAAAGGCGCTGTATTTCGCGGCTCGATTTGCAATTTTGTTTCGTTGGAGCCCCGTTTTGAGCCGGCCGGTAAAATCCCCCCTGGATGCGTTCGACCACAAGATCCTCGCGATCCTGCAGAGGGACAATACCACGCCGCAACGCACGATCGGCGAAGCCGTCGGCCTGTCGGCGCCGGCCGTCCAACGCCGGATCAAACGAATGACGGAGGATGGGGTCATCCGGGCAAACGTCGCCGTTCTCGACCCTGCAGCGCTCGGGCAATCGATCACCATCTTCGTGGAGGTGGAGGTGATCAGCGAAACGGCAAAACAGATCGAACAGGCAAAAAGCCAGTTCGCGGCCGCGCCTGAAATCCAGCAGTGCTACTACGTCACCGGCGAGGCGGATTTCATTCTGGTCATCGTCGTCCCCACAATGGCCGACTACGAGGCGCTGACGCGGCGGCTGTTCTTCGGCAATAACAACGTCAAACGCTTCCGCACATTCGTCGCGATGGATCGGGTGAAGGTGGGCTTAAGCGTTCCCATCCAGCGCTGAGACCGGCGGCTCAGGCCGCTTGGTCAGCGGAAACCCCTTTCGTATGTTCAGACAATCGGCAACGGCCTCGGTAATCCTGAATTTCCCGACTGTAAAAGGCCTTTGATCCAACCTATACAGCCAGCGCGATCCTGGTTTTCGCAAAGGCCTCAGGAATTTCCCAGTGCAATCGACAACTCATGCCTTAGTTCCTCCCGCCCAGCCAGACGTTGATGCGTGCCTGCAGGCGGTGCGCAATCTGGCGAAAGGTGAAGGCGTAACGCTCACCCCTCTACCCAAGGTGTGGGTCGTCAAGTTCAGCCAGTCGGCTCCTTATTATCGGGGACGAAACACCGGCACATCACTGGCGATCGCTGCATCTGGCGCAAAGGCGATCTCAGTCGAGAACAACTGTCTCGTTAACGACGAAAGTCGATTTCTAGTCCTGCACGGCGAACGGCCTTATGATGCCGTCGTGCATGGGTCCGAGGATGTGCCTTACATTGCGCTCAAACTGCAGTTGCCGCCGGAACTGGTGGCAAAGACGCTGATCGAATTTGCTGAAACCGGATATTCGCCGCCGAAAACAGAGATGATGTTGCCGGCTTTTTGCGATGTTCTGACACCGAATCTTGCCACTCCGCTGCTGCGCTTGATCCGCGCGCTCGATGACCCGGCCGACTGTCTGATGTTGGCACCTTCCTGCCTGAGCGAGATTTGCTACAGGTTGCTGCGCTCAGAGGCTGCCGGTATTCTTCGAGCGTCCATCACGAGCGAAGACGTGAAACTTGTCAGAGCGATGCGCTTCATCGAAGAAGGTGCCAACTCGCGGCTGACCGTCGCAGATATCGCCGCGAAAGTCGCAATGAGCCCGTCGCATTTTGCCCATAGGTTTCGCTCGTGTTTCGGGGTGTCACCTATGCGCTATCGCGCACAGGTTCGTCTCGAGCAGGCACGTCTGCTGCTGCTGAATACGGCTGCTACCGTTTCCAGGGCGGCGGAGGAAGCAGGCTATGCCAGTGACGCTCATTTCTCTAGGGATTTCAAAGAGCTATTTGGCATTCCTCCGCGCGCGTATGTCCAGAACATGCAAGCACTTTTGTCGCAGGCTAACAAACTCTAGCGCAAAGGCGCAATCGCAGGATCGGGTACTCTTTTGGCAGGAAGAGGTCTGTGCGAGTTGTCCTCCCGGCCGTAATAGAATGCTATGTTCAATTCAATTACGGATGCCAAAATGTCAGTCAACGTCATCGTGCAGTTCAAGGCTTTGGCCGCAAGTCTTTCCGCCTTCCAGAATATTATGGAAGCAGTCAAGGTTGACCTTCCAAAGATATCCGGTTGCCGAGGTGTCTCTGTCATGCAGGACCTCGAAGACCCCTGCCGGTACACACTTGTAGAAGTTTGGGAAAGCCAGGTGAGGCATGCCGCACATGTCGAGAGCCTGGTTGCCGATGGCACTTGGGCGAGCATCGCGTGCCATCTGGATACGCAGCCAAGCACGGGCTATTTCCGCACTCTATAGTGTATGTCCGTGCATCGTTGTTGCCGATGGGATTGCTCACGCCCGCTTGGTCAGCGGAAACCGTTCCCGCAGCAGCCGAAGCACCGATTCCGAGGCGATCGGCGGGCCGAACAGATAGCTCTGCCCGTAGCTGCAGCCCATCTTGGCGAGCTCGATCGCATCCTCGTTGGATTCGATCCCCTCGGCCACCACCTTCATTTCAAGTTCGCGCGCCATTGCGATGACCGATCTGAGCACGGTCGCCTTCTTGTCGCTGCCGTCGCGCACCAGGGCCTTGTCGAGCTTGATCATGTCGAAGGGGAAGCGGGTGAGGTAGGCGAGCGAGGAATAGCCGGTGCCGAAATCGTCGAGCGCCAGGCCGATGCCGGCTTCCTTCAGCTTCTGCAGCACGAGCCGGGCCTGTTCCGGGTTTTCCATCACCATGGACTCGGTCAGTTCCAGCTTCAGGCGCGCGGGGGCGCAATGCGTCTTGGCGAGAACCGAGCGCACGTCGTCATAAAGCTCGTTGTTGAGCAGTTGCACGCTCGACAGATTGATCGACACGAAGATCGGCAATTCGCCGGTCTGATTCTGCCAGCTCATCAGATCGTTGGTCGCCTGCTCCAGCGCGAACATGCCGAGCGGACCGATGAGATCGGAGGCCTCGGCGATCGGGATGAATTCGGATGGCGGGATATTGCCGCGTTTGGGATGTTCCCAGCGCATCAGCGCCTCGAAGCCGGCGACCTCGACATCTTCAAGCCGGGCGATCGGCTGGTAGACCATCGACAATTCCTTGCGTTCGATGGCGCGACGCAGGTCGGTTTCGAGCTGCAGCCGGTCGGTGCCGAAGTCGCGGAAGGCCGGCTGGAACGGCTCGACACGGTTGCCGCCGGCCCGTTTTGCCCGGTACATGGCAAGCTCGGCGTCGCTGAGCAGGCCGGTGGCGCTCTCCTGCCGGTCCACCCAGGAGGCGAGGCCTGTCGAGGCCGTCAGGATAATCTCGCGATTGGCGAAATTGATCGGCACCATGATCGCCTTGCTGATCGCATCGGCGAAATCGGCGACCTTGGCCGGATTGTGCTCGGACACCAGGATGAGGCCGAACTGGTCGCCGGCCAGCCGCGCCAGCGTGTCCTGCGGCTTCAGCAGCCGGCGCAGGCGCCGGGTCAGCGCGATGAGGATATTGTCGCCGGCCGCAACCCCGAGCGCATCGTTGACCAACTTGTAGCGGTCGATGTCGATCACCATCACGGTGGGGCGCAGCGTCTCGCCGCCCGGCGCCAGCGCCAGCACCGCCTGCAGCCGGTCGAGGAACACCTGCCGGTTCGGCAGGCCGGTCAGATTGTCGTGCAACGCATCCTGCAGCAGCCGCTCGACCGAGTTTTTCTGCTCGGTCACGTCGACGATCGTGCCGACGCAGCGGATGATTTCGCCGTTCGAGCCGAGCACCGGCCGGGCGCGGATCAGCAGCCAGTGGAAATGCCCGTCCTCGGCGCGGATGCGGAATTCGTGATTGAGCCGCCCGCGCCGGTGTTCGAGCAGCACGTCGAGCGTGGCGCGGAAGCGGTCGCGATCATCCGGGTGCAGCCGCGGCAGCCAGTTGCGCGCCGCGCCATGCATGGTGCCCGGCGATAGGCCGAGCTTGGTCGAAACGTCGGGAATGGTGACGACGCGGTCGCGCGCCACGTCCCAATCCCACACCATGTCGCCGGAACCGGTCAGCGCCAGCGATTGCCGCTCGAGATCGGAAAACAGCCCCTGCTGGAAGGCGCCGCCGGCAAAGGCGTGCTGCATGACGGTGAAGCCGATCAGCAGCACGATGAGCACCAGGCCGCCGCCGAGCGCCGGCTGGATGATGTCGTTGTCGAGCCTCCCGGTGACCGTCAGCCAGGCACCGAACAGCCAGACGAGCGTCAGCGCCCAGGCCGGCACCAGCAGGATGGCGCGGTCGTAGCGGTTGAAGCCGAGATAGACGATCAGTAAGAGCCCGGTCGCCGCCGTCAGCGCGAAGGACAGCCGGGCGATGCCGGCGGCAATCGACGGATCGTAGATCGCCACGCCGAAGAGCAGCGCCAGGCCGAGCACCCAGGCGAGCGTGGCGTAACCGAGATGCGCATGCCAGCGGTTGAGGTTCAGATAGGTGAAGAGGAAGATGACGAAACTCGAGGCGAGCGCCACTTCAGCGCAGGCGCGCCATATTCGCTGATCGGCCGAGGCGACGCTGATCAGCTTGCCGAGAAAGCCGAAATCGACGCAGATATAGCCGAGCACCGCCCAGGCAAGTGCGGCCGTCGCCGGTAGCATCGAGGTGCCCTTGACGACGAAGAGGATGGTCAGGAACACCGCCAGCAGGCCGGCAATGCCGAGCACGATGCCGCGATAGAGCGTGAAGGCGTTGATCGTGTCCTTGTAGGCGTTCGGTTCCCAGAGATAGATCTGCGGCAGTTCCGGCGTCGACAGCTCGGCCACGAAGGTGATGACGGCGCCGGGGTTCAGCGTGATGCGGAAGACGTCGGCCTCGTCGCTCGGCTGCCGGTCGAGCGCGAAACCTTCGCTGGGCGTGATCGCGCTGATGCGCTGCGAGCCGAGATCCGGCCAGAACAGCTTGGAATTGACCAGGCGGAAATGCGGCGCGACGATGACGCGCTCCAGCTGTTCCTCCGAGACATTGGCGAGCGCAAACACTGCCCAGTCGCCCTGGTGGTTTTCCGAGCTTGCCCTGACCTCGATGCGGCGGCGGATGCCGTCGGCGCCGGCGGCTGTCGAAACCTGGAAGGCCTCGCCCTGATTGACATAGATTTCGGTCGTCGCGGTCAGGTCGAGCGCCGTGTCGTCACGGGAAATCTTCACCGGTTCGGCCGCCTGGGCAGTGCCCGCCGCCAGGGCGAAGACTGCCAGGAAAAGGGCTGCGATCACCGCGATCATTCGTCCGGACGGTGACTTGGGCAGCATGCGGTCTCTGGTCATCGGCTGTCGGTTATCCTGCCTTTATCCGTATCGGTGGCGAGACGTGAAAACATCACATGGTCGTGCCACTGACCGTTGATCTTCAAATATCCGCGCAGATAGCCTTCCTGCTGAAACCCGGCCTTTTCAAGCAGGCGGATGCTGCGCGCGTTATCTGGAATACAGGCTGCTTCGATACGGTGCAACTCAAGCCCGGTGAAGATATAAGGAATAACCATTTGCAGGGCGGCGAACATATGCCCCTGGCCGGCATGGCGTTCGCCCATCCAGTAGCCGATCATGCAGCTTTGTGCCGCCCCCCGCCTGATATAGCCGATGGTGATGCCGCCGACGAGTGTGTGGTTTTCCTTGAGGAAAATGAACAGCGGGATTGCCTGGCCCGAGGCATATTCCTGCTTGCCGCGGATGACGCGGGCGCGGTAGGCGCCCTCCGTCAGCTCGTCGCGCCGCCAGGTCGGCTCCCAGGGTTCCAGGAACTTGCGGCTTTCGGACCGTAGCCGGTGCCACTGGTTGAAATCCTGGTAGCGCGGCAGGCGTAAGAGATATCTGTCGTTTTCCAGCTCCACCGCATCCGGCTGCCGTGACAGAAACCGAAACACCGATTTTGGCATCGATCACTCCCGGCAGGACGGACGCCGGCTCAGCGGCCGGCCTGCATCGTCTTCGGTGCCGGGACCGAAAGCGACGCGGTGATGTCTTCCATCGGTGCGAGCTGCTCCAGCGGCCCGATCGCCGAAAGCGTCGGCACCGTGTCGTAGAACAGCCGGCCGGCGAGATCCGTCAGCCGCTCGATGGTGATACCCTCCAGCCGCTCCATCATCTCCGGATTGGAGATCGGCCGGCCGTAAAGCATCATCTGCCTGGCGATCTGGCCGGCGCGCGATGCCGGGCTTTCCTGGCCCATCAGCAACTGGGCGCGGATCTGGGCGCGGGCGCGCTCGATTTCCTTCTGGTGGATCTGATCGGCGGATTTGTGCAGCTCGTCGATGATGACGGGCACCAGCTCCGGCAGGTTCTCGCCGCCGGTCGCGGCATGAATGCCGAAGATGCCGGTGTCGGAAAAGCCCCAGTGGAAGGCATAGACCGAATAACAGAGGCCGCGGAACTCGCGCACTTCCTGGAACAGCCTGGAGGACATGCCGCCGCCGAGGATGTTGGCGAGGATCTGCGAACAGTAGAAATCGCGGGCGTGGTAGGGCTTGCCTTCGAAACCGAGCAGGATCTGCGCGTCCATCAGGTCGCGCGGCTCGCGCACGCTGCCGCCGATATAACGTGCCGCTTCCATGACCGGCGGCGCCGAAGGCTCGCTCGGCAGGCTGGCGAAACGATCCTCGACCATGCGCACAAACTCGTCATGCTCGACGGCGCCGGTGGCAACCACGAACATCCGGTCGGTCGTGTAGTTGCGGCCGAGATAGGTGCGGATCTGCTGCGGCGTGAAGGAGACGACGGTCTCCGGCGTGCCGAGGATGGCTCGGCCGAGCGTCTGGTCGCGGTAGGCGACTTCGGAGAACCGGTCGAACACCACATCGTCGGGCGTGTCGTTGGCGGCGTTGATCTCCTGCAGGATCACCTGCTTCTCGCGCTCCAGCTCCTCTTCCTCGAAGGCCGATTCCGTCAGGATATCGGCAAGGATATCGACGGCGAGCGGCACGTGGTCTTTCAGCACGCGGGCGTAGTAGGAGGTCGTCTCGGTCGAGGTGGCGGCATTGACCTCGCCGCCGACATCCTCGATCTCCTCGGCGATCTGGCGGGCCGAGCGGCGTCCCGTTCCCTTGAAGGCCATGTGTTCGAGCAGGTGGGCGATGCCGTGCTCGTCTGCCGTCTCGTTACGCGATCCCGATTTGATCCAGACTCCGAGCGCAACGCTTTCAAGGTGCGGCATGGTTTCTGTCACTACTGTCAGCCCGGATTTCAGCCGGGTGCACTCAACTGTCATTGGCTATCTTTCTGCGCCTGCCGTCGTCTTGCCGCGGGCGTGTTTGCCGATAAAGGTTTCTACGGCTTTCAGCTCCGGTTCGATGATCTGGAAGCGCTCCTCCCTGTGCATCAGATCAGCAAGCCACGTCGGAAGCGCCGGGTCAATACCGCAGGCCGATTTTACGGCGGCCGGGAATTTCGCCGGATGCGCGGTTGAAAGCGTCACCATCGGCGTATTCGGCTTTTCCTTCTTCCTGGCGACGAAGACGCCGATCGCCGAATGCGGATCGAGGAGATAGCCGGTCTCGGCATGGGTCGTGCGGATCGTCTCGGCCACCTGTTTTTCGCTGGCGCGCCCGGCGCGGAAGTCGCGGCGGATCGCCTTCAGCGCCTCGGGACCGATCTCGAAGCCGTTGGATTGTTTGAGGCTTTCCATTGCCGCGCGCACCTTCGAGGCGTCGCGCCCATAGGCTTCGAACAGCAGCCGTTCGAAATTCGAGGAGATCTGGATGTCCATCGACGGCGAAGTCGTCGCCTTGACCGCCTTCATGTCGTAACGGCCGGTCTTCAGCGTCCGCTCCAGAATGTCGTTCTCATTGGTGGCGATGACCAGCCGGTCGATCGGCAGGCCCATGCGCTTGGCGCCGTAGCCGGCGAAGATATCGCCGAAATTGCCGGTGGGCACGGTGAACGAGATCTTCCGGTCCGGTCCGCCGAGCGCCACCGCCGCCGTGAAATAATAGACGATCTGGGCCATGATGCGCGCCCAGTTGATCGAGTTGACGCCGGAGAGGCCGACCTTGTCGCGGAACGCCGCGTCGTTGAACATCGCTTTGACGAGGTTCTGGCAATCGTCGAAATTGCCCTCGACGGCGAGCGCATGCACGTTGCCGGCTTTGGAGGTCGTCATCTGCCGCTGCTGCACCGGCGAGACCCTGCCGTGCGGGAAGAGAATGAAGATATCGGTGCGCTCGCGCCCCGCAAAGGCGTCGATCGCAGCCCCGCCGGTATCGCCCGAGGTGGCGCCGACGATCGTTGCCCGCTCGCCGCGCTTCTCCAGCGCATAATCCATCAGCCGGGCGAGCAGCTGCATCGCCACGTCCTTGAAGGCCAGCGTCGTGCCGTGGAAGAGTTCCATGACGAAGCTGTTCGGCCCGGTCTGCACGAGCGGCGCGATCGCCGGATGGCGGAAGGTGCCGTAGGCCTCGTCGATCATCGCCCGGAAGGTCGCCTCGGGGATTTCGCCATTGGTGAAGGGCGACAGGATGGTGAAGGCGACTTCCTGGTAGCTCTTGCCGCGCAGCGCCCGGATTTCTTTCTTCGAAAACTGCGGCCACTCCCGGGGAACATAGAGCCCGCCGTCGCGCGCCAGCCCCGTCAGCAGGGCGTCGCAAAAGCCGAGGGCAGGGGCCTCGCCGCGGGTCGAGATATAGTCCACGTTGGTCATCCTTGATCTATCGCTGGAGGAAATCCGGTCGGGCCGGGCCGTGGCCCGCACTGCCGGAAACCGGCCCCGGAATCGAGAAGGGGTTGCGCTTGCGGCCATACCATCGCCGTCATCTTGTTGAAGTTGCCCGCATCCGGCGGCGAAAAGTGCATCAAAACGGCGCGTACCCAATCGATTTTTGTTTGCGCCGCTGATATAGACCATCGCAAACCGTCGTGAAAGGCCTCACTGAAAAGACATGAGGCCTCCAAGAAACGCTTGTGCAAAGGGTGGAACATAGTGCTCGGCAAGGTCTCGCGTCTCATCGTCTCCGCTTCTCTTCTTGCCCTGCTCGCCAGTTGCGATACGCTCGGCATCGGCGGCGACAGCAAGTCGGCGGCGGCGCCGGCGCAGCCGAACGGCACCGCCCAGATCATGCCGCTGGCACCCGCCAACCCATCCTCGAACAATCCTTCGATCGGCACCGCCAAGACGGCACAGGGCGCCGTCGCCCCCGTCGTCCAGGGCGCCTGCCCGCAGATCTTCATGCGCGACCAGGATGCGATCTTCCGCACCTATGCCAAGGGCAAAAAGGACGATCCGCAGCAGATCGTCTTCCAGGCCTCCTTCGGCGATTACACCCGCCAGTGCTCGCTGAGCGACACCAACCTGACGATGACCGTCGTTGCCCAGCTGCGCCTGATCACCGGCCCGGCCGGCGCCCCCGGCCCGGTGACCCTGCCGATCCGCGTCACCATCCTCGATGGCGAGACCGTGCTCTATTCCGAGGTCACCAAATTCCCGACCGAGATCCCGGCCGGCGCCCCGGGCACCCAGGTGATCTTCCGCAAGGACGGCATCAAGATGCCGGTCGGCTCCGGCGCGCTGGTGCGCGTCAATGTCGGCTTCGACACCCAGCCGGCAAAGACCAAGAAGAACAGCTGAGCTACTTCCGAAAAGTGGGCTTGGCCCACAGCCTCCGGATCGTGACATCCCGGCCTGGGAGATTGGCGAGGGCGGCCCCTCATCCGGCTGCCGCCACCGACCGGGGTCGAGCCACGGGTCTCGACCCGTCCTTCGGACCCCCGTAAACGGGGCGAAGGGGATATGCCGCAATCTCTCCGTCCCTCGCCAACGTCTCGCGGGGCAAGTCCCCTCTCCCCGTTTTTTACGGGGAGAGGGTTAGGGTGAGGGGCAGTTATCGGGTACAGCCCGGGCAGATCCCTGACAGAATGAACCGGGTTGATGGTTGACAAGTCATAGTGCATCGGAGGGAGGGCTTCCGATGCCATTTGTGG
>NZ_MAWZ01000022.1:0-49810 GCF_001854685.1 Rhizobium sp. RSm-3 | reverse complement strand
CGGGCATCCGCAAGGGTCAGGAACCAATGCTGGTTCAGGCATTCTGCACGGAAGCGGCCATTGAACGCTTCGATGAAAGCATTATCAGTCGGCTTTGAACTCAATCAGAATGTTCGTGATTTGATGGATGTTGCGCGGTCCCGTCTTGAAGACACCAAGGGCGAACTCGATGAAGCCCTCGGCCGAACCGGAATAGGTCCCGTGATTGTCACGTGCATCGGGCCAGTAGGAACTGCGCAGCGCCCTTTCATCGGCGCGGTCTATCCCGCGGCAATACCGATAGAGGCAGTCGCGGAGCGCCTCGCGGTCGAGCAATTCGGTAATTTTTTTGTGTTTCATCGCTTGTCGCACATCTGATATCGGGGCGCTTACCCATCCAGTGACGCAGCCAGCTTTCAACTGCTCGGCTGACGTAAGGAAAAACCCTCCCTCTGCTTAGGCATGCATGTAAACAACTGCCCTTAGAAGTAGACATCAATGGGAGAGCTGCGGGTAAGGTGTTTGGACAGCGACGGCGCCGTCATGCACCAGTTGCGTTGCGTTTCAACCCCCACAATGTTGGTTGAACAAAAGGCGATCGAGCAACGCATCCGAAACGCAATCTATCTCCAGCGCACGTTCAGGGCAGGATCGAGCGCCTCGCGACGCGAACAGTTCGTCCCTCTCCTCGACATCGATTGCACCGGGCAGTATGTATCCCTCGTCGTCAAGATTGAATATTTCGGGCGCTTGGGCCCAGCATCTTGCATGACCTTGGCATTTGGAAGTGTGCACTATGACGCGCATACGGTACTCCATGTCTTTCCTCCTCTCAATTATCAGGACCAGTCCAGGATCAGATTCTCCATTCCAAACACGTGGCCCCCATAGGTGATGGGCGCCGTACCATCCTTGATACGGAAGTCAGGGATGCGCGACAGCCACTCCTCCAGGCCGATGACGATCTCTCGCCGGGCAAGGTGTGATCCAAGACAGCGATGGGGACCGTACGCAAAAGCGGTGTGGCGATTGTCTTCTCGTGCCAAATCGATCGTGTTCGGATTTTCGAATTCCACCGGATCACGATTGGCAATCATCGTGGCGCAGGAAATGTAGTCCCCCTTACGGATCGGCGCGCCTTCGAAATTGATATCTTTCGTCGCCACACGGATCATCTGCACGGTCGAATAGGCGCGAAGCAGTTCTTCGGCTGCGAGCACAATTCGATCCGGTTTGCTCCGCAGCAATTCCTGTTCTGTCGGATTGCGCGCGAGATAGGCCAGGTCAAAGCCGATCGCCGTTGCCACGGTGTCCAGTCCCGCGACGAATAGAAGCACGCCTATTCCATGGATTTCCTGGTCTCTCAACAGGCGGCCGTCGACCTTTGCCTGCACGACGAAGGTCATGAAATCGTCGGCCGGTTCTTTGCGGCGCATCGCTGCAAGTTCATCGATGAACGCCAAAATTGTTCGGGCGGCTGCGGTTCGTCTGATGCCGTCGCCGTGGAGCAGGTCCTTCCCCCAGCCCACGAATGTATTGAGGCGCTCATCGGATAAGCCGAGCAAACGGAGGAAGATACTAACCGCAAAAGGAAAGGCGAAGTCCGTCAAGATGTCGCAGCTTGTGCTCGACGCGGAAATCTTGGAAATCAACGCAATCGCCCGATCACGGACCGCCGGTTCAAGCTCCATTATCCGCCTGGGCGAAAGCAGCGGATTGAGAAGTGAGCGAAACACGCTGTGAGCCGGGGGGTCGAGTTCAAGCGGGATCAGCGGCCAGTTTTCGCCAAGCGCCGAGGCGAAAAGGCTCCGATGGCTGGAAAAGGTTCCGGTGTCCTGCAGCAATTTGCGTTGGTCCTGAGCGCGAACGATGACCCAGGTACCTCGGCCATCGCGCGTATTGCAGGGAGAATAAAAGATTCTCGGTCCATTATGGAGGCAAGCGACAGCTGCGTGCGGATCCCCATTTGGCATGCGCTCCATGCCGGGCGACGTGAACAGGCTGAAGTCCTTCACCATTTCGGGAGGGACATGTTCTGGAACCCTAATGGTAGCCACTGCTTTTCTCCTGTCATCAAAGCCCCTTCGCCGAGAACGAATTCTCCTCGGAGAGGGAGCGAGCAAAATCGTTGAGCGCCAGATTTCCAATCTCAGCAGCGCGAGGCGCCAATGACATGCGATGCAGCGATCAGATCGCCGTGCGGCTCGAAATCCACGCTGCTTTGTTGGCCGAAGTCGAAATTTCTTGGATGCCTCGCCCGCCCTTCCGGTCGACATCGGATTTTCACGGGTACCTCTCTTCCGGTAAATGCGTTCTGAGCACAGATGCATTTTGATTTCCTCCGCTCCATGGCGGTCACCAAAGAAACCGGCCGACAGTCCTTGCCGCCCCGCAAGAAGAACTTCAAAGTTCATGCCAATTTGATTGATTTGGCCGGAAAGAAATTTTTCAATTGCCTTTCAGCGCTTTGGCTCAAGGCAGAACTAAAGATTGGCTGATCAAGGCCGTGTCGCGTATCTAACAAAACCCGACATCAGGTGCCGGATGCCATCTATTCAGGTGCGACTTTTTTCCAGCCACCACAGCCGGGGGCCAGAGACAGCGCGACGAGTAACGAATGTCCTGATGTACTGCGATGCAGTGGGATAGCTTGAGGGTGGGTAGCTTTGAATTGTGGCATCGAGCTAGCGGCGGAATTCCGGGAACAGCTCGAAGCGTGCTACTCCTTTGTCCTGAATGTCAGTTCTACCAGCCCGACGACACCACCCTAAGAGTCGGCGGCAATCTGCCGATTGGGTGTTGCCTGACAGCAATGGGTATGGTGGCCTACCGTCCGCCGAGACGGAAGGCGATGGCCGCAGAAAGCCCGCTCAAGCGGCGGGCCGAAAATGCCGTCCGAAACAAATCCACAAACTACCCTGCCTGGCACGGCAAGAGCGTGGGTACGGAGATTTGATCTGGATCAAATCGCAATCCCGATGAAATTGATAGCCATCAAAGACGCGCTGGAAGAAATAGGGATAGCCGAAGTCGCAACGGCCGCGTGGTCGTCTCGGGCATGTCCGGCATAGGCGGTTTTCGAAGGGATCAGGACATGGACGTCGCACGCAGTGAGGTTCTCGTGATTGGCACTTCCGTCGCTTGCCGTTCCTGCCAGGCGCGGCACGGCGTCGTTTGCGGCGCCTTGTCGGCTGGCCAGCTTAGCGAACTTGGCCGCCACTCGCTGCGCCGCAAGGTCGACGCAGGCTGCGAGATCATTGCACAAGGATCGGAAAACTCTTTCTATTCGAACATCACGCGCGGCGTGGTGAAGCTCTGCAAGGTGATGTCGGACGGGCGCCAGCAGATCGTTGGCCTGCAATTCGCCCCCGATTTCGTCGGCCGCCCCTTCGTGCGCGAAAGCACGCTGTCGGCCGAGGCCGCGACCGATGCGGAGATCTGCGTGTTCCCCCGCAATTTGCTCGAACGCATGATATTGGAGACTAGGGAATTGCAGCGTAGCCTGCACGCTCAGGCGCTGAACGAGCTGGATGCCGCGCGCGAATGGATGCTGACGCTCGGCCGGCGGACCGCCGAGGAGAAGGTCGCAAGCCTGCTCCACCTCATTGCCGCCCACGCCGAGACGGCGACGAGCACTGCCTTCGATCTGCCGCTATCGCGTGCCGAGATTGCCGACTTTCTCGGGCTGACGATCGAAACCGTCAGCCGCCAGTTGACCCGGCTTCGCAAAGAGGGCGTCATCCGCATCGAGAACATCCGGCATATCACCGTGCCCGACATGGATGCGCTCGCAAAGAAAATCAGCGGGTAATTACCACCCGCGTATTGGAAAGGCCAGCCTGGCGCGCCAGCGTAAAGAACTAGGCGGCATTGTCGGGATGCAGACGGACGTGCCGGGCGCTACCACATCGAGCATTCCGGGCGAGAAAACTTCTAGTCCCGGAGCCGCCGGCTTGCAGCTCGGGATAGCCGCCGGGCAGGTGGGTGGCGTCGCCATCGGCGCCGGGCGCCCAGCAGGTCGCCAGCGAGCTGAGCGGTGAGCGGTGAGAGGAACAAAATATCAGCTCCGCGGCGACGTCAGCCGAGCAACAAATGCTCGTAGGCCAAAGGCTACATAGCGCGACCCGGGTGCCGGTCGGCATCAGCCGATCGATATTGGCGGCTGCGAGCTCTTCACGCCCCCAACCTGCGGATATCCGCCATCGTCGTCTTCTGTGACGAAATTATCGGAGCCGTTTGCGTTTCACCATTTTTCGATGCGCGGTCCGAGCCTGGCGCCCCCTTTTTGTCGGACCTCAAACTTTCTTGTGCAGTTTCAAACAAGAAAACGTGCGCGGGTAGACATACGCACGAGCAGAACCTCAAACCTCGTGACCCGCGCCTTCCCGCCGCGACCGGACTGGCGGGCAGTATGCTAAGGTTCTAAAAGGCGGCAGAGAAACCTTGATCGAGATGCGGTCGGAAGTAGCCGAAACAGCGCCCGGCCGTCAGCGCGGCACAACGGCTTCACAATTCGCTCGCCCGCACGAGCAGCGCACGAGTGCGGCGACGAAGGCCCTGTGCTGACCGCAAGTCCATCTCCTTCAGGCCAAATGGCATGACGCTTGCTTGCCCTGGCGTGTGGGCCGAGGTCGGATTCGTGTTAGCCGTGACTGAGAGGCCGCAAATAAATTTTCCTAGAGGAGCTTCATTGATGACCATGGAAAAGCAGGTCCCTATTGTCACCTTTCGCACGCGGGTTCGCGACGAGTCTATATCCGGTCCCAACCCCTACCGCTGGGAAGACAAGACGACCGACGACTATTTCAGCGGTAAGCGGGTAATCCTTTTTTCGCTGCCGGGCGCCTTCACGCCAATCTGCTCCACCTTCCAACTGCCTGATTTCGAAAGTCTTTATGTCGAGTTTAAGAAGAATGGCATTGACGACATCTACTGTCTCTCCGTCAACGATGCCTTCGTCATGAATGCTTGGGGCAAGTCTCAGGGGTTGAAAAATGTCAAGCTTATCCCGGACGGTTCGGGAGAATTCACTCGGAAAATGGGTATGCTCGTCGCCAAGGACAATCTCGGTTTCGGTCTGCGCTCCTGGCGCTACGCTGCCGTGATCAATAATGGCGTCGTGGAGGGGTGGTTCGAGGAAGAAGGCTTTGGCGACAACTGCGCGACCGATCCGTATGGCGTTTCTTCGCCGCAAAACATTTTGAAATGCCTTAAGGCCCCAGCCTTCGTATGAGCATTGAAGCCAACGACCAGCAGCTACGACTTGTCGTGCACACCTGCGCCGAATGATAGGAGTTTTGCTCGAACCATGAAGTCCTTTACAAGCCTTCATCAGCGTCAGCAGCAATCGCTGGTTATTACGCCCCAGCTCATCGCGTCTATTCGCTTGCTGCAGCTGGCGCACACCGAACTGAATCAGTTCGTGGAACAGGAAATCGAGAAGAACCCATTTCTCGACCTGGCGTCGAATGACGGCGGGGCTTCTGGCGTATCGCCAACTGCGGCGGATGATCCAAATATCAGCGCACGCGAAGACCACGTTGATGGACCGGCCAGGACGGACATGCCTGAGCTGTCTAGTCCCTGGAAATCAATCCGTGACACAGGCAACCTTTCGCCGGGGGAAAGGCCTTCCCTGGATGAGTTCGCCGCCTCAACTGAGACATTGCACGAACATGTCGCCCATCAGATCGCCCTCACTGCCTTCACACCCCAGGAGCGGCTGATTGCTGGCGCGCTTGCCGACCATCTGGATGACACTGGGTATCTGCAAGTGAACCTTCTGGAGCTAGCAGAGAGGCTAAATAGCCCTGAGGCTGGAGTGAAGCGGGTTCTTGAGGCTTTGCAGCTATTTGACCCGCCGGGCATATTTGCGCGAAGTCTGGGCGAATGCCTCGAGATTCAGTTGCGCCAACGAGACCGGTTCGACCCGGCCATGGCAGCTCTGGTCGCAAATCTCGAGTTGCTTGCGCGACGCGATTTTCGAGCACTGAAGCGACGTTGCCGGGTCGATGAAGACGACCTTCTCGATATGTTGAACGAAATTCGTGCACTTGACCCAAAGCCTGGAAACCAGTTCCAGTCCGCAAGGTCGGAATCCATCATACCCGACGTCTTCGTCCTACCCTCGCCGGGAGGCGGATGGCACGTCGAGCTTAATCGGGAGATTTTGCCCAAGGTACTGATCAACCAAACCTATTTTGCGCAAGTTACTCGCCTAACCGCCCAAAGCTCGAAAGATCAGTCATTCCTGAACGAATGCTTCCAGAGCGCGAGCTGGTTGGTTCGGAGTCTCGATCAGCGCGCCACGACGATCCTTAAGGTGGCGACCGAAATCGTGCGCCACCAGGATGTCTTTTTGGAAGATGGCATTGCTCATCTTCGCCCTCTCAATCTTAAGACCATCGCTGACGCGATCGACATGCACGAGTCCACTGTAAGTCGGGTAACGTCGAACAAATACATTCTCACGCCCCGCGGCGTGTTCGAGCTCAAGTATTTTTTCACCGTCGCGATCCCGTCCTCACAAGGCGGTGACGCGCACTCGGCCGAAGCTGTGCGCCATCAGATAAGGGCACTTATTGCCGCAGAGACGCTCCATGATGTGCTGTCCGACGATGGCATCGTTGCCAAGCTCAAGGAAACAGGCGTCGACATTGCTCGCCGCACAGTCGCCAAATATCGCGAGGCGATGAACATCCCCTCGTCCGCGCAACGCCGGCGGGAGAAACGGTTTGTACTGGCGGCCGCGGAGGGATAAGTCCTTTGTACCGTAGGTGATGCCCTTTTCCCAAAAACCGCGGAACTGAGGCACATGTGACATTGTGCTTAGTCCTCTCCATGGAGGATCGACTTCATATGGGCTGGCGACCGCAGCCTCGTCACGGGAGCTTCAAAAGTTGTTCCGGCCGCTTAAGCTGACGTTCCAGAAAAGATTAGATGTCTGTTCCATAGCCCAAGCGCTTAGGGGCTAAGCGGTTAATCACGAAAACTCGTGCAGAATTTTTATGTCGCGCAAGCGACAAATCTAGAAGCAGTTGTCGCCTCCCATTCATTTTCGCCGAACCGCTGGGATTTCGGTGCGGCGGCAACGAGAGCCTCAACCGAAAATGATAGACGGAGATACGCGGGCAGACGTTCTGGAGTTGGCGCGCTTTCGAGATCTCCGATGTTCGACGACGCAGGAATACAACACGCGGGCTGATCGAACTCTTGGCCTTCCTCACCGCTTGGCACGACGCATGCACGGTAATCCGAAAATGCGCCATCGAACAAAAAGGAATCATCCCATGATCAAGCTCACAGAGAATGCCGCCGCCATCATGAACGTAACGCTTTCCCGAGCCGAGCAGGCGGAAGGCTTTCGCATCGCGGTCGAGGCAGGTGGATGCGCCGGCTACAAATACCTGGTGGGGCTAGAAAGCGTCCAGGGCCAGGGCGACGCGGTGATCGAAACAAATGGGGTCAAGGTGTTCGTTGACGCAGACTCGCAAGCACACATCAACGGCATGACGATCGACTTCGTGACGGGACCAGAAACCTCCGGTTTTGTCTTCGACAATCCCAATGCGCACCAGAACTGCACTTGCGGCAAATCCTTCGGCTGATCACCGAGAAAGCGAGAGAGCCATGCGGAATTATTGCGAAAAGGTCATGGTTTCCTTTTTCAATCCGAAGAACGACGGCGTGCAGGAAAATCCCCTCAGCGAGACCGGGGCAGTTTCCTACGGTAGAGGGCCTGAATTGATAATTGGAGTCGATCCAACGGTGGAAGCGTTTCTGGTGACGCCGTCGTCCTTGCGTTCCAACCCAGCGACCGCCTTCTCGCCAGCGCTGGCCGAACTCATAACCCTAAAGCCCGCCGAAGCGCCTCAAACCGTCCGTCAGGAGACAGCAGGCTTTTTAAGCGGTTTGCTGCCGGAGAGAAAGGTCTGCTCATCAACGGATTATCCTGAGGCAGCAAAATTTTTTGGCGGGCATCCGGGCCAGGATTCCAAAGGAGACGCCCCCTCTGCAAGCAGTTCCGCGCCGAGGAAAGGTGAGCGAAGACGCGTGCGTGTCAAGAGGCTTGATTTCATGACCAAGTCGCTCACTTCGCTAGATCTGGCAGTAGACGGACGACACTCGTTCAAGCCGTCGAAGACGTGTCAGCGGTTTATACAATACTGGTCGTCGAAAGCCTCGTTCCGGCAGAGGAGGACGATCAGACCGTCACAACAGAAATCTGAGGCCTGGAGAAATTGGCAGGGTCGAAATGGATGTTGTAGCCGGCAATCGCGTAGGACAGGGTCTAAAAATCGCCGCAGCCTGCAACAGTTCAGTTCTCAGCGACAAGCTAAGCTGGCGACCCATCTAGTTAAGCAGCCGCGGCGAATCCAACCGTTGGAAAAGGCGCGAGCGCACAACGTTCTTCCCTTCCTACTGATGGCGGCTATGCGACGTTATCGATGCCAACAAGATCGCGTGACGCGCCATCGCACGACTCCACCCCGCGCTGCTTGCCCGAGGCTATCAAACAACAGCATGTGCAAGACGCCGCAGCATTGTCACCGCTTCCCCTCAGTCGAGATCCACCCATGAGAGCGATCTATCTCGACAATAATGCAACGACCAGAGTCGATCCTGAAGTGGTTGAAGCCATGCTGCCGTTCTTTGCGGATCAGTTTGGAAACCCTTCGTCGACGCACGCTTTTGGCTCCTCCATCCGCGAGGCGGTGAGGAAGGCGCGCCGGCAATTGCAAGCGCTGATCGGCGCCGAGTTCGATCATGAGATCGTGTTCACCTCGGGGGGGACGGAAAGCGACAATGCGGCGATCCTTTCGGCGCTGGAGGTGATGCCTGAGCGCACAGAGATCGTGACTTCCGCAGTCGAGCATTCAGCGGTGCTGACACTCTGCGGCCATCTGGAGAAGACGCGCGGCATTAAGGTACACAGGATCCCAGTGGATCGACATGGACGTCTCGATCTTGACGCCTATGAGACCGCCCTCACTCATCGTGTAGCGATTGCTTCGATCATGTGGGCGAACAACGAGACGGGAACCATTTTCCCGGTCGCTAAGCTTGCCGAGATGGCCAAGAGAATCGGTGCACTTTTCCACACCGACGCGGTCCAGGCGGTCGGCAAGGTTCCAATGGACCTCCAACCTACTGCAATCGACATGCTTTCGTTGTCCGGACACAAATTCCATGGACCAAAAGGCATTGGTGCACTCTATCTCAGGCGGGGCTTATCTTTCTCCTCACTGATCAAGGGAGGTCATCAGGAGCGCGACCGACGCGCAGGGACAGAAAATACGGCCGGGATTGTCGGTTTAGGCAAGGCTGCCGAACTCGCCCTGAAATCAATAGACGACGAGAGCACCCGATTAAAGTCGCTCCGAGATCGATTGGAGAACGGCATTGTCCAGCGTGTTCCAGGCGCCTTCGTAACCGGCGATAGGCTTAAGAGGTTGCCGAACACGGCGAACATCGCCTTTCAACGTGTCGAAGGAGACAGTATGCTCCTTCTTCTCAACCGCTATGGCATCGCCTGCTCTTCCGGCTCTGCTTGCTCCTCCGGTTCGCTGGAGCCGAGCCATGTCTTGAGGGCAATGGATATCCCTCATGCTATGGCGCACGGAACAATCCGCTTCTCGTTCTCGCGCGATAACTGTGACGAGGATGTCGACCGGGTGCTCGAAGTTTTACCGGGCATCGTTGAAAGGCTCCGGAGCCAATGCCGTTCCGGCCACGTGGCCGACACGAGCAGCCGGGTTCGTTCAGGGGAGTAGGAGCAGGCACGCTCATGAAACGGCAATTCCTTTTCACCGATACGACCTGCATGACGGCACCGGCATCGTATGAACGATCAGGTAAAAGCCGGGGCTCTCAGTCACATAGATCGCCGGTTCACCGCCCATGCGTGTTCGTGGAGGGGGCCCAGCGCCATATCATCTTAATCAATCTCTCGACACCATCGGTGGATCGCATCCGACCACCAGCCTATGCCGACTCCAGTTGCAACGCGACTGCCTTGCGCCTAGCCGCGTCGAACCACGCATTCCGTACGTTGCAGCTTAAGCTACGGGAGAACGATCTCGCGATCACCGCTCACGACCAGGGGGAATCTTATGTGCCGTTGCTCCGCTGACAGCAGTCCCGTCGATGTCAAAGACATCCTCAATCGGCTGAAATCTCTCTCGGCTGCGGAGGAGTTCTTCGCAGCCCTAGGGGTCCCCTATGACCCTAAGGTTCTCGATGTCTCACGACTCCATATCATGAAGCGTATGGGCCAATACCTCGCGGCAGAGGACTTCTCCCATCTCCCAGACCGGGTAATCGCTGCTCGTGCCCGTGCCATACTGGAAAGGGCCTACTGTGATTTCGCGACCTCCGCGCCGCTCTCGCACCGGGTCTTCAAGGTGCTCAAGGACCACAATCCGAACAGACCTGTCACACCCGGCCGCACCGTTGTCCCGTTAGACTCTTTCCTGAAGCCGTTCGAAAAGAAGTGAGCACGGTTGCGACACGACAATGTCGGGAAGCTTACAATTCAGTCATATGCTAGCAACGTCGGAATCGAAGCCATTTCAATGTGATAGAGAACGCCAAACGGTTGGCACGAATGATGCACGCAAGCATGTGTACTGACAAGCCCGCCACCCATAGAGGGAGGGAGTAAGAAACCGCCATGCACATAGTTATCTGTATCAAACAGGTACCGGACTCCGCACAAATACGAGTGCATCCGGTGACGAACACAATCATGCGTCAGGGAGTGCCAACCATCATCAACCCCTATGATCTGTTCGCCCTTGAAGAGGCGCTCCAGTTGCGCGACCGCCATGGCGGCGAGGTGACCGTGCTCACCATGGGGCCGCCCATGGCAGAGGACGCGTTGCGCAAGGCGCTCACCTACGGCGCCGACCGCGCCGTACTCTTGACCGACCGTCATTTTGCCGGCTCCGACACTCTGGCGACCTCGTTTGCTCTTTCGCGAGCCATCGCGAAGATCGGAGAGGCCTTCGGTACGCCCGATATCGTCTTTACGGGCAAACAGACCATCGACGGCGATACCGCCCAGGTTGGGCCTGGCATCGCCAAGCGCCTCGACCTCCTGCAGCTCACCTACGTTGCCAAAATCGTCTCTGTCGACATCAATGGGCGCGAGATTACGGTGGAGCGCCGCTCGGAAGGGGGCACGCAGACGCTGATGAGCAAGCTCCCTTGCCTAATTACAATGCTCGAAGGCACAAACGAAATCCGCCGCGGCTCGCTCGATGACGCGCTACGGGCCGCGCGCAGCCAGATCGTGAAGTGGAATGCGGCCGACGCTGGCATAGAGGACCTCACCAAGTGCGGCCTGCGTGGCTCGCCAACCGTCGTTAAGAGGGTCTTTGCCCCTCCTGAGCGGGCGGAAAAGGCGGAGCAGATCGACACCGCGGAAAAAACACCGCGCGATCTCGCGGAGGAGTTGATCGCTGGGATCTTTTTGCGCCAGCCGGCGCTCGAAAGCGAACTCGCCTTTGACGGCGAATGAAGGCAAGGAGCGACGATGTTGAGCACGAATCGAGAGAGCCCTCCTCCAGCCGCTGGCCGTGCCGCCATGAAGAAAGAGCTGCCCGATCAGTTTAAGGACCATCGGCACGTTTGGGTCTTCATGGAGCTGGAGCGCGATCAGGTGCATCCCGTCTCCTTCGAGCTGCTCGGCGAAGGCCGCAAGCTCGCCGACAAGCTGGGCGTCCAGCTTGCCGGCGTCGTTCTCGGACCACCGGGAGAGGCCACGTGGTTTGCCATCGCCGAGGCTTTTGCTTATGGCGCCGACCTGGCCTACCTCGTCGAGGCCCCACTGCTCGCCGACTACCGAAATGAGCCTTTCACCAAAGCATTGACGGATCTGGTTACTAACTACAAACCGGAAATCCTTCTTTTAGGGGCAACGACGCTCGGGCGCGACCTTGCCGGTTCCGTGGCGACGACCTTGTTGACAGGGCTCACGGCGGATTGCACCGAACTTGATGTGGATGCGGACGGCTCGCTTGCGGCGACCCGGCCGACTTTCGGCGGCTCCTTGCTTTGCACGATCTACACGCTCAACTGCCGGCCGCAGATGGCAACGGTCCGGCCGAGGGTCATGGCCATGCCTCCGCGCGGGAATAATAAGATCGGACGCGTCATTCAACACAAAGTGTCGATGATCGAGGAAGAGATCGTCACTAAGGTCCTCGGTTTCTTGTCCGATGGCCAGTCGGCGACGGCGAATCTCGCCTATGCGGACGTCGTGGTTGCTGGAGGCCTCGGTCTCGGCGCGGTGGAGAACGTGAAGCTTATGAAGAAACTCGCGCGGACGATCGGGGCCGATTATGGCTGTTCGCGCCCCCTCGTCCAAAAGGGCTGGATGCCTGCTGATCGGCAGATCGGCCAAACTGGCAAAACTATCCGGCCGAAGCTTTACATAGCAGCCGGCATTTCCGGCGCCATCCAGCATCGCGTTGGCGTCGAGGGAGCTGATCTTATTTTAGCCATTAACACCGATCCTAACGCGCCGATTTTTGATTTCGCCCACCTCGGCGTCGTCACCGATGCGATCCGTTTACTGCCGTCATTAACGGAACTCTTCACCCATCGACTGTCGCCGCACAGTCGCGATAAGCTTGCAAACTGAGGGCGCCCCATGACTGAGGAAAACTTCGACGCCATAGTTATCGGGGCCGGCATGGCCGGAAACGCAGCTGCTTACACGATGTCGAACCGCGGCATGAAGGTGCTGCAGTTGGAGCGTGGCGAGTATCCGGGCTCCAAGAATGTGCAGGGCGCCATCATGTACGCGGACATGCTGGAGAAAATCCTGCCGGATTTCCGGGATGATGCGCCTCTGGAGCGGCACTTAGTCGAGCAGCGCTTCTGGATGATGGACGACTCGTCCCACATCGGTATGCAATACCGGTCGGACGACTTCAACGAGTCGAGACACAATCGCTACACGGTCATTCGCGCCCAATTCGACAAATGGTTTTCACGCAAGGTGCGCGAGGCCGGAGCGACGCTTCTATGCGAGACGACCGTGACGGAACTCGTTCGTGATCCAAAGGGCAAGGTGATTGGCGTTCGCACCGACCGCGCCGGCGACGTGATTCTTGCTGACGTGGTCGTTCTCGCAGAGGGCGTCAATGGGCTGCTCGGCACGCGTGCTGGATTGCGTGACACGCCAAAACCGGAAACTGTCGCGCTCGCCGTCAAGGAAATGCATTTCCTGGCCGAAGAGGTAATTGACCAGCGGTTCGGCCTCCAGGCCAATGAAGGCTGCGTCATCGAGGCAGTTGGCACGATCTCTCGCAACATGGCCGGGCTTGCCTTCCTCTACACCAACAAAGAATCGATCTCGATCGGCATTGGCTGCCTTGTCTCCGAATTCGCGGCAACAATGGAAAGTCCTTATGATCTGCTCGAAAAATTCAAAAGCCATCCGTCGGTAAAGCCGCTGATCGCAGGAGCGGAAGTCAAGGAATATGCGGCGCATCTCATTCCAGAAGGTGGTTACAAGGCAATTCCGCAGCTTTTTGGTGACGGCTGGGTCGTCGTCGGCGACGCGGCACAACTTAATAATGCGGTGCACCGCGAGGGGTCCAACCTCGCCATGACGTCGGGGCGCATCGCCGGCGAAGCAATCGTCCAGATCAAGAATCGCAAAAAGCCGATGGTCAAGGAGAACCTCTCCCTTTACAAGTCGATGCTTGAAAAGTCGTTCGTTATCAAAGACTTGCGGAAATACAAGGACATGCCTGCCCTGCTGCACACCAATTCCCGCAATTTCTTCACGACTTATCCAAGGTTGCTGTCGCAGGCCGCACAGAACTTTGTGCGAGTCGATGGCACCCCGAAGATCGACAAGGAACGGGCGACCACGGGCACCTTCATCAAGGCACGCTCCCGCTGGGGGCTGTTTGGTGACGCGGTTCGCTTGGCGCGCGCGTGGCGATAAAGGAGAGATGAGATGACGGTTGCAGTGACGAACATACGCGTAGAGGACAAGCTTTACCAAAATCGATACGTGGTCGATGCCGGACGCCCGCATATTAGGGTGCGTCCACACGATTGGCCAAGCGTAAATCTGTATGCCCTCACAAGTGTCTGTCCGGCCAAGTGCTACGAATTGAATGACCAGGGCCAAGTGGAGGTTATCGCCGACGGGTGCATGGAGTGCGGCACGTGCCGCGTACTCTGCGAGGCAAGTGGAGATATCGAGTGGAACTATCCGAGAGGCGGTTTCGGCGTTCTCTTCAAGTTCGGATAAAGGTTTGCAACTCCACGATTCAGAACCAACTTGGGTTTGCAGACGGGCGCATCGGAAACTTGCAGAGGTGCGCGTTGCAGATTGGTATTAGAAATTACTATATATACATGCAAGCAAGGGTGATAAGAAACGTTAGACAACCCAAGGCCATATAATGACCCACATGCCCGCCCGACCGGTCGATGGAGCGGAACCCCTATCTGCGCTACCTGCTGGACCTATGCGCCAAGCGGGCACGCAGCGCAGCGGAATCTACGAGATATCAAAGGTACTGACTGCCCCCGCCCGGCTAGAGATTACGCTTGCCAACGTCGTGAACGTCCTCTCTTCCTTTCTGCAGATTCGATGCGGAGCAATCGTTGTTCTAGACGCTGAAGGTCAGCCCGAGATTGCCGCAACTGGCGACATCCCCCCATCCTCTCAATCAGCCGCTCGAGGCGTTATACCTAAGGCCGTAATCGACCATATCGCGACGACCGGTATGCCCTTAATCGTAAAGGATGTCAGCAAGTCCGAATTATTTCAGGCTGAGCCGCAACCGCCTTGGAGCAGCGGCACCGTCCCAATTTCTTTTATTGGCGTTCCGGTAAAAGCCGATAATAAAATACTTGGCACAATATCGATCGATCGCGTCAGGAACGACGCCGCCCCCTTCCCCGCCGACGAGGACGTTCGCTTTCTGACCATGGTCGCCAATCTGGTCAGTCGGACGATCAGGCTTCATCGTTTCCTGAACCTGGAGGGTCGGCGACCTATCGGCGAACAAGAGAGACCGGAGAAGCCGATCATCGCGCAAAGGGGCGCGCCGGGCCGACATCCACCCGTCAAAATCGACGGGATTATCGGGGATAGCCCGGCTCTCCAGCAGGTGGTTGAAACCGTCTCGGTGGTGGCGAGGACGAATTCCACCGTGCTTCTGCGGGGCGAAAGCGGCACCGGCAAGGAATTTTTTGCACAGGCGATCCATGAACTTTCCCCTCGTAAAAACAAGCCGTTCGTCAAATTGAACTGCGCCGCGCTGCCCGAAGGCGTCCTGGAATCGGAGCTGTTTGGGCATGAAAAAGGGGCTTTCACCGGGGCCATCGCGCAGCGCGCCGGACGCTTCGAACTGGCAAATGGCGGAACGCTTCTACTTGACGAGATTGGCGAGATTTCGCCCGCCTTTCAAGCCAAACTGCTGCGCGTCCTGCAGGAAGGCGAACTGGAGAGGGTGGGCGGAACCAAGACGCTTGCGGTCGACGTCCGGCTCATATGCGCCACGAATAAGAACCTCGAGATGGCTGTTGCAAACGCCGAATTCAGGGCCGACCTGTATTACCGCATCAGCGTAGTTCCAATTGTCCTGCCGCCGCTTCGAGAGCGACCCGGCGATATTCCACGCCTTGCGAACGCTCTTCTTGACCGATTCAACAAGGAGAACCAACGCGAGCTGACGTTTTCGTCGTCGGCGATCGAGGTGATGTCGCAATGCTATTTCCCAGGTAACGTCCGGGAACTCGAAAACTGCGTGCGAAGGACTGCCACCCTTGCGCGTTCAAGCTCGATCGTTTCGTCTGATTTTGCCTGCAAGAACAGCCAGTGCCTTTCGTCGCTCCTCTGGAAAACCGACGGGTCGCCCGGCGGCATCACCGTCGATGGGCATGCCCGGAGCAATGTGATGCCGACTTCATCGCCGCGCTCGGGCGGGAGCATCGGTGCGTCGGACGAGGTATCTTCCGTCAAGGCTTGTGATCCGCACGGTTCCGGTTGTCCCGCAATGGAGTCGCGCCTCACGCAACGGGACCGGTTGATCGAGGCGATGGAAAAGGCCGGATGGGTTCAGGCCAAAGCGGCTCGTATTCTCGGCCTTACGCCTCGTCAGGTCGGCTATGCTCTACGCCAGCATCGCATCGAGGTGAAAAAGCTTTAAGCGCCTGGGTGATGTTGGACCTTCTCGATCTCCAATGCCTGGTTTGGTGGCTTACGGACAACTCTTTTGTCGACTGTCGGAAGCTTGACAAGTCTGTGTCCGAACACGGTCGGAATCGGGCAATAAATGCAAATTCTTAAAGCAAATCCCGTCCTTGGGATGGCATGGCTTTTGCGTTTTGAAAGGCGACGTCAACTAGCAACGGAGCACTCAATGTCCGCACCGATGATTTCGCTTGAAAGTGCGACCAGCACGACATCCTTGTATCAATTGCTGGCGACCGCGAAACCGAGTGGCTGCACATCCTCGTCATGTGGCGTGTCCACAAAACCGGCCGACGTGGACCAGGCTATCTGGGCGAAGATCAAAAACCACCCCTGCTATTCAGAAGAGGCTCACCATTATTTCGCGCGCATGCATGTCGCGGTCGCACCAGCCTGCAATATCCAGTGCAACTATTGCAATCGTAAATATGACTGCGCCAACGAAAGCCGCCCTGGGGTCGTCTCGGAAAAGTTGACGCCAGACCAGGCGCTGCGCAAGGTCATTGCCGTCGCCAACGAAGTGCCGCAGCTTTCCGTGCTGGGTGTCGCCGGACCGGGCGATGCCTGTTACGACTGGAAGAAGACAAAGGAAACGTTCGAACGAGTTGCGGGGGAGATCCACGACATCAAGCTGTGCATCTCCACCAACGGGCTTGCGCTGCCGGATCACGTCGCCGAACTTGTCGACATGAATGTCGATCACGTGACAATTACGATCAACATGGTTGACCCTGAAATCGGCGCAAAGATCTATCCCTGGATCTTTTACCGCAACCGTCGTTACACCGGCATCGAAGCTGCGAGAATTCTGCACGAGCGGCAAATGGTGGGCCTGGAGATGCTGACCGCGTGCGGCATCATCACCAAAGTCAATTCGGTGATGATTCCTGGTGTCAACGACGAACACCTGGTCGAGGTAAATAAATGGGTCAAGGAGCGGGGGGCGTTCCTGCACAACGTCATGCCGCTTATTTCCGATCCGGCCCATGGCACCTACTACGGCTTGACCGGACAGCGCGGCCCGCGGGCGCTCGAATTGAAGGCGCTCCAGGATCGTCTCGAAGGCGGCGCAAAGCTAATGCGCCATTGCCGGCAGTGTAGGGCCGATGCCGTCGGCCTGCTTGGGGATGATCGGGGCCAGGAGTTCGCACTCGACCAGCTTCCCGGAGAGATCACCTATGACGCCCGTAAGCGCGAGGCCTATCGGGAAGTGATCGCCCGCGAACGCGGCGATCACGCGACCGCCAAGAGCGAGGCAATCGAGACAGTCAAAGCAGCCGGCGATGGGTCCCTCCACGTCGCGGTCGCGACAAAGGGTGGCGGTCGCATCAACGAGCACTTCGGCCATGCGAAGGAGTTCCAAGTATACGAAGCTTCGTCGAGAGGCATCACCTACGTCGGGCATCGCAAGATCGAACAGTATTGCCTCGGAGGCAGGGGCGAGGAAGCCACCCTCGACGGCATCATAACTGCGCTGGTCGGTATTGACGTCGTGCTATGCGCCAAGATCGGGGAGTGCCCTAAGACTAAGCTCATGGAGGCCGGGGTTCGGGCAACGGATGCTTATTGCTATGACTACATCGAGACCGCCATCGGCACCCTCTACGCCGCCAAGTTTGGCGTCGAACCACAAGCGGCGACGGCGTGAGCGCTCTTAATCCAACATCTTCAGGAGTTTAAAAATGGCCTTCAGGATCATAGCGTCCCAATGCACCCAGTGCGGTGCCTGCGAGTTCGAATGCCCCTCCGGTGCGATCAGGTTCAAAGGTGAGATCTACGTTATCGACCCGGAAAAATGCACCGAATGCAAGGGTACCTTCGAAACGCAGCAATGCGCGGAGGTTTGCCCCGTGCCGAAGACCTGCGTCCTCGCCGCACCTGCGATTTGACCTTCAGCATGGTCGGGGCTCCTGCGGAGAAGCCTTCAATGATATCCTGCAAGGAGGAATGCCCATGGGCCTTGGACGTGAACAGGAGGTCGAAATCCACAGGCCTCCACGATTTACACCCGGCGAGCGGGTGCGGGCCAGACTTCACGTAAAGAATGACGGCACCTATGCTGGCAAAAAAATTGGGGAAAGTTTGGTGCGGAAGGGCGACGAAGGCTATGTGCGCGACATCGGCACCTTTCTCCAGCAGTTTTACATCTATGCCGTCGAATGGGTCGAACGTGGCACTATCGTCGGCATGCGTGCCCGTGAACTGACGAGTCTAGACAACGCCGCTGCTTGCGGCGCTGCTGAAATCGCGGGGCCCCCAACGAAGGAATAGCGACATGAAGATAATGATTCGCAGAACGAGCGCCGGCTTGTCGGCTTACGTACCAAAGAAAGATCTCGAAGAGCCGATCGTAGATGTCGAGGCTGATGACATGTGGGGCGGCACGATCACTCTCAGGAACGGCTGGAGACTCGTCTTGCCCAAGCTATCGCGGGATACGCCTCTGCCGATCACCGTCCACGCAAGGAAGATTCCTGACGAGGACTGATGCTGCAAACGAGAGGTAAGAGAAAACAGCATGAATAAAATTTTGACCTCGGACCGTCTCCTGATCATTCGCAACGGTGACGCCGAAGAAAGACTTAGGCTGCTTCAGGAAGCGCTCGCTGCGGATCGGATCGTTCCCTATCTCGGTCCGGATCTCCTTCGGCTGCAATCCACGGAACCACCTGTACCGGACACCCCGGAAGCCGTCTCCGCGGCACTCAACGAACGCACACCTGCCCCTTCCAGGATACGCAGCAATATGTGGTCAGTCGCGCAGTTTATTGAACAGCGACGGCATCGCCGGACGCTTCAGGCCTGGATGGCAGAAATATTTGGAGCACCCGTGGCGCCGACCGCCCTCCACGACTGGCTCGCAACGCTGCCGCTCTCCCTTATCGTCGACGGTTGGTACGACGGGACAATGCGTGCGGCTTTCGCGAAGACCGGTCGAACGGATGTCGTCGAGATTCAGGGCGTCACGCGTGCAAACGGCGGCGGCGACATTTGGACAAAAACTTACGATCTGTCCGGGAGAGACGTCGAATGCGTCGCAGCGCCAAAGACGGTCCTCTATGCGCCGTACGGCAGTGTTATACCAGCTTCGAACTTTCTGGTGTCCGATTCCGATTACGTGGAAGTCCTAACCGAAATCGATATCCAGACGCCAATACCTGGAATGGTGAAAGAACGGCGTATAGATCGCGGTTTTCTTTTCATTGGCTGCCGCTTCAACGATCAGATGCTCCGGATCTACGCTCGACAGATCATCAAGCGCTCTCACGGCCCCCACTTTGCAGTACTTGATGCGGAAGGCCTTACCAAAAACGAGCGCCGTTTCCTTGCAGCAAGCGGAATCACGGTGGTCGACCTGCCGATCGGCGAAGCCGCGGCTCTGCTTGTACCATTTGGTAGCAAGGCGGATGGTGACCATGGCCGCACGGCTCCCGCTTCGAATCTCTGTAGCGGCTAGAGTGCCGCAGATTGAAAAAGTTCTGTTTCTGCCAAGTTCGAATGCCATACTGCCCACGTTTGCTGGCGTAGGGGATTGCGGGTGGAATCAATGGCGATGAGCGAGCGTGATCTTTAGCGGATCGAGGTTCTGTCGCAGGTGATCGACGGAAGATCGGCGACGACCGCAGATTACTGTTCGCTCAATGTCAATGCGAAGGACCGATTATGAAGAAACCTAAACCATTCCCAATACAGCGGCAGAGCCGCGGCCGAATCGCCAGAAATAAGCCTCGCATCGGCCACCGGGTGCTCCACTCGTGCGCCAATAACACGCGTAATCAACGGGATCGAGACGGCACACGCTTTACGGTCTTGCGCTTATTTGTGATCTTTATCCCACAATATGGACTTCGATACTTGGTGTTTCCAAGTGACAAGCAGTGTGGCCAATAATTCTAACCGCCTAGCTCTGCGTCTTCATACTTCCAGAAATGATGTCCCTGGCGGCTGAAAGGAACGCGTCCATTTGGGTTCTGGTGCCGATGCTGACGCGGATAAAATTTTCCAAACCGGCATCGGGAAAGACGGCTACAAGTATGTTCTGCCTATCCAAAGACGCTTGCCACCATTTGCCATCTCGTCCGGGTGGCACCCGAGCTAGCAAAAAGTTTGTGTGGGAGGGAATGACAGAAAAGCCCAATTGAGACAAGGCAGTGGTCGTTCTGTGTCTTTCATGTTTAATATATCTGTGGTTCTCGTCGTAGTCGGCGCGGTGCGAAAGGATACTAATGCCCACCGCATGGCCGATCACGTTCATGTTAAAGACATTTTGCAGGTTGCGTAGCCTCCCAATAAGTTCGGGATGACCAAAGCCGAAACCGACGCGAATTCCCGCGGCTGCAAAGCCTTTCGAAAGTGTTCTCAATACTAGAAGGTTTGGATGACGATCGACTAGGCGCAGGGCATCATCGGGTGCAAAGTCGACATACGCTTCATCCACCACTATCAACTGGTCCGATTGCGCGACGAGGCGGTCGATTTCAGCCACCGGAACGAATGTTCCCGTTGGATTGTTCGGATTGGCCAGCAGTATGAATTTTGCATCTTTTGCTGGACCAAGAAGCAGCTGCTCGATTGGCAGAGAATAAGACTCGCCCCATTCGATTTCGAGAAATCTGGCACCCTGCAACTTGGCCAGTTTGCGGTTAAAGGAAAAACCTGGCGATATCATCGCAACGCTATCTCCCGGGTCGAGGAATGCTCTGTAGATGAGCCCAAGCAGCTCCGACGAGCCGTTCCCGGCGACCACCTGATCCTGGGAGAGGCCATACGCGCTGGCGGCTGCGTCGCGCAAGCTCAGATTGTCATCTTCGGGATACAGATAATGCCGTTCGAGGGCCGCCAGCGCACTTTGCAACACCATCATCGGCAACGGAAACGGATTCTCATTCGTGTTTAGTTTAACGCAGTTCGCATCTCGCCCCGGTTGATTGGAGGGTAGCGCATTTAGCTGTCTCGCCATCGGCGAAAGAGCCGAAAGCACGGCTTGCAGCTTTGCATCAGCCATATCTTTTCTCCGTTTCAGTAAGCCGAGTCGTGAGCGCGTGATCGGCCGTCTCCTGTTGAAGCCACATCGGACGTTGGCGCGGGCCGCCTGCGGGCTGCTACGGTCGCCGCGTAGTTAATAGGCCAAGGACCGCCGCGGCCGCTTCAAGCCGCCAATGGTCAAGCCTCCCCACTCTCACACTCATGCGTCACTTGCTCCATTCGCCTTTCGAGGAACTGTTCGATCTCAAACGCCAACGCCGCAGGGTCGTGGCCAACCGTTTCGAGATGTAATTCAGCGCCCTCAGGGATTTCGTACGGCGAGGAAACGCCGGTGAAATTGGCGATCTTGCCGGCGAGCGCCTTCCGATAAAGCCCCTTCGGATCGCGTCGCGCGCATTCCTCAAGCGGCGTGTCGACGAGGATTTCAATAAGCTCCCCTCCTCCATCAGCTCGGCGACCTCGGCAACGCGGCGGATGTTCTCGACGCGATCGGGTTGATTGAAGCCAGGTCGCGATTGAGCCCGTGGCGCACGTTGTCGCCGTCGAGGATGTAGGTGTGCTTCCCGTGGGCATGCAGCAGCCGGTCGAGCGCATTGGCGATTGTCGACTTGCCGGAGCCGGAAAGTCCAGTGAACAAAAGGACGGCTGGCTGCTGACTCTTCATCGCCGCGCGCGCCCTTGTCAGCGTCGGTCGCCTGCCAATGCAGGTTGTCGGCGCGCCTTGCCCAGCTTTGGCTGCCACTGAAATTGAAGACCCCGGTCGGCCCTTGGGCTTTGCGAAAGAGCTCGGGAGGATCGACGTGGTCGATGAGTTCCAGCTCGTTTTCCCAGCACAGCTTCCACCGCACCTCAGAACGCATGCAAAGACCTCCTTTGGTATTTCCTGCTGCTGTTTTTGAAGCCCGCACTGTGCGATCGAAGCAGTGGCCGCCCCGATGCATGTCGGCGCCGTTGCTCGGGTTCGCGCTATAGCCAGTCCGGATCGTCAAATGTTTCGCCGTCACTCGCGTCTGAGATCATTCCTAGTGCATCATCACGGGAGATTGGTAAAATGGATTGTATGAATGGAATTATCGATGCTTTGTATGTCGAATATACGGGTTTCTTAGACTTTGACGTGACCTCCCTGGCACTCGCGGCGTAAAGACGACCGCGCGTCCCCTCCAGCGGCCGAAAGCAGGGATGCGTTGGACCAGTTGACCCAACTGCGCCCTCCCCGGTTTACCCACCTATGTCCCGGAGTGGCGATGAACGGTCGCCAGCTAGTCCTTCGCGGTTTCTGATGGAACTTCATCAGGGACGCACGTTCTGTTTATTGAAGCTAGCGATCTACGTCCTATTCGCGATCGTCTGCAGTGGCGCTGGTAGACGCGACTTTCATGGCACGATCGCCGCTATCGCTACCGGTCTCGTCTATGCGGCTTAGTAAGCTGAAAATATCTTGCAAGATCTCTTCATCGAAAGTCCGCAACTTCACGATAGTAGCCAGCAGCAGAACCGCTTTGGTTTCAGTTTCGCCCCAAAGATAAGGTGCCGCCGGGGCGATAATCTCTTCCGGAGTGGCATCCAAAACCTCACACAGATGAATCAGTCGGCTCACGGTCAAGCGGGATACTCCATTTTCGTACCGGCCGTAGACCTGCTTAGTGATGCCAAGCAAGGGCGCCAGTTTCGAGCGCGGGAGTTTTCGCTTATCGCGGGCTTCGCGAAGGCTGATGCTGATCAAGTTTTCGAGTTCGGCGCTAAGTGCAATCCGTCCGTCAAAAGGTTTTCGATAGACCGGCTTGTCTATGCCTGGATCATCGACTTGTTGCAAACCGAGTTCATTAATCCATTGCTTCAATGGTGGTCCTGACATTGCTCCGACTGAGGTAAATGCGCCAAAGCTCTTTATACGGAAAGTGATGTGCTTGGAACCACCAATGTTTCGTTTCGATCTAATTTGGCGCATTTTGGGCCACGCGGACCTCACCCGATAGCTATCGTTCACCAAAATATATAAGTGATCGCAAGTACATAGACATAGATCATACCGAAATCGCTTCACGCAAGGATTATCCACTTGCGCCAAATTGGCTATGACCCTCAGTGATTTTGGTGATAACGGTCGCTTCATTTCCTCGTCTAGCTCCCGGGACGTCGTGTGCGGGCATGGTGGCCTTTTGTCCTGCACGTGGAGCTCTCGGTTCACGGCAGACCAATCACGGCTCCGCGCGCTGGCTGCTCTGGTGTTTGGTTCCGGCATTTGATGGTGCAATATTTTCCTTGGCATGGAGGGAAGCACTATGGGCCAGGTTCTACACGGGAGCGCCACGACGACAGAGGCAATCCGTCGAGCAATAGTGAAGAGAGCCTGAAAACGCTTTCGAAGCGATACGGGATCAACCAGAAAACCGTGGCGAAATGGAAGAAGCGGACATCGTTGGTCGACCTTCCTACAGGCCCAAAGGACCCGCACTCGACGACCCTTTCCCTCGAAGAAGAGGCCGCTATCGTCGCCTTCCGCCGGCACACGTTGCTGCCGCTCGATGATTGCCTCTACGCTCTTCAGCCGACCATTTCACATCTGACGCGTTCGTCGTTGCACAGGTGTTTGCAGCGCCACGGCATTTCACGTCTGCCGGAGGTCAGAGGCGACAAGGAGCCGAAGAAGAAGTTCAAAAGCTATCCGATCGCTTACTTCCACATCGATATTGACGAGGTGCAGACGGCTGAGGGCAAGCTCTATCTCTTTGTCGCAATTGACCGAACATCCAAGTTCGCGTTCGCGGAACTCTACACCAAAGCCGGCAAGATGAATGCCGCTCAGTTCTTGCGCAATCTGATCGCGGCAGTGCCCTACACCATTCACACCGTTTTGACCGACAATGGCATTCAGTTCACCAACCGAGCTTGTGATCGAAATGCCTTCCAGCACATCTTCGATTGGGTCTGCGACGATCACAGCATCGAGCATCGCCTGACCAAGGTGAAGCATCCCTGGACCAACGGACAGGTCGAACGGATGAACCGAACGATCAAGGAGGCGACCGTCAAGCGCTTCCACTACGACGATCATGCGCAGTTGAAAAAACATCTGGCCGACTTTATCGACGCCTACAATTTCGGGCGCCGGCTCAAGACGTTAAAGGGCCTTACGCCTTACGAGTTCATCTGTAGACGATGGACTTTGGAGCCGGATCGATTCATCATCGACCCCATCCATCAAATGCCGGGACTAAACACCTAGGCGATGCCCTTACCTCTGAACGGCGACAGCCATGAACAGCGTTTCCAGTCTCAGCGACTCGACCCCGTTTTCGCGGAACCTGATCGTGATGTCAAAAGACTGTTTCCGAGCCGAATGGCAAAAAGGATCGGCGCGATGGAACGGAGGCGCGGAGAGGACGGGCTTAGATTCAGCAATCGAAATCAAAGCATGCGCGCCGGCAGCTCGAATACCCACATGGCATTGAGCGGGAAAACCCAACGAGGGAGTTTAACACAGACCCTACTGTCGAAGCAAAGCGCATGCAAATAGACTTGGCGTCGCTCGCCGACGAATCGCTCGAGCATCGAGCGAGATCAACGCCAACCAAACATCGAAAAATTGCGCAATCGGCGCGTATTGTTGATCAGACGGAAATTCGAGTGAAAAACTAAGTTGTGAGATTGCGGGTGTCTGCACACCGACGACAGCGCGTCGGCTGCGACAGCTATCACCAATACTGCTAACTACTGGTCGGGGCGTCATAGACAAACCCAGCTCACTTCACGGGCTCCGCTACATCACTGATACCTCTGTCGCTCTCGTCGTCATCGGGGATCATTCGCTGCAGGAGCCGAATAAGATCGCGCGTCGTGCCGTTCGGAAGTCTCCTAAGAATCCTCGCCAGTGTGAGACAATCCTCGGCCTCCTCCGATGTGCGGCCCCAAAGATGTGGCGCAGCTTCAAAGATCATATCGATAGGCATGAAGCCAAGAATCTCACACAGATGGATCATCCGAGTAACAGTCATTTTGGAAAATGCCCGCTCGTAGCGTCCGTATACAGGGATGGACAGACCAAGCATTGGAGCAACGTCTGCGCGAGACAGGCCCTGCGCTTCGCGTGTCTTTTTCAGGAACGCGCTGATCAATTCCTCCATGTGACCCAACGATGTAATTTCGCCGCCGAAACCTGGCTTTCGATAGATCGCCTTGTCAACCTCCGGATCGGCGGTGCTGACGAGGCCTCTCGAACTTCTGTAGCTTGCTAGATCTTCCGTCACCGCACGTCCCTGTTTTCCTGCCACTCGTTGTAGGCTTGAGCCAACCTGAACCGATTTGAACCACTTGTCATCGCCACACTACAACCGTTTTAAATACCCATTTTGGGCATTTTTTGCGTTATAGCAAATATTTGAGAGTTTAGCCAAATTGCTTCATGAATGCATTCAAAACAGTCTCGCTAGACCGGTGGCCCAGTTCCATGAAAGATGAGTCGGCTATGGCCGCACCCGCGACTGAAACATCTAGGTTGCGTCGAATTTGAGCGAAAATTCACATTCAATGCTCAACATCTTCTAAGCGGTCTTCGTTGAGGACGATAAGACATAATCCTCGAAAACCGATCCATTTCCCCGTCCCACGATATCCCATTTGGCTAGCTGGGAAAGCTCCGCCGTGCTGGAAATCACTCAGCCAAGAACCCATATCGGTTACCGCTCCCGCTAGCGTGTAGGTTCGATGCTCTCTGAAAATTCCGGCATCATGGAGCAAGTGCCACAAACGTGAACTTTGCTAAACGAAGCCGCCACCTTATCGCATCCACACAAAGGGCTTGAAATAGTCGACCGTGAGGGTTATATCTTTGTGAGCAGCAGACAACGAGGCTTCCGAAAGGTCGCTGTTGCAGGTGCACCCTTAGAGGTCGGTACACCACGGTAGGGCACACGCGTTCGGCGGAAACGCCATGGGAAGGCTCCTTTAGGGGGCCTTTTTTGTTTCTAGGGCACCCTTATTTGCTGGAAATGAGCCTTTTTTACGAGTTGGCAGACGTTACACCTTCGCTTGATGCGGCTGAAATTAATTTCTTTCTGATCAGCGCTTTTTACCACCAGTTCTACGTTGTGTTCGTCTGATCTGCTCGGGAAAAGGTAATAAACAACAAGATCATTAAGGCCAGAGGTCAGGACAGGGCCTGAAACGGCAATGTTACCTGCCCAGTAAGGCATACAGAGGTAGGCACAAGATGCTCGAACGTGAATCTACCTTGCGGATGTTCGATTGTTGGGAACGAGTCGTTAATAGTCGTCATGAGGCGCGGTCACCCGAAGACAGCTCTCACGATCTGGACCCATTCACTGAACTGGATTATAGATTGCGCTGGGTAGTCTGGCTCTGAGACATTGAATTTTCTCCCGATATAAGGGCACGGGTTTGACAACCTTACGAAAGTGCTAACCCCTGAACGTGGTTTCGTTCTCCTGGTAAGGGTCCTTTCATGTTCAAATCGATACGAATAGAGCACTGACCTTTCGCTTCCGTCCTTACGACGGAGTTGTCTGCTTATGTCTCGCGTATGGACCGGAAGCCTGAACATGCTGCAGGAGCGAATTCCATCCTGAGACCGAATTCCTACGACGCTTTCTCCGCAGGAGACCGGAGGTTCGAAATACGACCAGTGCGCCTGGCCTGACCCGAGAGAGGCTTCGGGCAGCCGAGGACGACACCTACGGCCTGTTCGTCGACTTCCGTTGGCCCAAGAACGTCGGGAAGCCATATTGCCCTCGCTGTGGCTGCCTGGCGCCGTACGGCGTCGTCGTTCTGATGCTCGGAGCCGGAATGCCGCGCCGAATTTTCGGTTTTCGCCGACCGCAAGCTTTCATTCAAGAAGATCATCATGGCAATCTGGGAGGAATCACGGCCGCCAAGGGCATGGCGGCGCTCCATCTGAGCCGCAAGGTCAACGTCCAGTACAAGAGTATCCATCCGGCGAAGGCCGCGGCACTTATGATTTCGGCTCGTCTGCCATGATGCGTTCGAATCTTGTCGCGATCGCATTGCTCGTCGACAAGGAACTGCCGAACACCTCCTTCCCAGGTGCGGATATCGGCGAGGAACTCCTTCAAGCTTTCGATGCCCCGGTCGGTGAAGGTCGTGATGCCCTCTTCGCTGCCGTCATGGGCATGGATCATCTCACCATAGTCGATGTTGTCGGAGTTGCTGGCGACCTCCTGGATGAGTTCGAGGTTCTCGCCAATCAGCGTGGCGACGTAGTTGATCGTGTAGACATGCGTCGGGCGCGCCATCAGGCCGCCATCTGCCGGGCGCTTCCGGCGGGCCAGTTCCACGGCAGCAGTTCCGGCAGCCGTGATACGGGAATGCCAGGCATGCGGGCGAGCACGTCCGCCAACCAGGCCTGCGGATCGATATCGTTCGTCTTTGCCGTGACGATTAGGGAATACATGAAGGCAGCACGCTCGCCTCCGCGCTGGGAACCGGCGAATAGCCATGCCTTTCTTCCGAGAGCAATGCCCTGTTCATTCTGCCCATGTCGGCGATGAAGTCGAGGTTCACTATTGCTGGCATCCATATTTTGGCCAGAAGGTTTCCATTCGTCGCGTCGAAGAACGAGCGACAGGCCGGTTTTTGAAGGTTCTGGGGCCGACAGGTGTCGTCATCGCGATCTCAGGGTGGATGATCGATCCCGTGGTCTGCCGCGGCATGACCATGGGAACGCCACGCGTCGATCTTGCGACGCTAATCGAATTGAACAGGCTGGTCTCTGGCGGCAGCAAAGCGGCACCCTTCCGAAGTGGACGTAGAATCACTCAGGAGGACCATGATGAGATCTCGCAATACGCTGGTGCCGGCGTCGGGCCGGCAGCTCGACCTGATATTCGAGGAGCTCAACGATGACCATCACTGATTTGATTCCGACAGCGCTGCTCGCGCGCAAGGCCGTCGTTTATGTGCGGCAATCCACTCAGTCGCAGGTTATAACCAATCTGGAAAGCCAGCGACGGCAGTATGATCTTGTTGACATTGCGCGACACCACGGCTTCAGCCACGTCGAGGTGATCGACGACGACCTCGGGCGCTCTGCCAGCGGAACCGTCGCCCGTCCGGGCTTCGATCGTCTCGTCGCCCTACTGTGCGCCGGCAAAGTTGGTGCCGTTTTCTGCTTCGATGCTTCACGGCTTGCGCGCAACGGTCGGGACTGGCATCACCTGCTCGAACTGTGCGGCCTGGTCGAAGCCCGCGTCATTGACCATGACGGCGTCTACAATCCATGTCGACCCAACGATCGGCTGCTGCTGGGAATGAAGGGCAGTATCAGCGAGTTCGAACTGGGCGTGCTGAGAGCCCGGATGCTCGATGCCGCCAGGTCGAAGGCGCGCCGTGGCGAACTGCGACTTTCTGTTCCGTTCGGCTACATTTGGCATCGGGAGGCCGGGCTTGGGCTCGATCCTGATCTGCGTCTGCAAGAGGTAATTCGATCCATCTTCGCCCGCTTCCACGACCTTGGAAGCGCGCGTCAGGTGCTGCTGTCGATGACGAAAGATCACATTCACTTCCCTCGGCCGTCGGATGAAGGGCGCATGACCAACTTCGTATGGATGCCAGTACGTTATCGCAATGTGATCGGCATCCTCAAAAACCCCTTCTACGCCGGCGTTTACGTCTATGGGAAGAGCGAGAAGCGGACTGCCATCGTCGATGGATGGGCTCGGCGCAGTTACGGGCACGGCAAGCCCGTCGGTACCTGGGAGGTGATGATCCGGGACCATCACGAAGGTTACATTAGTTGGGGCGAATACGAGCGTAACCAACAGCAACTGGCCCTCAATAATTATGGCCGATCGGGTGGGACTAAATCGGGCCGCGGCGGCAAAGCATTATTATCAGGTCTCCTGACCTGCGGACGGTCTGGACGGCGACTGAGTGTTGCCTATACGGGAAATCCACAAAATCCTGTCTATCGCTGCTATAAACAGAACCTGATGATGGGCTTGCCCCGTTGCATGACGTTCGGCGGCTCGAAGGTCGATGCGGCGGTTGCGCGCGAGTTGTTGCGCGCGGTAGAACCATTAGCGATCGAGGCGACTTTTAAAGCAGAGCGGATGCACCGGGAGCGACAGGAAGACCAGCGCCACATTCACGATCTGGAGCTACAACAGGCCCGCTACGAGGCTAGCCTCGCCGAGCGCCGCTATGCGGCATGCGATCCCGACAACCGCCTGATAGCTGCACAGCTTGAGAAGAATTGGGAAACGGCGCTACGCCGCGTCCGTGATCTGGAAGTGCGCAGGCCTACCGAAAGTCCTTCAACCATCGAAGTTGACCCAGGCACTTTCGCAAACCTCGCCGACAATCTGCAGGCGGCCTGGGAGTCGCCGGATGTCACCATGCGCGTGCGCCAGCAACTGCTACGTACATTGATCGCCGACATTGTTGTCGATGTCGATGATGAGGTGCGCGACGTGGTGCTGACCATCCATTGGAAAGGCGGTCAGCATTCGGAGCTCAAGGTTCGCAAGCCCCAGACGGTTGAACACGGGTGCGCCACAACGGAAGATGCTTTGGCAGTGATGCGGAGCATGGCAGGACGCTGGTCCGATGAACATATCGCCGCGTCGCTCAATCGAATGGGAATGCCCACGGGGCAAGGAAAAACCTGGACTGCACACCGGGTCGCTTCAGTAAGGCGGGTCCGGGCCATTCACGCGTACAAATCAGCCGATAAAGAGGGCGAATGGCTGACCATGACAGAGGCGGCGGCGGTTTTGGGCGTGACCAACCACCGAATACGCCACCTGATCAAGACGAACGTGTTGTCTGCCGAGCAGGTGGTTCCCGGCGCGCCGTATCAAATCCGGGCCAGCAATCTGACTTCGGCAACCGTCCAAGCCGCGATAGCCCGAAAGGGCCGCCCGTGTCGCATTGCTGACACCGAGACGCTTCCAATGTTTACAGATACTTAAAGAGGGAGTGCACAATGACTCAGGTACGGCAACGCCGCGCAGGGCTCGTTCGGCGGCATTGTTCGTCAGACACAGTCTGCCGTCGTCGAGGAACCGGGCGAAGGCTTCCCAGCGACCCTCCTTCTCGAACATGTAGTTGATCGCCTCGGCGACGGGGTTGTGCTTCGACATTTGCCCGCGCTGGGCCATGAGCCAATCGTGCAGTTCTTCGACGAGCGGGCGAGCATGTTGCAGCCTCGCTGCGAGCCTATCCTCGGCAGGCATTCCGTTTATGCCGCGCTCGATGTCGAAGAGCGCGTCGATGCGGGCAACGGCCTCAAGCGCGACGGGCGATATCTCGTGGGCAGGTTTGCCCTTGCGCACGTTGCCGGCGATGTCAGCGAGTTCGAAGAATTTGCGCCGCGCGTGGCTCCAGCAAAGTGCGCTGATCACCAGCGCGGGGCGGCGGTCGGCACGATAGAGGTCGTTGTAGCCGCCATAGGCATCGGCTTGCAGGGTGCCGTGCCATCCGGCGAGATGCGTGTTGGGGTGGGTCTTCTCGCGATCGGGAGAGAAGTGGAAGAGTGCGGCGGGAGGCGCGCCGCCCGCGAAAGGGCGGTCATCGCGGACGTAAGTCCAGAGCCTCGCCTGCTTTGTTGCTCCCCTGGCCAGAAGCGGCACGGTGGTGTCGTCACCATGCAGCCGCTCGGCGGCCAGAACATGGGCACGGATCAGGTCATGGATCGGCTGCAGGGCCGTCGTGCAGGCTCCGACCTGATCGGCCAGTGTGGAGAGACTGAGAGCGACGCCTTCCCTGGCGTAGCGCTCAGCCTGGCGGTTCAATGGCTGATGTTGGCCGAACTTCTCGAACAGGATCGTCGCCAGCAGGTGCGGTCCTGCCCATCCCCGCGTGTCGCATGGAAAGGGGCCGGTGGCTGGCTGATCTTCTCGCAGTCCCGGCAGGTGAACTTCTCGCGCACCGTCTGGATCACCTTCCACTGGCGCGGAATGATCTCCAGCGTCTCGGTGATGTCTTCGCCCATCTTCACGATGCGGTGCGAGCCGCAGCAGGTGCAGGTCGACGGGGCATCGATGACCAGGCGCTCGCGCGGCAGGTGCTCGGGAAACGGCTTGCGGGCCGGCCGGCGGCGTTCGAAAGCGGAGACATTTGTGATTCTCGTCGCCACGCGTTCCGCAGCGATCTCGTCTTCGGTGGCGTCGGCTTCAAGTTCTTCGAGCTGCAATTCCATTTGCTCGATCAGCCGGGCGCGGCGCTCCGAGCTCTGGCCGTACTGCTCGCGACGTATCTTGGCGATCTCGAGCTTGAGATGCCGGATCATCGCCTCAGACGTCGTCACGACCGCGCGCACCTGTGCGAGGTCGGCCTCGGCAGAGGCGGCACGCGCTTCCGATGCCGCAAGCGCGGCGCGCAGTCTGGCTATCTCCGAAGCAGCATCATCCATGGCCGAAAGCTACCATGCCGCATGCCGAAAGCCCAACAAAAACAGAGGAATGCAGGCGGTCAGCCTGCCTTCGAAGGCCGCTGCGTCCAGCGCGGGTTGCGCCAGTCGATCCCTTCCAGGAGATAGCCGAGCTGCGCCGACGATACAGGCACGGCGGAGCCATTCTGGCTGACCGGCCAGATGAACTTTCCAGCTTCCAGCCGCTTCAGGTAAAGCGACATGCCGACGCCGTCATGCCAGAGGACCTTGATCAGGTCACCCTTGCGACCCCGGAAGCAGAAGACTTCGCCGCCATGAGGATCGCGGCCAAGACCTTGCTGAACCTTCAGCGCCAGGCTGTTCATGCCGCAACGCATGTCCGTCACCCCGCCCGCGATCCACACCTTTACCCCCGCGGGAAACGCGATCATGACCCATCCACGACGGGCAACAGGCGGGCAAGAATGGTCGGATCAAGCGAGGCTGGGATCGTCAGCCGTCGGCCATTCGGCAGGCCGATCTCGATCGTCATGTCGTCTTCAAATCGCGGCCGTGAGGCTACCTCGCAAGATGCCGCCGCCGGTGGCGAAATCGTAAGTGGCACGAAGCCCGTTGTAGCGGAACTGCTCAGAAGACCACTACGGTATTCCCGACGCCAACGGGTCAACAATGACCGTGACAATCCATATCGCCGCGCCGTCACCGAGCCTTTCCGAAAGCCTTGTAGACTTTCCTCGACGATCCGAACCTTCTCTTCGTCCGACCAATCCCGTCGGCGACCAAGATCGTCGACGGACAAGACCTCAATGGGGGAAATGATTGTAGCGCATGACATAAGGCATGGACTTAAAGCCAATCAGCAAGTCAGGACAGACGGCCTTCGCCGGATGGGTACGTACAAGACCGCCTACTTCCTGCTGCAGAAGCTCCGGGAGGCAGCCGACCTTCGCCGTGATGCGATCAAGCTGCACGGTACGGTGCAGATCGACGGCAAGTATGTGGGCGGCGTCCTCCGCAAGGTGACAAGAAGGAAGAGCGCAAGGACGGGCGCAAGAAGGAAAATCAGAACGGCAAGCGTATGTGAGTTCTGGCGCTGAGGGAGGCCAACCGCCATGCACCGAACAGAACGGTGACGCGGGTGATCCTGGACGAGAACGGCAAGGATGCATGGGCGGCCGTCGCCAAGCATGTGGAGCCGAAGGCGCTCCTGATCGCTGACGAACACAAGGCGCAACCAGGGCTTTGAAAGAAAGCGCTGTATAGATCCACCTGCTCCGCCCTTTTAGTCCGCTAGCAAAAGGCGGTAGGGGACCGACTTTTCGAAGCGGTTTCCTGCCGGCCGACAAGGGCTACGGCAGCGCTGAAATCCTCGCCAAGCCGGTCGAGTGTAAGGCTTCGGCAACATCGCGCCGAAGAACAACTGGAAGGCTCAGTCGTCTTCTCACGCTGGGTCTATCGGCAGCGTAACCTCGTGAAACGTCAAAAGCATCGGTTCGATCGTAATTGACGCAAAGCTGACAGTCGTGTGCGATCGCGCACATTGACAGGCTGGCATGATGCAAGCGCCGACGTGCATTGTGACCTCAACCCAAATCACTCCAATGCTGGGTTGGCCTTCGGACGGATCGCTCGCAAGGTTGACGCTGTTCAAATACTAGGCGGATGGCACAATCCGCGACTCCCGACACACGGTGAGCACCGGAAGACGCCTTCTGTCGCCATTGAAACATTCACTAACAATGATCTGGTGGCACACCAATTGCTTGTAGGAGCCCAGATCTCTGCCAGCAATGGTTCCGGTCCAAGCTCCAGTGGCTACTATCGACGATGACCAACACCTTTAGATGTAAGGCCCATCTTCGCCCATGTCGTACCGTACGAACGGAGCTCGTCAGCGATCATCACGCGCGGCGGCGTGCAGCCGATCCAAAGAGCTTTGTCACCAGCCACTGCTCAGCGCGGGAGCCTCTTCAGCTTTGGACCAAGACGTTGAGAGCGATGCCATTCTGGCCGACAGCGCCGCCGGAGCCAATGTTCTTCGCGCGCGATCGAAGTAACCGACGTTCAGATGTCAGGTCGCCACGAATGAGACTGCTTCAAGGGATTCCAGTGGGAGATCGCCTTGCCGAGTTAAGGCTCCCACTGGCACACGGTTTCATTGGTCACGCCGGTGCCGCATGTTGGCCGCCGCAATCCGCTAAACTTAACGGTGCCTTAGAACCTGAAGAGACACAGCGAAATCGGCCTTTTGTTTGGCACCGGTTGGACTAGGCCCGTTTTCGTTTTCGTCTCAAAAGTGGAGATGCGATATGATTTCGAATCACCAAGCCGACGTGGTTGGCGATAGCGACAAGCTCATCGAGCAAGCGCTGCGAGCTGCCATGGATACTGCTCTAAGTCCGGCTGCGCCGGCTCACCTGCGTGGAGCGCTGGACGCGGCAGTGTTTCCAGGGGGCTCCCGGATGCGCCCCAAGCTCTGCTTGAAAGTCTCCTATGTGTGCGGCGAAAAAGATCCTGAGCTGGCGACAAGAGCCGCGGCAGCAATTGAATTGCTGCACTGTGCCTCGTTGGTGCATGACGACTTGCCTTGCTTCGATAACGCGGCGCTACGCCGCGGCAGACCAACGGTGCACCGGCTTTTCGGAGAGCCTATCGCCGTTTTGACCGGCGATGCCTTGATTGTGATGGCTTTCAAATACCTCAGCTTGCAGGCTGCGCTAACACCTGAGTTGGGCGCGCGCATGATCGAGGTGGTTGCGGAGGCGGTCGGCCCCAGTCACGGACTGATCGCCGGACAGTCGATGGAGGCAATGACGCACGTCCCAATCGACCGCTATCACCATTACAAGACCGGCTCCCTCTTTGTCGCGGCGGCCACTTGCGGTGCCCTGGCAAGTGGTGCAGATCCGGCCCCATGGTCTAAGGTGGGGGAATTGCTCGGGCACGCGTATCAGATCGCCGACGACATCGCAGATACAGTCGGCCGCGCAGAAGTGCTTGGCAAATTGCCTGCCGTGGACACGCAGCTGAATCGACCCAGTATCGTTCGCGGCCAAGGATTGGACAGCGCAGCCGCCAGATTTTATGCGTATCTCGAACAGATAGGTGACACCATTCCTGCCAGCCCTCAAAAACGGTCCTTCGTTGACTGGCTTAATCATGCACTTTGCAAAGGCGTGGCTGGACCGGGAAAAGCCGGTCTGATTCAACAAACGGCGCTGGATTGCGCGCCTTTGTAAGCCCGAGTTACGGTACGCATAACCTAGCCGGCGGCATCATTACCGCTTCATCGTCAACAGCTGCTTCATGAACATTTCGTTCCCTGCATCGAACCGCTGGGCCAAGGTGGATTAGAGGTCTAGCTTTAGCGTTAACGGTTTTTGCAACCAGCTTGGAGGGCCGGCCGACAGAGCGGGCGACGCCGGCATCATCCGACTGGCGGATGCGCGGAGGGCAACAAGTGCGCGGAGGGCAACAAGCGCGCCTGGCGCAACGTCGCCAGATCAGGTGAGCCGGTGCAAAAGCAGGCGACGGCCAACTGGCGGATGACGACCTCGAAATGCGCAACGACCGCTTCGGTCGATACCGTAGCCGCCGGCAGCACGCCGGCTGCCTGCCCGGCAATGTCCGCACCCAGGCGAATGGCCTTGGCCACGTCGACGCCGTCGCGGATCCCGCCGGACGCGATAAGCTTCACCGTTGGCAGTGCCCGACGGACCGCCTGCAAGCTGGCCGGTGTCGGGATCCCCCAATCGGCAAACGCCATCGCCACTGCACGGCCGGCGGCATCGCGGGCGCGCTCGCCCTCCACCGCGGCCCAACTGGTGCCGCCGGCTCCGGCGACATCAATCACCTCAACACCCGCCTCGACGAGCGCGCAGGCCACCGAGGCGGACAGGCCCCACCCGACTTCTTTGGCCACGATCGGCACGCCCACGCTACGCGCGGCGCGAGCCACCTGCGCCAGTACGCCGTGCCAGTCGCGGTCGCCATCCGGCTGTAGCACTTCCTGCAGCGGATTGAGATGGACGATCAGCCCATCAGCCTCCAGCGCATCGACAGCCCGGCGCGCCAGATCAAGGCCGTCGGCCTCGCGCAGTTGCGCAGCGCCGATATTGGCCAGCAAGGGAATGTCAGGCGCCAGGCGGCGTAGGGCGCGCGTCAGCCCCTGGGAATTGCGCGATTGGAGGCTCACGCGCTGCGAACCGACGCACATGGCGATCCCCAAGGCTTGCGCCGCCTCGCTCAGGTGCCGATTGATGGCCTTTGCGCGTGGCATTCCGCCGGTCATGGAACTGATCAGCAGCGGCGCACGTATGGGCTTGCCTAACAGCGATGTGCGCAGTTCGATCTGCGTCAGGTCCAGCTCGGGCAGTGCGCAGTGTTCGAACCGGATTTGCTCCCAGCCGGCAGCGACCGTGGCTGGCGCCGTTCGCCGATCCAGCACGAGGTCCAGATGGTCGTCCTTGCGCCGGGTCAGGGCGTCGTCGCACCCGCTCGCTCGATCCGCCGTATTGGGCGTTGGCGTTGCGTCGGATCGGACCGAGGGCGCCGCGCGCACGCCGCCGCCTCCCGCGCGTTCACGCCGGCGCACGCTGGCCTCCCCCCGCCGCATCGTTGCCGTAGCGGCTGATCGAGGTCTGGTAGTACTTCGCGCGAATGACCGCCATGGCCTCGATTAACGGTCCCCATGGTGCAGGAAAGCGTTCTTTCACCATCACTCGGTGCAGCATGCGCGCATGGCCGACCAGCTCGTCGTTGAGGAAATCCTCCACAGGCATAGCCGGATAACGCTGCAGGAGCAGGATGGCAGCGTTGTCGGCTTCTCCCGCCGCCCTATCCTTGGCGCATCCATGCAGATCGTTCTGCAGGCGCCCTATCGTGGAGATGAGCCGCAGCACCTGGCGAAACGCCGGACGCGCGCGCAGGGTCGCCATGTCCAGCCCCCATAGCAACGACAGGCAACAGAACACGTTCGCGTAGGCGATCGAATCGATGGAATTGTGCAAGTATTCGGCGTACGACCAGCGTTCAGCCCCCGCCGCCTGCGCGGGTCCGGCGCGCAGCGCCGCGCAGTAGCACCGGGTATCGTTTAGAAGCTCAGTATAGTCGCGCCTATCGTAGGCGAGCGCGGCCAGGGAAGCGCGCAGCACAGCGCAGCCCTCGAAACCGGGGACCGCGCATGGCACGCCCTGCCCCAGCGCCTGCTCCACCGCGGCCAGCTGCTCCGGCGCGATCAGGCCAAGGTCGTTGCAATCGTCGAGCCAAAACAGTAGCGCCAACTCGCGATAAAACGCCACGATCAGCTTTTCGTCCTGCGGATCTCGGCCGGTGCGGGCGCTGATATCGTGCAAGCTCGGTTGGATACACTGCAGGATGTACTGTCCGCCCCTAACTGCTTCTACGGCATGCTCGTCGGCGAATCCGGTCAGGGAACGCCCCCACTCCAGTACTTGCTGCAGCGCGCTTTCCGTCGGGATCATTGCGCCATTCCTCCTGCTCCCTCGGTCGGGATGCGCCGCCCCCAACGAAGAGCCAGCCACAAGCCGGCGAGTTCGATCACGCGCACGACCCGGGTCGGGCAATACAATTCCTTGCCGATCCACAGCGGCGTCTGCGGCAATTCATGCGCCTCATGGCGAGCGAGCATCCACTCCAGCGCGCGCGCGACCGCCAGCGCGATGCGGGCGCGCCCTGTCGGCTCTTCGCGCCCATCCATCACGTGCAACGCGAACAGCGCATAGGCGGTTTCCTCAAATGTTGACGCGCGACCCGCGCCCCAGCCGCCGTCGTCGCGCTGCGCCTGCAACAGCGCCGCCAGCGCGCGCTCGTCGCGCCACTGGGGCGCGCCTTGCGCGAGCGCAGCGATTGCATGCGCGGTGGGATACAGCCACGAAACATGCCATTTGTCATTGTCCCATAGACCGTCCGCGTTGCGATTGGCCTCAAGGTAAGCGCTGGTACCGGCGGTGGGCTTTCCCAACAGTCTGAACGCATGCAGGGCGTGGATGTTGGTCGACACCGAGGCATTGCGCTCGCCGGGGAAGGTAACGAACAGCCCGCCGATTTCGAAGTGGCGCAACGCGTTGGCAGCCGGGTTGCGTCCTGCTAGGTGCAGGATGCACAACGCAACAGCAGTGTCGTCCGCATCGGCCGCGAAGTGCAAGGCCGGACCCAGACCGCGCACGCCCAGACAGGCATCGAGCTGCGCGACGATCACGCGCACCGCCTCGGCGAGCGCGGGATGCGAAAACAACCCGGCCAGATGCAGAGTGTACAGCGACCAGCATGGCTCGAACACGTTGATCGGCCAGACGCTGGGAACGACACCTTCGATGCCGCTGCGCGCCGCGCGCGATGCGGCCTGAAGATACCTGTCGGCACGCTCGACCTGTGGCGCGCTCGCCTGTGTGAGGGCGTGCGCACGCCACGCGGCGGTTGCCGCCGGGCTGATGCCGATGCTGCCGTCGTCGTCCAGGCATGCCGTGGTCGGCGACGTCCCCCAGGCTTCCCAGGAGTGCAACAACGGATGGCCGCTCGGCAGCGGTCCCACCGTCCCCAACTTAACCAGGCACGCTTGCCGCAACGGCAACAGCGCCGGGTAGCGCGGAAACACCACGTCGCCCACCAAGGATGTGGCCTCGCCGGAGATCTGCGGCAGGATCAGCTCCGCGCCTACCGGCGCGTCTTCCGGCACCGCATCCGCGTAGGGATCCGGCTGGCGCTCGAGGAACCGCGTTGCAGCCTGAACTGCGTCCGCAGCGCCGGGAAGAGGATCGGCACGCCGCAATGCAAGCAACGCCGCCCACGTGGGTACATGGCGGAACAGTGGGAAGTCAGCACTTCCCCACCCGCCATCGGCCTGTTGCTGCGCCATGAGCCACGCGTATCCGTTCTGCCGACCGGTGACGTTGCCGCTGAACTGCAAAACGCGCGCCGTGTCGTAAACGGACGGACTCACGCTGCCGCCATCGCGCGTCTCGTTCAGCAAGTGGCGCAATTCAGAAAGGATCTGTTCGGACAGCGCACTCATGCGGGATGTTCCCTCTGCAGGCAGTTGACGAGAAGCGCGGCGAAGCGCACCTATGCTGGCGGCGGTCCGCGGTGGGCAACCGCTCCGATCTGCGCCGTGGAATCGAACACAATGTAGCATCTAGCGGTGCCGCCGGCCGATCGCAGCGGTACGGCGGCGCCTCCGTGCGGACCGGCGCCAATGCGCACGGCGCGTGCTTGAACAGATACCCTTTTGGCCCGCTGCACGGCCTGCGCCAACCGCTCCGCACGCGGGCGCAGCGAGGTGATGGCTTCCTCGGCCTCTGGCCATAGGCCCGGCACTGACTGGGGCGCTGCATGCAGCTTCGTGATCGGCACGCCGGTTGCTTTCTTCTCCGCCGCATGCTTGCCGGGGGCTTGCCCAGCGTCGCGTCATCCGCTGGCGTGTCATCCTCGACCACCTACAATACAAGGCCGAAACAGGCGCGATAGCGATCCAGTGCGCGGTACAGAGTAAAGCGCGGCATCCTCCGCGACGGCGCATAGCGCGCCAATGCCTATGGACGCGCGCACCGGCAATCCGCCGCACGCCTGCGCGCCCGATCCGCCGAACGGGGAAACGCCAGTTCGGTCGTCGTTTAGCGTGGAACCCTTCTGCATGTTGTTCATCTCCTTCTACCTGACAGAGAATGCCGCGGCGAGCGGCGAGCCGCCGCGGTGCTGCCGGCGTCGCACCGCGCGCGCGCGCCGAGTGCAGCAATGCCGCCCATCGTCGTCGCCGCTGCCTCTTGACACGGGGCAGAGGATCCCAGCTCATGAGAATCCGATGCGGACTGTCATGGACGGATGTGCGGTCGGGTAATAGCGCCGGCCTTTTTCGACGCCGCTCATCAATCGCGGCCGCACCCCGGCCTCCTGCATGGTCAATGCCAAGGCGATGCTGAACTGCACCAGCTCCAGCCATACAAGGTGATAGCCCATGCAGACGTGTGGGCCGGCACCGAACTGCAGCATGTCCACCGGCCGGATCGGCTCCGTGCGTTGCAGCCACCGCCCCAGACGGAACTGATCGGGCGCTTCGTGCAGCAGCGGCGAGGTCGAGAAATGCAGTAGTGGGATGCACAAATGAGTGCCCGAAGGAATGCGCCGCTGGCCGAGTTGTAATTCCTGCATCGCGCGACGCGGTACGAGCGAGGAAGCCGGATGCATTCGTAGCGTCTCCCGAAACAGCGCCTCTGCGACCGGACATTGCGCCAGGTCCTCGTGCCCGGTCGGCACCGCGCCCACGCGTTGCGCCTCTTCGACCAGGGCGTCCCACAGCTCTGGATGCTGCGCCAGCTCGATCACCATCCAGGCTATCGTCGAGGCGGAGGTCTCGTGGCCGGCAAGCAGCAGCAAGCGGATATTGGCGACCAGGACGTCATCGGAGAGCGCGCCATCGCTGCAATCGAAGGCGCTCACCATGTCGTTGATCAACCCGGTGCGCGCGGCGCGCGCGCGCGCGTCCCGGATGAACTGGCGCGACTGCGCGTCGATCCAATCGCGGGCGGCGCGGCCGCGTCGCAAGGGCATCCCCGGCAGGTCGATCGGGGGCGCGACCATCAATTGTAGCAGTTGCCGGTACTTGCGATGCCACTCCGACAGGTCTTGGGCGGGGATGCCCATGAGACTGAAGGTGAGTTTGAGCATCAGGTTGCGGGTGTCTGGCAGGATAGCGACTTCACCGCGGTCGCGCCACGCCTTGACCTGAGCCCTAATAATTGGTTCGAACAGCTCGCCAATGCCGGCCTCGGTCAGACCCCTCGGCAGAAACGCCGCTTTTATCCCATCGCGCGCCTGCCGGTGCGCGCTACCGTCCAAAGTGACCAACGTTCCGCCAAGGATGTCGGGCGCCATCTCTTCGATCAGTGCCGAGGACACTTCCTTGTGCCGGAGCAATGCGAGCGCATCTGGATCCAGGCATGTCATCAGGTGTCCGGCCGGGCCGAAGTCCAGCCAGAAGTGGCTGCCTAGGGTCCTTTCCGCGCGCCGCAGCAGGCGCGGCAGATCGCAGACGATGGCGGGAAGATGCCCGACCAGGGGGAAAGCGCCAGGCATGACCGGGATGTCGTCCCGTAGCCGGCGCCAGCGGTTCAGCGGGTTGAGCAGCATGTCCATCACCAATGCGACGCTGCGGCTGCTTCGGCGGCGTCACCGGCCGGCCGAGCCGCGCTGTTGCCACCGTCTGCGTAGGTTGGAACATGCGCCAACATGCCGCCGTCGATGCACACCACCTGGCCGGTGATGAACGCAGCCTCCTCCGAGAGCAGGAACGCGACCAGCGCGGCTACGTCCTCGGGGCGGCCGACGTGCGGCAGGAGCTGGTGCCGGTGTAGATGCCGTTGCATGCACTCGTCCAGCTTGGCGAAGAGACGTTCGGTCATGACAAGACCTGGCGCAACCGCGTTGCAGCGGATCTTCGCGTGTCCGTATTGGGTGGCAAGCGAGGCCGACAGCATGTTCATTGCGGCCTTCGACGCGGCGTATGACGTCAGTGCGGTGTCGCCGCTGAGCCCTTGGCACGATGACATGTTCACGATCGCGCCACCACCACGGCCGATCATTTGTGGGATGGCCTGCCGGCAGCAAAGGAGCGTGCCGCGCAAATTGGTCGCCATGGTCTGGTCCCAGACCGCCACGTCCAGGTCGAGGATCGCGCGGTCGTGCGGAGTCAAATGCATGGCGCTCGCATTGTTCACAAGCACGTCGACCCCACCGAAGCGCCGCTTCGCCGTTTTGAACAGCTCTGCCACCGCCTGCGCATCTGCGATGTCCATGGCCACGGCCAGCGCTTGGCCCGCTTCGGCTGCGATCTGTGCGGTGCAGGCGATGGCAGCGGGGCCATCAATGTCGGCCACCACCACTCTGCCGCCCTCGCGCGCGATGGCGAGGGCGCATGCCTTGCCGATCCCGGCGCCGGCGCCGGTCACCACGGCCACCTTGCCTTTAAATCGTTCCATCATGTTCTCCTGGATTGCGTAGGTCTTTCGCTGCATGTCGCTCAGCGTCTGCCGGAGAGGGCGTAGGGCCGGGGTTGGTGCAATGGTCATCGCCGGCTTCGCTTTCGATCACCCGAATGGCCGCGACCGGGCACTGGCTGGCTGCTAGGCGCACGGCGGCGTGCAGCGCCTGCGGGACCGTCGCCATGCACACTTCCGCCACGCCGTCCGGCTCGCGCTGACGAAAGGTGCCCGGCAGCGTCAACACGCACTGACCAGTGGTTCCGCACAGGTCCTGGTCGACCACGACGCGAACCTCAGCCGCCGCCTGCGCGTGCAGCCGCACCGGCAGCGCGCGGAACGTCCTAAGGAACGCTGAGGGCTCCCGGGTCGGCTGCTCGGCCAAGGCCAACGTGGGGAAGCGAGCCTGGATCTGCGGCAGGCTCTCGGCCAGTTGCACCCTGGCGAGTTGAGCACCTAGGCAGAAGTGGATGCCGTGGCCGAAGCTCAGCATAATCTTTCCGTCGCTCGACGTGCCAGGCCTGGTGCCGTAGAACCGCACCGGATCGAAGCGGTCGGGATCAGCGAAAGCGTTCGGGTCGCGATTGCCGGCCGCGATCAGCACGCGCACGTCCGCGTCCTTCGGGATCACCACGCCATGCAGTTCGATGTCGCGCTGGGCGATACGCGGAATGGAGCTGAACATGGCGGGCGCCTCGCAGCGCAGTACTTCTTCTACAAATGCCTCCACCCCTGCGGCGTCTCCCTGCAGCCAGTGCCGCTCCTCGGGGTAGGCCAGCATCGCCAGCACCGCATGGTCGATAGTCGCAGCAGTGGTGGCGAAGCCGCCCAGCAACATGCCCCACAGCATGCTGATCAACTCCGCGTCCGAGAGCGTATCGGCGTCGTCGGTGTGTGCGCCGACCAGTGTCGACACGATGTCGCGGCGGGGATCGGCGCGCTTGCGCAGTATGAGGTCGCCGAAATAGGCCTTCACCCTGGCGCTGGCCACGTCCGCCGCGGCGAGCTGTGGATCGCTGGCGTGCGGGCTCAGGCCTTCTAGAATGGCGCTGACGATCGCTGAGAGCTCGAAAACGTCGTCTTGGGGCATGCCGAACAATTCAGCGAAGACAAGCATGGGCAAGGCCAGTGCGAATTCCCGATGCAGGTCCACCGCCTCTCCTCGCTCCAGTGCGGGCGCCATGCCATCCAGGCGAGCTGCGACGATGCGCGCGATGCTCGGCCGCAGGTTGTCGATCTGGCCCACGGTGAAATCGCGCGAAATCAGCCGGCGCAGACGCGTATGCGTCGGTGGTTCCTTCATGGCTAGCGTAGACGCCAGCAGATTGAGCGACAGGCTGCTCGCCGCACGCGGGAAATAGCGCGCCAGTTCGGATGGCGCCGGCCCCCGAAACGCATCGCCCGTAGCCTTGAACGCCCAGTAGATGTCGGCGTGGCGGCTCAACAGAAAGAGGCCCGACGCCGCGCGGTGCACCGGATCGTGCTCTCGCAACCACCGCATGAACGGGTACGGGTCTTGGATGCATGCTGGCGACGCCAGCTCGGCGAAGGCGTCGTGGCATGCTGCCGTGGTGTCTTGCACGTCCATCTTGATTACCTGTCGAGTGGCTGATCTGACCGGTGCGCGCCAGGCGCCGCCAAATGAGAAGATTGCGATGCCGGGGGGCGTCCGCACCAGAGCACCGGCATCTCCTCGAACCCGCCGGTGATGATCTCCTTGCGCAACTTCAGTTCTTCGGGCGCCACGGCCAGGCGCAACGCGGGAAAGCGCTGGAAGATCGAACCGAATATGGCCTTCAGTTCCAGCCTCGCCAGCGCCGCCCCGATGCAATTGTGCTGCCCGTAGGAGAACGCCAGGTGGGGATTTGCGTCGCGTCCGATGTCGAAGACTTCCGGGTCTTTGAAATGGCACGGATCAAACGAGGTCGCCGGCAGGCCGACCAGTACTTTGCTCTCCGCGGGTATATGCACGCCCGCGATGGTAACGTCGGTCCGGGGATAGCGCATGATGCCGTCCCACCCCGCGCCAGGCGAATACATGCGCAGTATTTCTTCCACCGCCTTGTCAACCAGGGAAGGATCGCGGACCAGGCGTTCGCGCTGTTGCGGATGGCGAAACATGGCCAGCAGGCCGAATTCGATCTGCGCGACGGTGCTCTCGTGCCCCGCCACCAGCACGCCCGCCGCGAGGCCGATCGCCTCTTCCTCGGTCGCTTTGCCCTGGTCGACCGCGGCTAGCAGATCCGTCAGCAGGTTATCGCCCGGATCCTGTCGCTTGCCCCGTATTTTGCCGTGGATGTAGGCGCGGAGCTCTTCCCAGGCCAGGCCGGACGCGCTGCGCGGGCCGCTTTCATGCTGGTGCGTCATCACCTCGTCGGAGAGCCCTGCGAAAAAGGCGTGTTCCTCGAAGGGCACGCCCATCAGCGCGCTGATTACCTTGGCCGGAAGCGGAAAGGAGAGATGGCGTCGCAAGTCTGCGGGCTGGGGCTGAACCGCCAGCGTATCGAACAACTGCACGGTGATCGCCTCGACCTGCTGCGTAAGCAGCTTCACCCTGCTGTTGCTGAAGGCCGGCGCCACGATCGTGCGTAACCGAGCATGCTCGTCCCCTTCGTGCGAGACCAGCCATCCCGGCGAACCGAGAATGACCGAATCTGGGGTGAAATCCGCCGGAGGCATTCCCGCGGGCCGGAATGCCGCGTCAGACAGCACCGCCTTGGCCTCGTCATAGCCTGTCACCCACCAGCATTCGTGCCCGGACGGAAGGCGCACGCGGTGGATCGGACCCTTGGCGCGTAGCGCCAACATCTCGGGCGAGGGCTCGATGTGATCGACCCGCCACATCGGCAGCGTCGGCAAGGATTGTTCGGACATGGTGACGCTTCACTCTTTAAGCCCGGAAGGGGCGGAAGATGACGGGCAGACTGCGGGCAGCAAATGAGTTAAGACAGCGTGTAGACGACGTCCTCCGCGGCGATTGCCAGCGCCAGATCCTCCGGCCGCACGAACGGCGGGGGGAAGGCACTTCCCAATTTCAGGCGCGAGCGCGTAGCGCCCACGCACAGATGCGGCCCCTGGCCGAGCGGCAGGTGCGGGTTTTGCAGCCGGTTGAAATCGAACATGTCGGTAACGCCATAGGTCGGCCGACCGTAGGAATTGGCGCAGCAGGTTCGACCCCACCCGCCCACCGACCCGTCCGCAAACATAACTTCCAAACCAGTCCCCCACCCCCGGCTTCCCGCCTGGCTCAAGGTCCGCCGCTTTGGCTGTACCGCTCGCGACGTGTGTGGCTCGCAAACGAAGAACTCTAGATCGCATCCAACACTCCTCACATTTTCCCGGCGCACAACCGAGCCACTATCGTTGCCACAGCAAACCATCGGACCTCACGGGACGCGAACAGCGACGCGCCGCCCGAAGACCATCGCGCTGCGATTGGCGACATACCGTGACCAGAGCAAATCGCGTGCCGAAGTGAATTCGTGGGCTCAGCAGGCATTTCGTAGCAGCGCGTAGTGTCAAGCTCCCGCCATTCAGTCTCAATGCCGACAACCGCGGAGTACATGTCTGACAAAAGCCTGCTCTAACGCCGGTCTGCGTCCGACAGTCGGCGACCTGCATGGGATGCCCCGAGGCGAGCTTTCGTGCAACAATCCACGCCATCTTCGACGTCGAAGTTGCCCCGCCAGTTTTCGTCCCATGGGCGGGAACGTCGTCGACTGCGCCGCCGCGTTAAAAGCGCCGGCTTTGGGCAAATCTGACTGGACCCGCCTCGAGCCTCCGGTAATAAAGTTTGCGGAGCTTATTTCCGCCAGATGCAAGTTCCGAGCTTGCAGTCATCTCGTTGACGTTGTTCTCAATGTTTCCACCCCCGCGCTTACCGAGACGGTCGAGCTTCTCGATCGGCGTAGGTCCAAAAGGCAACGGGAAACGATCAAATTTCGAGGCATGTTCTCTTCCGGAAACATGTCATCTAATCAGAAGCGGCGGTCGGCAGCAGTCGCCTTAGTCGGAGGCCTTCTAAACCAGACGATGCCCGATCCATGCCGAAGATGAAGCAATCGGGAGACCAATGCAGCATCTCATGGACCGCCGCACCGTGGTGAAGAAAGCGGCCCTCGGTTGCTGGAGGTTGTTGAATAGTTCCATGACATCGAATTGAGCTTACGCCTGATGAAATCGGTCAATACCTACACCGCTAAGGGGTGCGCCGTTTACGCCTTGGGTCAAGCTTGGGGACGTTGGACTGCTCTGTTTTATCGCGATCACGTTTTTGTGGCTGGTCTGCCTGCCGAGTTCCTGAATGTATCGATCTGTCGCTCTCGCGCGTGGGCCGGAAGGACATAAATAGCAGGCTCAAGAAATAAACGACCTGAAGGAAAACCGAAGCCGCTAAGGTTACGGCGAACGCTTTGAAGATGGAAAGCGAGGCGGCGTAGGCCGAAACAGCGCTGGTGCACGTGACCAGCAGCAGGATGCAAAAAAAGGTTCTAAAGGGCAAGGTCTTGCTCCCGTTCGTTCGTCCAATGTTTCAACTGCGTCGACGCCGACGATTTCGCCCGGTTCGTCTACGCTATGAACGTGCATGACTTCGCCGAGAGCAGGCGTTGAAACAGCGTCTGCAAGCAAAGCGGGTTGCGCCGTCGACAGCGATCAACTACTTCGGCATTCAGCTGGTGCCATAGGTTGCCAAAAGCCGGGTCAGCGCGAACACGCCAAAATGGCGACTTTTTCCTTCGCGGCTTCCAAATCGGCAAATGCACTGAACGTCTTCCGCCCTTCAGTGTTGACCTTTGTCCAGTTGAACGGGAGGCCTTCGGCAACGTAGTGAACGCCGCTTTGAGGCGTCAGCTTTCCGTTTCTCGAGCCCATGTCGGCACGCTCGCGGACTCTGAGCGAATCGGCGCGACCTGGATCCTATCATTCGTCATTGCGCTCATAGGAGCACCGGGGAGCGGCGATCAATACGCACTTGCAGGCTTTCCAGTGCGCCCGCAACGATGAGGCCCTTGTTCGCCACTCGGTCCATCGGAGCAAACACAGGATCAAGCACCGGCCGGCAACATTCAAAACGTCGCGCGGCTTCCGTCATCGTTATTGACGGTGAACGATAAGGTTTACTACCGTCGCCTCCCAAAAGCGCTATCTGCCCGGCAAGAGGGATCGGGTACCCGTCAAAGATAGTGAAGGCGGTTAACCCAACTCGCAAAGCTTCTTCCCCAACAAATAGCGAGTGCATGTCGTCGAAGCGGATCATCTGAATAAGATCACTGCCAATTAAACCGGAGATCGATGCAATGCTGTTGCGATCAGGGAGCTCAGCGGCGCGAAAGATCGCACTTTCCGGCTCCAACAGATACACAAAATTTTCCATATCCTTGCCTTCTAAATTCTTGAAAAGAGCCCGTGCCCAGCTGCTTTTGACTGGAGCGAAAGCGACTCGTGCATCAACTCGGGATAGCGACAACGCGCGGCAATATGCAGATTTCAGCGTGCTGTGTAAATGGTCCTGCGCCAATTCGGTTCGGTTCAGTTCAAGTCACGCTCCGGACGTGTCGCTCAAGTGTCGCCCATCTGGTTGAATTTATTGAGATATTTGAATACGCGTGGTTTTATTCCGGCCCGCCCCCATACCAATTCCGCGCCAAACATGTACGCGACGATGTTGGACCATACCAGCAGCCGCGCAGTGGACTAAGGCGAGTTCAGCAATCGAACGCGGCGGCCATCGGCGTCGCCGCTCGTATGGCTCGACATTTGTCCCAAATTTGCGGAACGGGATCCCGACCTTGGGCAGGCTATGCAAACGGGTGCGTGTTCCAAGTTTGACGAGAGCTGTACGCTGTACGAATACCCCGGCAGAATTGGAAATCATCTCCCATGCTGCAGACGCGAGAAGCTGACGAGTGGAGCTTCTATCAAGGCACCCCTTACGACGCTGAAAGCAGAAAGAAAATTTGCAATCGGCAAGTTCCATCCGAGCATCACGACATTTGGCTAGCGCAACCGGGGCAACAGCCGCGCTCACTGTTGGCTGACTTAAAGTGTGCTGAGTGCCGCGGTCGCGAGTTCGCGCTCGGTCCCCAGGCGTTTTTGGTGCCGCGTTTTTAGTGCTATTCAAAACGCGGATGACGGCATCCAATCAATCTATTTTTCCTGATTAGCGACCTTGGTGCATGACCAAAGCGTCTAACCAAACAAGGTGATCGCGACGTCAGCGGAGAACGTAAAAAAATGCAATAGATAGGAAGCGGCAGATTTTATTGCGTATCCCGGAGAGATACTGCCGCCGCCATGTTGCTCGCTATGGCGGCGGCCCTCGGAGTGTGGCGAACAGGCCCGGTCTCCAACTACTCTGAGGACTAACGAAGAGACATATGATAACTCTCATCGACGGCTAAGGCGTCGTTGCGCAGCAGTTGATCTTCGATTTTCCCTCAGATTGCCGCACTCAGACTGCTCAATCGGCGCCGCAGATTGAAAGCCTGCGTTTGTCCGTTTGACGACAGCGGGAGGCGGGATCGCCTCCCGCTGCACAGGCGATCGAGTGATTGAAAAGCCGGCTTCAATTGTCACTTGCTCAAGTTGGCACAACCTTTGAATGTTCGCCTTCCGGGGACCAAAGCAGCCAACTGAATTCGATTATTGGAGAAAGCGACGAAGCGCATGCCAAATGTGCATCACATCGGGGTCTTGACGGTAGCGGTACCAACTGTGGACGCCGCACGTCAAACCGGCATAGCCGTCGACCACTGCGACGATTGCCAAACACTCTATTTCAGCCGACCATGCCAGATGGGTCTCAAGTTATTTGATGACTATGTGCTCTTCCGCTTTTTTTCGCGCGCACTTGAAGAAATTGAGATGGGGATTGCCACCGCGACCGAGGCAACCGGCCTTTCGCTTAGGGAGCTGCGGGATACAACCCGCAGTTTCCCGGCAAGGCTTATCCGCGCCTTTGCCCTGCAAGAGGCGAGTGATTGCGTGCCTGATGCGGAGGAGCAACTGTTGCGCGACATGCTCCTAGCGCATGTGCGGCCAGGCGACCCTGAGGGCGTGCGTTTTGCTAAGATCATTGCGCGACGTTCCATGCGTGAAGACCACCTCTGGCGGGATCTCGGCTTGCATGACAAAGCCGAACTTAGGAGATTGCTGTTCGCGCATTTTCCGGCGCTGGCGGCAGGCAACACCAGCAACATGAGGTGGAAAAAATATTTCTACCGCAAGATTTGCGAAGCTGAAGGCTTTTTCCTTTGTAGCGCTCCCAGCTGCAAGGAATGCGGCGATTTTAATGAATGCTTTCTCCCTGAGGAAAGCGGAAGTCTTTCTGGAGCGGCAGAGTTCGTCGGGCGCGAGATCTTGAAAACGTAAAGGCCACAGATGCAATCTTGGCGGGCTTGTCCGGCGACGTTGAACCGATACGGGGGATTATTGCTCCCGATGTTGCGACTGTGCGGGCACGCGCAAATGCCACTTTCCTAAATATGAGCGGTGATGTCGTCGTCGGATAATGATCATCGGTCCATTCTATAGCGCCTACTAAAATTGCCTTAAGCTCTTCGCCATATTCGACTACGCGATCTACAATTTGTCGGAGCTGAGCGTGCGGCCGGAAAAAGCATCCGCGACTAGCGCTTTAACTTGATAGCTCGCTCACGATCTTTGCTGTAGCCTTCGAGCATTTCCTCCAGAATTTGGCCCGCTGACGATCGAAACCGGCTCCGTTGTCAATCTCGCCAATGGCGGAACAATCCGGGCCTGCAAGACTGCAGCTGCCAAGCTGTCGGCATTCCTCCTATTTGTTCATGGAGACAGCATAACAGCGAGCTTGTTGTAAGGGACAATCTCTACTGTGCCTTCATATGCGTTCTGCTGATCATCCGGCCTTAATTCCGACGCGCGGTGCGAAGCCGATCGGCCGTCAATGCGGTACCGATCTGTTTGGCTCTACGACTTGCCACACTACTTCTGTCCCTCGCCTGAGATGTAAGGATACGGACGAGATTTGTTGATCTTTGACGCAAGCGATTTCCAACCGACAAGACCTCGCAGCCGCTTCGTCCAGTTTGGCGGTTTCGAGACAAGAGTTTGTCGATCCCGCCTTCGAAAGTTTGGAATTAAATAGCTGAAGATCAGCAAAACAACTGTTTTATATGCTGCTGCCCACATGGCACGGGTTTTGAAGATTGCCATGCGAGGCGGCGCGAGCTGCCTGCCTTTTACTCAGCGATGGATGGAACGAAAGAAGGAAGGCGA
>NZ_MAWZ01000021.1:0-61158 GCF_001854685.1 Rhizobium sp. RSm-3 | reverse complement strand
CGACCACCCAAACAGCCAGATCGATGATCTGCTGCCGTGGGCCTATGCCGCAAAGCCCGATCTCAAAGCCGTGGCCTGAAAACACCGCTTACGCTCTTCCGTAAATCGCTGCTTCTTCATTCGTCCGTCCTTTAATTAGGCCGGACTCTAATCCATTCTGGAGGAAATTCTCAGTGGCAGGTCACGTGGCGTCTTAACGCAGAAGCGCCCTGCGACAAGATTCACGGAAGAATAGTGAAAACCCTAATTACATTTACGAAATCTTCGGAGAGAGAACTGCCTGAGACGACCTCCTCGACCTTGCTTGCCCAGAACTCATCATCGGGCACAATCAGCGTGGCACCATTTTTTGCCAGGAATTCTGCACCAGCAAAAAATGCTGTCCTTTTATTGCCTTGTTCGAATGCGTGCGCCTTGGCGACCGCAAAGAGCAGAGTGCCAAACGCTCGCACGAGATCTTGGCCCTCATAATGCCAATGATTCCGCGGCGACATCACAGCACTTTCCAAGGCGCCAAAATCTCGCAGAAAATGCGTCTCGCCAGTCCGAGAAACTTGCTCAGCGTTGATCGCAACCACGTGGTCGGCATCTATCCAGATTGGCGAGATCATCTAGCCAAATATGCCGAGATTTTTGGATATCGCTTATTGAGGTCTTCACGGATAGCTGTTTCGTTATCGGCAAGGGCCCGGGCCTGTTCTCGAATTTTGTTATCAATCTTCGGCTGAATCTCCCGCTGAAGATGGGAGATGAACCCTTCTTCTATTTCCACCATCAGCTCGTGCGCCTTGATGGATTCTGCACTCTTGGTGCGGAAATATCTGCGCTGCCCCGGATTGCCTATGCGAGCAGCTCGCTGTTCAATAAGCTGCGGCATCATCTGCATGAAGTTGCGTAAATGAGAGATATTCTGGTGCGTCTTCGTGCCGTAATCCAGACAGCCTAACCTTAGTTCGATCAACGCGGCACGATTGTTGTCCTGAATCGCTTCGTCCACAGCGCGATCGAGGGCAGCTCGATCTAAAGCGTCGGCGGTGCGAAGTTTCAGGACAAACTTTGAAAAGCCACGGGCATAAGCGACTGCAACCTCTACCGGATCGGCGTCCAAGGACGGCCAATCCGGTCTAGGATATTCATCGAACCTTTTCACCCGCTCTTTTAGGAGTGCTACAGACATCGCCACCAATACCTTTGATCTGTAGATACGGCATCGCTGGCGGACTTTCAATTCCCTACGCAGGCGGTCTTACTGGACGCGAGCGGTCAATTGATCTTCAGCCAATGCCGAAGCCGAGCCACGGCGCCGTCACTGGCATAAGCCACCATCCCGCCTACGGTGAGGCCGGCAAAAGCGACCAGCCCTGAAATCCCGTAGCCGATCGATTTCATTCTTTCCCACTCCTTCACCGCCGGCCCGACCGCATCTTGGTTCTTCTCGACGGTTTCCTTCAGCGCCTTTATCTCGTCGCGAAAGGTCGCATCCACTCCGTCGTTTATCGCCACCGTCGTATCAAGATGGGAGATCTGCGAATCTCCCATCGGGAGAGGGTCGATAAGTCATTCTGCCACCCAGTTGTGAAAAATCTCGCTGCAATCTAGTTTGCTGTTGGCTGGGGCGAGTCGATGCGAAACAACGAGCGATTCTACATTCCGATCCTGACATTCCTGACTTTGGCGAGTTCTGTACTCCTCGTCATCTCGTTTTCGCACGTTGTTGATTGGAAGCTTTGCGAAAGCGATAAATGCAATGTTCAAGATTGGCTCTCGGCGACATCTGGCTGGATCGGCTTCAGCGCCGCGGTAATAGGCGCCTATCTTGTTTATCATCAACTAGACCAACAAAGGAAACAAACAGCATTCTTGTTGGGTGACGGTATGCCCACGATCGAGTCGGTCCGCTCTGCCGGTCGCATAAACTCTGGTGCGATTTTGATTGTAAATTGGAACAGGCGAGCTCTCGTTCTCGACTCGATCAAAGTGTTTTGTTCTCAACCGATCCCAGCGCTGTCTGATTTTGTTTTTAGAGCATCGGACGAGATAGGTCGAGCTACGATACTCGACGACAACAAGATCGCCGACCATCCAATGATTCATGGCTACATAGATCGACAAGCAGCCCCGAATACGTTGAAATTTTCTGTAACGTTTAAGAGCGCCGTTGAAATCGAAATAGTCAAACCGGGGACGACCATCCAGGTAACCATACAAATCAAGATGTTCCATCCCGAAGACGGGTTCGATCCGGTGGTTAAAGAACTGAAGATTCCCGCTAGAGCTTTTCTGCCTCGGCCCGACGCGGACCATAATGGATGGGGGGCATAGCTCAGCGGTCGTGGCAAATGCCGGGAGAATAGTCATTGCGAGTGGCAAGATAATGGATGAGGTGAAGCGGGACAAGTTTCACCAGTTCTTGTAGTCAAAGCAGCACTCTTAAAGAGACGAAATATCGGGCAGAGAACTCCTTACGCCGGTCAGCGACCCGCTTGATAAAACGCGCGGCGCTTTCCTCCGCTCAAGGGCGCAGGCGGCGATTGTGCCTCGGACAGCCCGCATCCTCAACTCACCGAGCTTCCACATCCCCTCGTTAGCAATTTATTGACCATAAGCTGGCTTTACTGAGCGTGATCGAGGCGGAGTTGCCGCCCGTCGTCGAGTGTTCGGTGTGAGACGGGATTGTTGGCGTGACATATTCACTGCAAGGTCTGTCAGGCGGAATTGCCACGCTCCTGTCGCGTGTGGAACGCTTTGCAGCGCAGACCATTCTGCCGGCTCTGTTGGCGCTGCCGGCACTTGTCGGCTCCGCATCATTTGCCTCGGCTGAAGATCGCGCCCTGAAGCTGTTCTTTACCCATACGGGCGAGAAGGCGACGATTACCTATAAGCGCGACGGAAAGTTCGATGCCAAGGGCCTTGCCCAGATCAACCGGTTTCTGCGCGACTGGCGAAGGAACGAGCCGACCCGGATGGATCCCCGGCTGCTCGACCTGGTCTGGGAGGTGTACAAGCGCAGCGGCGGCAAGGATTACATCCACATCGTCTCCGCCTATCGATCTCCCACCACCAACAACATGCTCCGCAACCGCTCGCGCAGCACCGGTGTCGCCAAGAAGAGCCAGCATATGCTGGGTAAGGCGATGGATTTCTATGTTCCCGGCGTCAAGCTTGCGACGCTGCGTGCGCTTGCCATGCAGATGCAAGTCGGCGGTGTCGGATATTACCCGACCTCGGGATCGCCCTTCGTGCATCTCGACGTCGGCAATGTCAGGGCCTGGCCCCGCATGTCGCGGCAGGAACTCGCGCGCATATTCCCGAACGGGCAGACCATGCATCTCCCGGCCGATGGCCGGCCGCTGCCGGGATACAATCAGGCGATTGCGAACTACAGGAAACGCGGCGGACCCACCTCGATCCAGATCGCCGGCACCGCTGGTGAAGACGAAGAGGTGGTGGTGTCGACCAGGTCGAGCAGCGGCACCACGGACGGCAACCTCGTGACGGCGCTTCTGCCTTCGCCGAAAAGCCGAGCATTGAATGCGCTCGCGCTGCAGACCGGCGCTGCCGAGCCGGACGACAAACGCTCCGTTCCGGATCTTTCATCCTTGCCGATTCCGATACCGGCGATGCGGCCGGCCGCCCTCGCGCACGCTACCGATGTGGACGACAAACTGGAGACGGCGTCGATCGGCCCGATTGCCGCACTGCCGGAGCGGCAGACGCCGGCATTGCCTGATCACGCCCGCTTCCATCCCCGCATTGTTGCACCGGAGGCCTCCAGGCAGGGCGCCGATATGATCGCCGCCCTGCCGATGACCGCTTCCTGGGAAGAAGCAAACTTCCTCGGATCGACATCCGACGCGGCGCTGATGAAATGGGCGCTGCATTCTCCCGGCGAGGCGATGGGGTTGAGCGCGCCGCGTGTCTCCCCGCGCACGGTTCATGGTGAAACGAATGTCGCGACGTCGAGCGAGGATGTCATCCCGGTCGCTGCCAGCGGCCCGGTCGCCGCCAGAGGCCCGTTCGATGCCAGCCGGTTTACATCGGCCCCGGAAGGCTGATCTCGATCATCAAGGGGAACTGGGGAGCGTCCTAGCGGTCAGTCGCAGACAATGCCGTAGATCTCCCGATATTGCTCCAACTGTTCTTTCGGACCTGATAGCAGCAGCGGGCAAGCGGTGTAGTTTCCCTTCACTTTCCCATTCTCGGTATACATCCAGTCGAAGATATCCGACTTCTCGAACTCGACCCGATTATCGGGTTTGATGTTGTGGATGTACTCAGGCGTATCGCTGAGAAGAGCAGTGAAATGGTCACCTGATGCCTTGATCTGATAGACCCACATGAATTCCACATTCGGCGCCATCTGGTCGGTGGTCAGTGCCACGTCCTTGCCCTTGTCCGTGAAACCGAGCTTGATGCTGTAATTTTCGGTTCCCGGCGGTGGATTTCGCAGTTTCTCGAGGAAGCCGTCCAACTCCCTTATGGATTTCTCATGGGCTTTGGCCATGGCCGGATCGCCGGGCGCGATCAACTGGATGTTTGGATTGTCGGTGGCCAGAGCACGTTCGCCGGGAATGATCAGAACGGATAGGCCAAACATCGAGAAGACCGAAATGACGTTGCGCAACATTCGATCGGTCCAATATTGTTGTGACTATACGGCGCAGCATAGCTATCTGCGGTTGATCTTCAATATCGGCCTGATGCACCTGCGCCGCCGCTGCCAGCCTCAGGCGCATACCGCCTTAAACATGGCTGATGCTTTCAAGCGACCGGTCGCTTCCAGGCCTCATAGTAATTGTTGAACACGCCATCAAACTGCAGCTTCAGCGGCTCCCCCGCATAAAAATCTCTGAACTCCCGCACGACGCCTGCCTGGCGCAGAAATCTGCAAATCGACTGCCGAAATTTCGAGCTTTTCGCTGCCTTGGGCAGACGCGACAACCAATGTCTGTTGGGGCGACCCACTAAACAGCCGGGAACGAGCGCCCAACCCGAAGACAGCAGATTTTGGGACATGACGGCAAGGAACTGATCCAGTTCCAAAGGCGTGGCAAAGATCAAATCGACGCCGTCAAAATGAATCGCCAGAAGACACCATAGCTTTCGTTGAGATGCAAAAGGATGCACGACACGTCGTGGGCGCTTAATCTGCCCACTCGCTGTCATCTCCGGCATCCACCCATATCGTCGCGCTCCCGCCCAACCGCTTATTGGTGTTTCAGGAAATTCACGACTGTAAAATAGCTCTGCCGATTTCATCGCCGCACTATGATTGGACAAGGAAGGATACGCAACCGTCGATCGTGCGGTCCCTCAGGGCGGTGGGTGACAACTTCATGACTTGTTTGGGAGATGCCGAGCGACGAGCCTGTCCCGCTGCTGTTTGCGCGCAACCCCCTGGCAGCATACGGGCGACATTATCTCGTTGGCGCTGGAGCCGTTAGCACCGTGTTAGCGCGGGTCATCTACCGTGGTGACAACAAGCGAAACCCGGTTATCCATTGCAACCGGGGCAAGCAGCGTGGCGACGAGCCCTGAAACGTCGACGGCTGACGGAGGTCACATGAAACTGGTGGGCAGCTTGATAGTGTCGTGTGCCATACTGCTATCCAGCGTGCCGGGATTCGCCGCCTCCGGCGGATGGCAGTCGGATGGCCAAGGCACGAGATACTGGCACGTCACTCCCCCGCCCGGGCAATGCAACATCAGCCAGGCAAAAAACCGGGCGCTGCGGGCCGGAATCTATCGTAGCGAGATCATACAGCAGGATGACAATGTCATCGTGCTCAGGGGTCTGGATCAATCGGGCGACCGGCGCGAGATCGGCTTCGCCAACATCAGGGGATGCCCCGAGTTGGATGGCTATGAGGATCAGCGCCCCTGAGGGCATGGCCGGAGTTTGCTCAACGAACGCTACGACCGGATAGCTACTCGCTCTGCCGCAAATTGCGGATCCGATCGAACAGCACCGCCAGCACGATCGCCCCGCCGATAAACGTGCCCTGCCAGAAGGCGTTGATGCCGAGAAGGCCGAGGCTGTTGCGGATCACTTCGATCAATGCCGCCCCGACCAGGGCGCCGAAGGCGGTGCCGACACCGCCGGCGAGGTTGGCGCCGCCGATGACGGCGGCGGCGATGACCTGGAGTTCCATGCCGGCGCCGATATTGGTGGTGACGGCGCCGAGCCAGCCGGTCTGGACGATGCCCGCAATGCCGGCCGAGAGCGCCGAGATCATATAGACGGCGACCTTGATGGTGCGCACGGGAACGCCGGTCAGCGTGGCCGCATGTTCATTGCCGCCGATGGCAAAGACATAGCGGCCGAAGCGCGTCCAGCGCAGCACGAAGCCGGTGAGCAGCGCCAGGATGACCATGTAGAGCACCGGGTTGGCAATGCCGAAAAACCAGGCGCCGCCGCCGAGCGCCAGCAGCTTGTCATGGTCGGGGCCGAACTGGAAGACGACGGTGTTGTTCGAGGCGACCATCGCCAGGCTGCGCGCAATCGACAGCATGCCGAGCGTCACCACGAAAGGCGGGAAATTGAGATAGGCGATCAGCACGCCGTTGAAGGCGCCGATCACCAGCGCCGTGACGATCGCCGCCGTGATGCCGACCTCGATGGAGTAGCCGGCATTCATGGTGACCGCCAGCACCATGCTGCAGAGGCAGAGCACCGAGCCGACCGAGAGATCAATGCCGCCGGTGATGATGACGAGCGTCATGCCGAGCGCGATGATGGCGACGAAGGTGACGTTGCGGGTGATGTTGTAGAGGTTCTTCGCCGTCGCGAAGGAATCGGTGGCGAAGGACAGGAAGAGGCAGGCGAGAAGCACGGCGATCAGCACCCAGAAGGTCTGGCCGCCGACAAACTCCGCAAGCCGGCTGCGCTGCTTCTGTGCAATCGTCTGGTCCAATGTCACTGCCATTTTCGACCTCTCACTCCAGATAGGGCATTTTTCCCCAAGGGCATTTCTTACGGCAGGGATTTCTCCCCTAAGCGGCGGCGCTCACACCTGTTCGATGGCGCCTGTGATCAGACCCGTCACTTCCTCAGGTGAACTCGCGGCAATCGCCTTGTCGGCGACCTTCCGGCCGCGGCGCATGACGATCACCCGGTCGGCGACGGTGAAAACATCGGGCATGCGATGGCTGATCAGCACGACCGCGATGCCGCGGTCGCGCAGTTCGCGGATCAGGTTGAGGACTTCGGCCACCTGGCGGACCGAGATGGCCGCCGTCGGCTCGTCCATCAGCACGATCTTGGCCTCCGACAGCATGGTGCGCCCGATCGCCACCGCCTGCCGCTGGCCGCCCGACATCTGCTTGACGAGGTCGCGCGGCCTGGTTTCCGATTTCAGCTCCTTGAAGATCTCGCCGGCGCGCCGGTACATTGTCTTGTAATCGAGAACCTTCAGGGGGCCGATGCCGCGGCGCAGTTCCCGTCCGAGGAAGACATTGGCGGCCGCCGTCAGATTGTTGCACAGCGCCAGATCCTGATGGACGATCTCGATGCCGTGCTGGCGCGCCTCGACCGGGCGGTGCATGACGATCTCCTTGCCCTCCAGCCGCATCGTGCCTTCGCTCGGCCGGAAGTTGCCGGCGATCATCTTCACCAGCGTGCTTTTGCCGGCGCCGTTATCGCCCATCAGCCCGACGACCTGGCCGGCTTCGAGCGTAAACGACACGTCGTTGACCGCCTGGATGGCGCCGAAATGTTTTGAAATATTGGTGAGTTCGAGAACCGCGACCAGCCGACTACCCTCCCCGGAACCTGCAGGCCTGCCTCACCGCCGGCTGCCGATACCCGGCTGCCAGTCGGACGCCTGCGATCTCGCTCGGCCGATCTCCTCCCGGAAAAGCGATTATCTTCATTAATGCAAAAGCGCCCGGAATCGTCAATCAAATGTCCGCTAAATCAGCCCCTCACCGCAAAAATCTATTTTGTACGATAAATACAGATTGACGCCGGAAACGCGCGCATATTAGCTGTTGCTGGGGAGAGAGGTATGCTGATCCTTGTCACCGGGGCTACGGGCAAGGTCGGGCGGCGCTTTATTAGTGGGCTGCTTGACGAGCCGCGATTTTCCGAAGCGCGCATTCGCGCGCTTTGCCATAATCGTGTGCTCGAGGAGACCGACCGCATCGGTGTCGTCAAGGGCTCGATTGCCGACAGCGAGGTGGTGGCGGCGGCGATGGACGGCGTCACCCATGTCGTGCATCTTGCCACCTGCAAGGAAATCCCTGAAGATGTGATGGATATCACCGTCAAGGGCCTGTTCTGGCTGCTCGAGGCGTTTCGCGCCAGCCCCACGGCGCAGCAGTTCATCCTGATCGGCGGCGATGCCGGCATCGGCCATTTCTTCTATCGCCATGACGGGCCGGTGACCGAAAAGACGCCGCATCGCGCCTATCCCGGCTGCTACGCGCTCTCCAAGGTGCTGGAAGAGGTGATGCTCGAGCAGTTCACCATCCAGTACGGCATCAACAGCTGCTGCCTGCGCGCGCCCTGGATCATGGAGAAGGACGATTTCAAATTCACGCTGTCCTTCGGTGACGATGTCTTCGGCGGGCCGGACTGGAAGACGCTGGTGCCGGCTGATGATGCCGAGCGTTACGCGCATAATGGCACGGTGCCGCTGCTGCGCGATGCCGACGGGCGGCCGCTGAAGCGCAACTTCGTGCATGTCGACGATCTCGTCGCGGCGATCCTGGCGGCAATCGACAATCCGCGCGCCAAGGGGGAGCTTTTCAACATCTCGATGGATCGGCCGGTCGACTATGGCGAGGTCGCCGATTTTCTCGCCCGCACGCGCGGGCTCGGCTCGGTCGATATCGCAAGCCGGTTTCACTCGAACTGGATGGACAACAGCAAGGCCAGATATCTGTTGGACTGGAAGCCGGTCTACGATCTGGAAAAGCTGATCAATTCGGCTTGGGACTACCAGCGTTCGAGGGAGGAGCCTCGGGTCGTCTGGTATCCAGGTTGATGACGCGGCGGGTGCAGAAGCGCCCGTCTTTTTCAATGGGAGGAAGCTATGAGGAAGGCATTATTGCTTACAGCTGCAGTCCTGGCGTTGACGGCCGGACAGGCGCTCGCCGCCAAGAAGCAGCTGGTCATCGTCGTCAAAGGCCTCGACAACCCGTTCTTCGAGGCGATCAACCAGGGTTGCCAGAAGTGGAACAAGGAAAACGCATCCGCCGAATATGAATGCTTCTACACCGGCCCGGCATCGACCTCCGATGAAGCCGGCGAGGCGCAGATCGTCCAGGATATGCTGGGTAAAGCCGATACCGCCGCCATCGCCATCTCGCCGTCGAACGCCAAGCTGATCGCCCAGACGCTCAAGACCGCCAATCCGAGCGTTCCGGTGATGACGCTCGATGCCGATCTCGCGGCAGATGATGCGGCGCTACGCAAGACCTATCTCGGCACCGACAACTATCTGATGGGCGCCAAGATCGGCGAATATATCAAGAAGGCCAAGCCGAAGGGCGGCAAGATCTGCACCATCGAAGGCAATCCCGGCGCCGACAACATCCTGCGCCGCGCCCAGGGCATGCGCGATACGCTGAGCGGCCAGAAGGGCCTTGCGGCACTGAAGGGTGAAGGCGGCTGGACTGAAGTGGCCGGCTGCCCGGTGTTCACCAATGACGACGGCGCCAAGGGCGTTCAGGCGATGACCGACATCCTCGCCGCCAATACCGACCTCGATGCCTTCGGCATCATGGGCGGCTGGCCGCTGTTCGGCGCCCCGCAGCCCTATCGCGACCTGTTCAAGCCGATGGCCGACAAGATCGCCAAGAACGAATTCGTCATCGGCGCCGCCGACACGATCGGCGACGAAGTGGCGATCGCCAAGGAGGGCCTGGTCACCGCGCTCGTCGGCCAGCGGCCGTTCGAAATGGGCTACAAGGCGCCAACCGTGATGATGGACCTGATTGCTGGAAAGAAGGTCGAGGATCCGGTGTTCACCGGGCTGGATGAATGCACCAAGGATACGGTGGATACCTGCATTCAGAAGTGATCCTGGCTGTCGGCCTGCGCCAATGGCTGCCCCTCACCCTAACCCTCTCCCCGTTCTGACGGGGAGAGGGGACGTGCCCTGCGCGAGGTTACGTGGCAACCGAGCGGTCGCGGCACATCCCCTTCGCCCCGCAAGCGGGGAGAAGGTGCCGGCAGGCGGATGAGGGGCAGCTCGGGACCTCTGAGAGCGCTCCGGACATCAGACCTGCGCACCGATCCAATCCGAAAATGCCTGCATCGCCGCCGTGACCGGCCGCGATTGCAGGCGCGTCAGCCAGTAGCTGCCGAGCGAAATGGCGGTGGGAAAAGGCTGGACGATCGCACCGGACGACAGATGCCGTGTGAACATCGACGGCGGCGCCAGCGCGACGCCGAGCCCCTGGAGGGCGGCCTCCATCATGCCGACGGAGGAATCGAAGACGATGCCGGCATTGACCTGCGCTGCGGGGGCAACGCCTGCCGCCTGAAACCAGCTGCTCCATTCATCCGTCCGGTAACTGCGCAGCAGCGTGGCCCCGGCAAGATCTTCAGGCGATCGCAGATGCTCCGCCAGTTTGGGGATGCAGAGCGGCGAAAGCGGCGCTTCGAACAGGCGCTGCGCCTCGGTGCCGTGCCACGAGCCGCTGCCGAAGCGGATGGCAAAATCCAGCCCTTCGGCGGCCGGATCGACGCGGTTGTTGTTGGTGGAAATGCGGAGATCGATAAAGGCATGCCGGCGCTGGAAATCCGCAAGCCGCGGCAACAGCCAGCCAACGGCAAATGTCCCGACCACGCCGAGAAACAGCAGCTCCCGCACCTGCCCGGCTTCGATCCTGTCCAGCGTCGTCGCCATCTGGTCGAAGGAGGCCGTCACCGTCGGCAGCAGCGCTTCGCCTTCGGCGGTGATTTTCAAGCCGCGGGGAAGACGCTGGAACAGCGCCACGCCCAATCGCGTCTCCAGGCCTTTGACCTGCTGGCTGACCGCCGCCTGGGTGACACAGAGCTCGATCGCGGCACGGGTGAAGCTCAGATGCCGTGCCGAGGCTTCGAAGGCGCGCAGGCCGTTCAAGGGGAGGAATTGCCGAACCATCAAAGGCCTATGTTTTGCTGCATGTCGTTCTGCCGGAACAGCCGCACGCTTCCAGGCGACATGCATTAGATTTTCTTGTAGCTGCTGCGAGATATCATCATTTGTGATTGCAAAACAGCGCCGATAAACCTCCTCCCCATGCGCTTTGCGCTGGTTTGGCTGCCCTGTCGATTTGGAGGATGATGGTTATGAACAGCGTTGGGATAAGAATATTATCGGCCGTTTTGCTCTCGGCCAGCGCCTCCACAAGCGGTTTTGCCGCCGACGAAACGACAGTGAAGGCGGTCACGGATGCCGCGATCAAGCCGATCATGGAGAAATACGCCATCCCCGGCATAGCCGTCGCCATCACCGCCGACGGCCGGGACCACATCTTCACCTATGGCGTCGAGTCCAAGGACACCGGCAAGCCGGTGGCACCGACCACGCTGTTCGAACTCGGATCGATCAGCAAGACCTTCACCGTGACGCTGGCATCCTATGCGCAAGCACGCGGACAGCTTTCGCTGTCGGACAAGGTCGGCAAATATCTGCCTGGAATGACGGGAAAGCCGTTCGGCGATGTCGCCCTGATGCATCTGGCCACCCATACTTCAGGCGGATTTCCGCTGCAGCTTCCCGACGAGGTCAAGACCGAAAAGCAGCTGCTCGGCTATTTCGAAGCCTGGCAGTCCTCCTATGCGGCGGGGACGCAGAGAAGTTACGCCAATCCCAGCATCGGCATGCTCGGCTATATCGTCGCGAAATCCATGCATGGGGATTTTACCGGTTTGATGGAAGGTAGGCTGTTTGCCGCGCTCGGTTTGAAAAGCACCTATATCGATGTGCCGAAAGCGCGGCAGGCCGATTATGCTCAAGGTTATAAGCGCAGCGGCGAGCCGGCCCGGATGACGCCGGCCATGCTTTCGGCCGAAGCCTATGGCGTCAAATCCACCGCAGGCGACATGATCCGCTTCGTCGGCGCCAATATGGGCATGCTCAAGCTCGACGAAAAACTGCAGCAGGCCATCACCGAGACCCATAGCGGATATTTCAAAGCAGGGGCGATGACCCAGGATCTCATCTGGGAGCAATATGCCTATCCCCCAAGCTTGAACGACGTGCTGGAGAGCAATTCGCCGGCGATGCTGAAGACCATGCCGGTTTCGGAACTGCGTCCGCCGATGCAGCCGCGCGACGATGTGTGGATCAACAAGACCGGCTCGACCAACGGTTTCGGCGCCTACGTCGCCTTCATTCCCAGGGAGCGGCTCGGCATCGTCATCCTGGCCAATAAGAACTATCCCAACGAGGATCGCGTCGCCGCGGCCTATCAGATCCTGACGGCGCTTTCGGCCGACTGAGCCGAACACAAGCCTCGCCGACGTGGGTGCATCGCCCGAACTCTGCATGGTGCTTGCCAAGATCGGATCGGACTTTAGCCCGATGCGCTGGCCGGCACGCTCGTGATACGCAAACTGTAGCGATCGACGGGCGTGCCGTCCCGCAGCGCGCCCATGGCGAAGCCGGCGGCACTACCTTAAGTAAAAGGCATCAATAATTAAGATTAATAGGCGAGTATTTTCTAGAACACTTCTAATGAATTGCCACGCCTTAAAGGTGATGCTAATAAACATTCACCTCAAACGTCACAAGGCGCAATGCAATGAAAAGCGTATTGATTTCTGGCGGGGCTGGATTTATCGGATCGCATTTGTGTGACCGGCTTTTACTTAGAACCGACGTCCAGAAACTGGTCGTTGTTGACAACCTCTGGACCGGACTTTTCGACAATATCGCCCACATCAGGGATCCCCGTTTCCACTTCGTGAAATCGGACGTCGAGACGCTGCAGACGTCGGAGAAGTTTGATGAAATCTACCATCTGGCGTCCCCGGCATCGCCGCCATGGTATATGAAGGAACCGAAGAGGACGATTTCCGCCAATCTTCTCGGGGCATTCCGGCTGCTGGAGCTCTTGAAGAAGGGCGGTCGCTTCGGCTTCACCTCGACCTCCGAAGTTTATGGCGATCCTCTGGTGTCGCCGCAGCCGGAATCCTACAAAGGCCAGGTGGATTGCACCGGACCGCGCTCGTCCTACGACGAGAGCAAGCGCTGCACGGAATCGCTGCTGTTCGAAATGCAGCGCACCCAGGGGCTCGACCTCAAGGTCGTGCGTCCCTTCAATATTTACGGTCCGCGCACACGGCCCGATGACGGGCGCGCCGTCTCCAACTTCATCACCCAGGCGCTGGCGGGCCGGCCAATCACCGTGTTCGGCGACGGCAAGCAATCGCGCAGCTGGGGCTATGTCGACGACGTCGTCGATGGTTTCGCACGCTATTTCTGGATCAATGAAACCGACTACAAGGGACCTCTGAACGTCGGCAACGATCGCGAGATTTCGGTGCTCGAAGTCGCCCAATATGTGTCCAAACTGGTCGGCGGCGTGCCGATCGTCTTCGAGCCGTCACCACCGCAGGACCCCACCAACAGGCGGCCCGACCTGACCAATGCGAACTACGTCATGCCGGAATGGTCGTGCAAGATCAGCTACGAGCAGGGCGTCGCCATGACGCTCGACTGGTTCCGGGCAAAAATAAACCTCGGCGCGGCGGAATAATCATCACGGCTTTCGGGCGTCGCGTCCGGGATGGCGCGGCGTATGCTCACGGTACGATTTGAGAGAATGGCGCATCGGCATGGGCGCCATAGGGCATCTGAACCTGGCGGTCGGTTGCAGCAGCGTCGGCCGCCGCTACGATTTACTCGTATGGTCATAGAGTGCTGAACGCAGTTTCGCCTGCATCCACTGGACGTGCTGTTCGATCATATGCGCGTGGAAACTGGGGTTATTGAGAGTATTCAATGTCAAGTCGGACAAATGCGGGGGGACGTTGATCGGCTGACCCTGCCATTCGGCAAGCGCCAACGGAAGATATCTATGGATTGCCTGGCGGTTCAGCCATGGACGGAAATGCCGTGCGTCCCATGGTTCGGTGCCGATCCGGTGACACATGTCGCCGACATGTACCGTCCCATTCATGATGCGAGCAGCGAGGGGGCGGCGTTTCGCCAGCATGGCTTCGGCTGCCTCAAGGCCTTGGTCCAGATTGATCTCGAGCACGTCGATTTCGTCAATGGAAGCTGTCGGATCCGTCGGAAGCCGCCAATCCTCACCCAACACTTCCGCGGCGCCGCGAAGATAATGATATCCACTGCACTGTCGCTCCACCTTGTCATAGAGCCTGCGAAGGCCAACCTTTTCCAATATTTGGAGGACGCGGGGGCCAGCCTTGACGAGGGGGTCAAGGACAGAACCGGCACGGGTAGCGATGGTCCTTTGCAGACGCCTCTTCCGCCCTTTTCTTCCGGCGAACCGATGGATCGCGAGCAGCCGCTGTATGTCGGGGTGCTTACGAGCCATCAAGGCATCGGAGCGTCCCTCTTGATGCCTGCGCACCATCTTTCCGGCGAGTGTCGTCGTTTGATGTTCGAGATGATAACCCAATGCCTCGGGAGCAAAACGAATTGGAACTCCTTTTTTGATCAGACGCAGACCAAATTCGAAGTCTTCTCGTGCACGAGCGAATTGAGGATCGAGCCCGCCCATTGCGTGAAATAGTTCTGCATCCAGCGAAAGGTTTCCTGTCAGCACATCGGTAAAGGCGAACTGATGTCCAGGGCGGGACACGCGCTCGAAGTGCCTCGTCCACCATGCGCGCGCGGTGAGGCGGAAGCGATCCTTGGCAATGTGCGGAAGTGGCGGGTACGGCCCCATCACCACGCCCCCGGGGTGGCGCTGATGTTCCGCGGCGTGCGCCCGAACGAAGTTTTCCCCGGGCTCAATGTCGTCATCAAGGAAGATCAATAAACGGCCGCTCGCGACCTGTGCCCCCGCATTGCGGGCGAGTGCCGGACCGACGCCCGGCAACGTCAGGGTACGAAGCGGAACGCGGGTACGAAGCGACGAGAGCATTGTCGACGTGTCGTCCTCACACCCGTCCGCCACAACCAGGACTTCGAACGCTGGGGTCCCATCGCGCTGAGCGTCGAGCTTGCTTAAAAGCGATCTCAGCATAGCAGCACGATTATGCGTTGGTATGATAACGCTGATGTCAACCACGCTTATGCCCGGCCTCCCCTGCTCGCGCCCGCGCCCTCAGATAACGGACCGGGCCGCTCACAGCACCTCTGACCTGCGTTAAGGCGTCGTTGTAAGGCAGGCTGAATTGGTGCGTCCGTCGAGGTTGAAACAATCGCCGAAGAAGCCTGCTGTACGAACGAAACATGCGAGGCAGCGCACGCGGGTTTCCCTCGAACAGGAGGGCCTTCGTCAGGATGGCGAACGATGCAACCTCGTAGCCATACATCTGCTGCTGCAGTTCCTTGCTTGAGCGACGATGGCGGTGCCAGTTCAGAGCCTCGGGATCGTAGATGATCCGATATCCGGCTTCGAGCACACGCCGGAACATGTCTGTGTCGCCACCAGCCAGACTTAGCGTTCCAGCGTCGAGAGCCTCGTCGAACCACCCGACCGCGTCAACGATCGTTCGGCGCAATGCCATGTTGACACCGGCACCCGCGTGCCATCCCATGAATGGGTCCAGGTTATAGGCATCATAGACCTGACGCCTGAAACCACGGCAAAAACCGCCAAAATGCTGAAAGGCGATCTGCGAGTCCGTTTCCAGCTCTGCCGCCATGGTAAGGCCGGTCACGGCCAGCACTAGGGGGTCCTCGAAATTGCGAAGCAAGGTTCTAAGCCATAGCGGGTCGGGAACCGCGTCGTCGTCGATGAAGGCGACGACGTCTGCTTCTGCGTTGCGAAGGGCAGTATTGCGCGCGACGTCAAGACCGGGACGCGGTTCACGCAGATACCTCACAGTCTCGAAGCGCCCGACTAAATCTCGCGTGGCCTCGTTCGATGGGGCATTGTCGACGACTAGAATATCGGCTTTATCGACCATCGCCAAAAGCCCGATGAGGCAGCGCTCCAGATCTTCGGTACGATCGCGCGTGCAGATCACCACGCAAGCTTTCGGCAGCTGACTTGGAGTCGGCGACGGGTCAGGGAGGGCCAGCCGATGCCTCAGCCAAGCCTCGAACACCGACGAACTGGCCGCAGACAGAACCCGGTCCTTAATTGGTGTCTTGCCGCCATCGGTGTCGAAGGCGATCACAGCTTGGCCGCACGGACGACCGGCGACCCGGACCAGCACAAGTGCACCCTGATAGTCATCGGTCGGTTCAAAATCTGGCGGAAGGTCAAGAATGTCTATGTCTCGAACCGCAAGGCGCATCAGGAGTTCCGATCCGAGCTGTACTGACCCGATAAGCCGTCATCCGGCAAGGTCGCGGAGGAGCGCGACTGCACCTGCTGCCACTGTGTCGGAGGATTCAGCATACCCTTTCTTGGGCCGGGGCCGGTCACGGCGAGAGGATAGACTTCGGCATGATAATCGTAAACCAGCTGCCAGTCCGCCGAAAAAAGGCCCACGGTAACGCGATAGTCGCCCGGCGCCAGGTCGACACGATTGAGTGTTGTTTCCATGCGCACCGTATCCGTGTCTACGACAGGGGCGAATTCGGCCAACTTGCTGTCGGTCTCGAAGCAGCACGTATCGTCCGCCGCGTAGATGCCGATGACGATAACGGCGTTGCGATCTCTGGTGGCGCCAACATAGGTCAGTGAAATCGACAGCCGGTCGCCCGCAACGATGGTACTTGTCGGCGTGCTTTGCTCGTTCAGCAACACGACGGCTGTGATCTGGAGTTCGCCATTGCCGAACCGGCTGACCTGCGGCACAAGTTCGGCGGGCAGTTTTGTAACGGCGAACGGTTCGTGCTGGACGCTGGCGACCTTCGCCTCGACAGCCGAAGTATAAAGCGGGAGCATTTCGTTGATTGGTCCGTAGCCCACGACGCGTCCGCCTCTCAGGAACAGCACGTGATCGCAGATTTCCCTTACCTGCGAGACGTCGTGTGACACGAAGAAGATAGTGGCGCCGCCGTTCAGTATCTCCTTCACTCTTGCAATGCACTTCTGCTGGAAGGCTTGGTCGCCTACCGCGAGGGCCTCATCGATAAGCAAGATGTCCGGGCGCACATGGACTGCCACGGCAAATGCCAGGCGCATGCGCATCCCGGTGCTATAGCTGCGAACCGGATTCTCAACGGCCGCCTCCAACTCGGCGAAGGCTACAATCTCATCAAACCGCTCGGCAACCTCGGTCCGCCGCATTCCCGCGATAACACCCAGTAGGAAGATGTTCTCGCGCCCCGTCAAATCGTCGGTCAGGCCCGCCCCGATGTCGAGCAAGGCGCCAATTCGACCCATCACCTTGATCTGCCCTTCATCGGGACGACCAACACCACCGATCAGACGCAGCAAAGTGGACTTCCCGGCCCCGTTTAGCCCGACCACGCCGACAGCTTGCCCTGGCGCAACCGCGAAGCTGATGTGGCGCAGACCCCAAAAGCTTTTCGACTGTACCACGGACCGTCCAGACAAAAGGTAACCCTTCAAGGTGGTGGAGCGTGCACCCCCTTGCGCACGGTAGCGCTTGCCGACGTCGTGGACGGTGATGGCGCCTTGTCTCATAGTTCGTCCACTAGGCGTGCGCTGCCACGCTCGACCAGCCAAATGCCAGCAAAGAGCATCGGCAAAGAAATCAGCGCGGTCTTCCAATAGATCTCAACGGGAGGCCACGCGTGTTCGACGAAAATGGCGCGGTAGCCCTCGAGAATCCAGGCCATCGGGTTCCAGGTGTGTATTAACGCCATTGGCTCACTCGCCTTAAGTGGGCTGTAGAACACGGGTGTCAGGTAAAAACCCAGCATCAAAACTACGCCTACCAAATGTTGAGTATCCCGGAAGTGGACATGCGCAATCGCAACAAGATAGGACAGGCCCATCGTGAACAGCGCCTGCGCAATGAAGACGAGTGGAAGTGCGACGACGCTCAAAGTCGGCCCCCCGGTCTCGACAAACGAGATGATGAAGAGGAGTGGCAGAGCGAGCAGAAGGTGCACTGCCTGCGTGATGACTGCGACAACAGGAAGTATCCCGGTCGGAAAGCCCGGCCGGCGCACCAGTTCGCTGCTGCCGGTTATGGAAGTCGTCGCCGCGGGTACGGCAGTGCTGAGCCAACCCCAGGCCAACACGCCGGAAAAGACGAAAGTGGTGTAATGGGGAATATCTAGGGGCAGGACGTGCCGAAAGAGCAGCGAAAAAACCAGCAACTGGCTCAATGGCCGCATCAAGGACCAGCCGAGGCCAATTGCGGACCGTTGATATCTCATCTTCAGATCGCGTGCCAGAAGTTCTAACAGCAAATCGTTCCATTGCAGACAGATATGGATCAAGGGCTTCCACTGATCACGACGCCAGTATTGGTCCCGTCGCTTCGCGCGATCAAGCGCATCATCCTTGAGATGTTCAGGCATTTCGGCTCACTTTTGCCACCGGTTAAATACACCTTGCCTCAAAGTAGTAAAGATCATCATACTCGCGAACTGACACGGTACACTAGCGTGATCGTTATCGTAGAAAGCAACAAATATGCCGATGGTTTCCATCATTACACCGGCGCATGAAGCGGAAACAACGATTTCTTCGACTTTGCAGAGCCTGAGAGCGCAAAGTCATGCCGACTGGGAATGCTTCATCATTGATGATGGTTCAACCGATCAGACCGCTGAAATTGCGGACCGTTTCGCGGCTGGGGATACGCGCTTCCGTGTGCTGCGGCAGGAGCAGAGCGGCGTTTCGGCTGCTCGCAATGCGGGACTGGCGCAGGCGAAAGGCGACTGGGTCGTCTTTCTCGATTCAGACGACGCGCTGGCACCCCTCCATCTCGAAACCATGCTGAATCACACACGAACCTTGCCGCAGGCCGACATTCTGCATTGCGGTTGGCGCCGTCTGAAAAATGGTGCTCCCTGGTGGCAGTCTCACCCCGCAGTCAAAATGGACAATCCGTTCGCCGAAACAGCGCGCTATTGCCCCTTCGCGATCCACGCCGCCTTGCTTCGCCGGTCCCGGCTTGCAGAAATCGGCGGCTTCGATCCAGAGATGGCAATGTGCGAGGACTGGGACCTATGGCAGCGCCTCGCTCGAGTGGGCGCCGAATTTGCGCCGGTTGAAGGCCTGATGGCTGACGTTAGCGTGGCGGCCGGCTCGCTGTCGTCGAACAGGATCAAGCATCTCGATTTTGGTCTCAAGGTGATCCGGCGCGGCCACCATTCCGATCCGCGCATTGCCTATCCGGTGCCGGCGCTCGCTCAGGGAATCACACAAGCCGCGTTGGGAACAGCGTGCTGGTATCTCGCGACCTGGCTCGTCGGCGCTGCAATAGGTCAGGGCGACAATCCTGGCGAACTGCTTGACCGGGTGGCGGAGCCACTTCCGCCTGACGCCGACGTCTACACGCTCAGTGCAATCATGATAGACGGGATTGTGGTCGGCGCTTTCCCGGACGAGCCGATTTGGCCCGGACTGTGGTCGAAGATCCAGGACAAGCTTCCCGATCTGGAGGCTTGGTTTAATCGGCATGCTCCCCAGGAAGCTTTTGGTTCCCTGTTGGTTCGTGCACTGGAACGAAAGATCGCTGACCAACAGCCGACCGACGTGCCCGCCACGATCGGAACAACGAGGATACAGCCAATCGATTTGGATCGACCTATCGTCGACCTTATCTTGCCCGGCATTGAGCGGCTGCGCTGTTGCATCTGGCAAGGCCCGACGCTGCTAGGGCAACTGGAGTTTGTTGTCTTCGGAGCGATCGAAGCCGATGCCATACGAAATCGACTTAGGATGATGTTCGGCCTGGAGTTCGACAATCACCCAACGGCGGTTTCGTTGGCAGAAGGTGGCTTCGTCAATCTTGCTGATCAGGAGGACGGGGGCGCCGACTCCGCCAGCAGGGCAGCGCCAAGCTACAGCGGAGTAGCTCAACGGATGCGGAAGCTCGTGGCGAAAGTATCATATTGGGCCGGAGCTAAGACCGTCAGGGGTTGGTCGAACAAGAAGGCGCCGATATCAGGCATGGCGCATGCCGGGCGCGTCGAATTCGATCGAATCGTTGAAGAGGAAAGTCAGCGGGCAGTTGCAGCCTCGGCGCAGATATTAAAGGAGACGCCGTCGAAAAAAACCGGCCCGGTAGGCGATGAGGTGCCGAGGTACGATACGGAGGCGTACTGGGAGGAACTGTTTTCCCAGGTCGATCCTTGGGACTACCGAAACAACTATGAGACTGTGAAATACCTTCAAACACTCTCGTTGTTGGACGATCGGCGCTTTTCAAACGGCCTTGAGCTGGCCTGCGCGGAAGGAACCTTTACACGGATGTTGGCCTCCCGCGTCGACAACCTGCTGGCGACCGACATTTCGGCGTCGGCAGTCGCTCGGGCGGCCTCGCTGCAGGACCATGATTCCGCGGTAGCCTATCGGCAGTTGGATCTTTTGAGCGACAAGCTGGAAGGGCCTTACGATCTCATCGTCTGCAGTGAGGTTCTGTACTATTTCGAAAACAGAGCAAAACTCCGCCAGATAGTCGATAAGATTGCGGGCAGTCTTCGCACGGGTGGTTGGTTCGTTACTGCCCACGCCAACCTCCTGATTGATAGGCCGCATGAGACAGGATTCGGGTGGCCGCATGAATTCGGTGCGGTCGGCATAGGCGAGATGTTTGACCAGCATCCGGATTTAACTCTCTCGGTCGAAGCCAAAAGTCCGCTCTATAGAATCCAAAGGTTCGAGAAGGTGGAGCACCGGGGGGTCCTTGAGCCGACACGCGTGGAAGTCAACACGGCGCAGCCTTTGCCCATTCAGGTCGCCAGCCAAGTACGCTGGAGAGGGGGGCAAGTTGTGGAAGCGTCCGCCGACTGGAACGATGTCCCGATTTTGATGTATCATCAGGTTTCGGACGATGGTGCTGAACAGCTCGCTCGATACCGCCAATCTCCGGAGGCTTTCGAAACCCAACTGGCCTTCCTGCGCGACGCCGGATGGCGCGGGATGACTTTGGACCGGCTGCTTGCTTGTTTCGATGAAGGTGCCAAACCGCCAGAAAAGACATTAGTCCTGACCTTCGACGACGCTACGCGCGATTTCATGACGCATGCTCTCCCACTGCTACATCGATACGGCTTCCCATCCTCACTCTTTGTGCCAACCGGTAGGGTCGGCGGCTCTGCAATATGGGATTCGGCCTATGGATCGCCGGCTCCATTGCTAACTTGGGAGGAACTTGCGGCAGTCGCGAACAGCGACGTGACGCTGGGCGCCCACGGAGTCCGGCACGTACGTTTATCTGCTCTGCCACCGGAGAGCCTATTACGAGAGCTTGCTGGCTCCAAAGCTATGCTTGAAAAATGCCTGGGCCGAGAAGTGCTGGCTGTCGCATATCCTTATGGCGACTTCGACCCCGCTATCCGGGACATAGCCGAACAATGTGGTTACCGGATCGGGTTAAGCTGCGTCGGTGGCACGGTGCGGGCGGATGCCGATAAGCTCGCATTGAAAAGACAGGAGGTTTTTCGCGGGATCACCCAGTCAGAGTTCGCAAATCTGCTATTTGGCTGAGACAAGAATGGGGGGTTCCACCGTCCAACCCGCATCGTACTTTGTTCCTAGGGCAAAGCGATGATTGGGATTTGGAGAGAAATAAGGTTCCTGCTTCAACCATGATCGGGCCTTTTTTTTAAGGCTCCTCATTGCCTTTGATCTCGCGTCGACCACAAGCATCTGGGCGGCAATTGGCTTGTCATATCGCGACATAGTAGCCACAAGTCCGATGAGCGCGCGGTATTGGCCCTGTTCAACCGCCCTCTGGGCGAGCCACCGGCCACAGCGGCGTAGGCCGGCCCGGATTGCAAAACCCTTTTCCGGGTGTCTCTTTAGCATTTCATCCGCGACCAGAATCCAGGACCGAAGCATTCGCGTCAAATTGGCTGACATGTTGTCGGGGGTTTGGCGATAGCCGACAAGATGATCCGGCACCACGACAAAATGCGAGAGTTCAGCGGCCCGACAGTAAAAGAGATAATCCTCACATCCCTGCGCCTCGCGCTGTTGGAGTGAGGAGTCAAATCCTCCCGTCGCGTCGAGGACATTCCGCCGTACGAGTGGCGAGCTTCCATTTCCAATGAAGTTTTCGGCAAGTACTTCGTCGAGCACATCTCCCTCGGCGGAAATCTCATTGCTCCGGTAAATGACGTAATTGTTGTGGTCGATCATCGCATACCAAGTGTAGACTAGCCCGACTTGTGGGCCGCCTGTCTCCAATGCCACCAATTGTCGCTCAATTTTATCAGGTGACCAAAGGTCATCAGCATCTAGGAACGCCACTAGGTCGGCAGGAGTAGAGCGCCAACCCGCATTTCGAGCAGCAGCGACGCCTGAATTTCTTTGCTTCAATACTCGCACGCGCGGATCAATTTTAACGATTTCTTGCGCAATAGCCAGGGTACCGTCCTTTGAACCGTCGTCCACCACGACGATATCGAGCGCATGATGCGTTTGATTGCGAACGCTGCTGATTGTTTCAACCAGAGTTCGTTCCGCGTTGTAGGCCGGGATTACAACAGCAACAGTTACGTCACTTCTTGCCGATTTCTTCAAGCTCTCAACTCCGAAGTCCACACGTCGCAAAGAAGTTACACCAAGATTTTCAATAAATGGAGTAATGGTTATTCGACAAATATATTTCTAGCCGGCCGCTGTTCATGATCGATAGATTGCCAGTGCAAAAGCGACGCGCGCTGCCAAAAAGACAATCCTCGACCGCAGCCGGCCGACCCAAGGCAGGATCACGGGCGACGGCAGAGATCTCGCAACGGTCGACCGCTCCAGTTGGCTGCAACTCCGTGTCGGGTCAGGACGTCGACCTGATGGTGGGCACGGTACTCGACAACATAAGGTTTCGGCGCGATATCTAGAAGGAGGATATCCGGTGGGCCGCCGAAGTGGCTTGCGCCACGGAGTTCATCGAAGATCTGCCCTCTGGCTTCGATGAATGGCTGGGCGACGAAGCAATCCGGCTTTCGGGCGGCCAAAGGCAGCGCACCGGACGGGCGCGCGCTCTCGCCGGCCGGCCGCAGATTCTGCTGCTCGACGAAGCTACCAGTGCCCTCGACGAGGATATCGAGATGCGGGTGTTTGCTGCGATGATGAAGGAAGATGCCGGCAGAACGCTGATCGTCGTCAACCATCGGCTGGCTATCGCCAGGCTGATGAAGAACCGGATCGATCTTAGCCCGCCCACATCCACCTCCAGGCTCGGGTGACGGCGATGGAGCTTTCGACCATATCAGGGATTGAGGTGGCGGTCGTGATCCCCGCCTATAATGCCAGCCCCTACCTTGCCCAGACGCTTCAATCGGTTGTCGATCAGAGCCACAAGGCACTGGAAATCATCATCGTCGACGACGGTTCGACCGACGGGACGGCGTCGATCTGTCGCCGCTTCACCGCCGGAGATCCAAGGATCAAGCTCCTGTCGACGGTAAACCGCGGCGTCGCTGCCGCCCGCAATATCGGAATTGAGGCATCGACATCAGGCTATATCGCCTTCCTCGATGCCGACGATCTCTGGCATCCGACCTATGTCGAGCGCATGCTTTCGGCCCTCCATCCCCTGCCGGACGCCTGGGGCGCGGTGTATACTCTTCACCGCTTGATCGATCCCGCGGGATATTACATGAGATCCGGTTCATCAGTGAACGCTAGGGACTCGATTCTAGCGCGCCATCTCGTCTTCCGCTTCGTCGGCAATGGCAGCGGCTTCATGGTTCGCCGCGCCGTCATCGACAAGATCGGCGGCTACGATCCGCGTTATGCCAGGCAGGGGATCGGCGGATGCGAGGATTTCGACTTCGAACTCCGGACGGCCGAGCATTTCAAGATCGAGACGGTGCCGTTGGGGCTGGTGGGATATCGCCTTCACTCGGAAGCCATGTCTGCCGATCGATCACGGATGGCTCGATCGCTTCTGGCGGTCTACGAGCAATGTATCGCGCGCAATCCGGACCTGCCGGCTTTTGTCATCGGCTGCGCCCGCGTCTCGGCGCATCTTTATGCCTTTTCGCAATTTGCCAGTCTAAGAGATTGGCCCAGCGCCGCGACCTCGCTGAAGCACATCTATCATCATAGCCCGATGCTCGCTTCGGGCGTGCTGACGAATTTTATGCTTTCAAAAACCACGCGAGCTGCACGCAGGGCGCTGTCCAAATCCTGGCCGGCAAGGGATCCAAAGGAAAAGAATGTCCAGAAATTCGAAGAGATCGATCCATTTTGCCCCTTGATGAGCGGTTGGTCCCTCTTCAGGACGAAAGCGTTGCTCCGGCGCTTGTCGGAGATCGATCGGTCTGGCGAATGCTCTGCTGCGACCTCGTCACAGCAGACGTGATGCAGGCGACCAACCGGTCAACATCTCGCTAGAACACTGGAAATGCGATATTTCGCCAGAATAACAATAAGTAAAAATCAATGAAACCGGTGAAAAACCATCATCATCAATAATGACGTGTGACAATACACGATTTACCTGCAATTATATCCACGCACTGTGCAAGCGTTTCTACTGGAGGACCCGTCACCCACCCCGGCGGGTCCTCTGCTTTTCTTCCCTGCGGTTCGCCGGAAATGCGATTGCCGTTGTCTTTTGTCTCGACATGGAAAATATTGCTCGAATAGTAATATCGCCCGGGCAGAGATCGGCCTCACGAGACAAGCTCGCATTTTCCAACGGACAGGACCTCCCGCCGCTCGCCCCAGCAACATCAGAATCTATATTTCAAGTACAAAGATGATATTTATGAATGCCTTAAAATTTTGCCAACAGCCGATGTCATACAGTTGATCTCTGGGCATGATAGACAATAATAACGCGCGATAACCATAAGACAGCACATCCAGTGATTATATGCATATAGAATTCATGTCATCTTTTAATTGATATTTAAATACAACCTCCATCTGAAACTTATTATTTAACCTTTTGATAAAATTTTCTTCACAACACCGGTTATCAGCCGCAGGTTATTCTGCCTTTAATTGCCGCCGACCTCGGTTCAAGTTTTCCAAGAGGGCAAAAAATCAGTTGAAGCCTCTTCCCCACCTCGGGTTTCAGACGCCCGGCAACCTGTCGAGCATCCCGACGAGGGATCACAAGCGATGACTCGACATTCATGGAGATGACCACGCACAGGAGCGATGCCGGTGCAGCTTAGGACCGCCGAATGACGGCAGCGGAGATGTATGATGGTGCAATATATTGCTAAATCAGATGGTTAGACCCTAGGCACGGCGCAGTTCCGCCGCTTCACTCGGCAGCAGCCGGCTCGTCCGTTTTACCCTCAGGCACGGGGTTCCGGCATATCCGACCGAGATACCGGCGCCAAGCCGGGGCGCCAGCGGCGTTGGCGATTCTTTCGACGCGAAACAGCCGCCCTTTTCGAGCCCGTCCCGTTCAACACGCCAAAGGCGTCTTACGATTTGCCACACCTGTGTCGAAATGGTCGCACCTCGGCAGGGAATTAACCCTTCATAAAGCATTTGCTTGCTCAACTTATAATTTGTGTCATGGTCACTGTAAGTAGTGAGGGAGCCGACCTGATGAGTGATATAGCATCGCATATTCCGGAATTTGGTTATGATGAACGCGTGATGATCTGCCGGAAGCAGATCGAAAAGGCGGTTTATCAGTTCATTGCAAATACGAAGGTCGAGGGGTGCGATCCGGCGGAAGTCGCAATGGCCATCGCAGACATTGCCGACGACTACATTTTACTGCTGGCCCAGAAGCGCAATTTGACCCACTGAGACCATGGATCGGCCGCCGATCGGCCGATCGCGCAGACGATCTGTGAACGCGAGATCGCGCCGCTTCCCTTTCCGGAAGCAACGTCGGGGAGATCGGTTACCCTTCGTTTCCATTCAGGGTCGTTTCCAGCAGACCCTGAATAGCGCGCCGACCATCCGCGGCCCGCAGCGAGCCGGGCTTCTCCAAGCCGCAACTAAGATGGATTTACCAACGCTCGGGCATCAGTTTCAGCCCGTTATCTCCCGCGCGATGGGATCGAATGGTCCCGCGAGTGCCACGTCCATAAAGCCGACGCATTGTGCCCAGCGACGCGCGTTATAGTCCCTTGTTTTTGCATGTCGCCCGGAACGCTGCACACTTCCGGGCGGCATGCATCAGAGCAGTTCAACTTTTCACGGACGCGCAGAACCGCTCTAAAGCGCGTCGCATCAGATTTGATTCATGCGACGCGCTTTGGCCCTTTGTTTTGATGCATGTCGTTATCCAGGAACCGCTGCACACTTCCCGGCGACATGCATTAGTGACGGCTCACGCTCACTTGCGGAACCGGCGAGCCCAATTCAGCCAGTTCACTGGTCAAACCCTCCCCCACCTCCTGCTTCACGGCCTCGAGCGCCAGATCGAGGCAATTCGTCGCGAACTGCAATTTGACATCCTGAGCGACCTGTCGCGCGTAGGCGATCATCCGCGCCAGCGCGATGAGTTCATTCAGACCGTCTTCTGCCCCTTGCCCTGCACTTACCTTGGCAATCGATGTCACGCCCATGACCATTTCTCCAACGAATTGAAGGCATGATACGCGCGCAGAGGGGGTCGAGCCCGTGAAAAAAGCGTGACACAACCCTTGGTGAAAATTGCCGTCTTCGATTTACAATGCAGGACGGGTACGGAACGCGGTTGCGTGCAGTTTCCAGGGCAGATCGGCGTTCGAACGGATGTCGCGGGCGTCCTGTAGGGCTTTCAGCAATTCCAGGGCATCAAGGCGTTTTTGATCGACGGAATTCGAAAGAAGCGCCGCCAGCAGTTGCGGAGGATCCGGCTCGGCTATGTCAGCACATTGTTCGACGATCGCCCGCCACGTCCGCTTCTTGAAGAAGATCGCGTTTGCCGCATCTTCGAGCACCTGGCGCAACCCACCTGCCAGCAGTCCCCTATCCTCCATCGCATCCAGCGTGGCGCTGACATTGACGAGCGGTATCGTCAGCGGCTTGCTGCCCAGCGCGCTCGGCGCATGCATGAGTGCGACGGCGGCATCGTCGACCAGCCGGCCGCTGCGATAGTCCTCGAAAATGCGGCCGAGCCCGATCATCCCGAAAGGATGACATTCCGCGGCCCGCAAGGCGCCCATGCTTGCGGCCCCGAGAACGGCCACGCCAAGCGAGAGAGCATGGAGAATTTCCTTGTGCCAGACCGGTGCGGCATATTCGAAGCCGCCGTCGATCAGGCCGATGACATTGGCGCCCTGCTCCACCTGAGCCAGGACGTCGCCCTGCATGGCAGGCGGCAGGACGCGTATTGCCTCGCCGGCAAGCGATGCCGCATCGGGAAGACTGGGACCTGCGAAAATGATCTTCAAAACCCGATCGCCTTGGCCAGAGCCCTTGTTCCAAATCGCCGGGCGCGCTCCCCCTCGGGATTTTCGAGTTCGGGGATAACCACCTTGACGACGCTGAAGGGAAGCGTGTCGTCGCTGAGGTGAACCCGGATGACCGAATTAATCCCTCGGTTGCTGAGAGCGTCAAGCACATGCTGCAGCAACTGCGTCAGATCCTGTGGCCGATATCCTGCCGCGCCGTCACCGCAGAGGGCGGCAGGCGGTGCGGCAACCGCATCGAAGGCCCGCCGCATCAGTGGCGGGAGGGATCTCGAGAAAGTTGCAGGAGAAATATCGTCCCTGGCGCCGCTGATATAGGTCAGCCGGGATTGCACGGCTTCCGTCACCGCGCGAATGGCCGCGCGGACGGGGGACGGATGCGCCCCGGTACCGCCGGTCACCTCGACGAGGCGAATGTCCCTGTCAGCATAAGGATGCCTGGAGCCTGGAATTAGCTCCCCAGGCCCCAGCATGGCGGTGAAACAGGGGATTGCGATGTCGCTGGTGATATCGAACAGCCTGAGCGCCAATCCCGATGCTTCGATCTTGTCGATCAGCCCGTTGAGGGCCTCGTCCTCAAAGCCGCGGGGATCGACGCAGCCGGCATAACGATCGGCCTCTCCGCCCACCTGCCACAGCACATGAGCGTCACGCTCGATACGCTCCAGCACGCCATGAAAGATTGCTTCCTCGGCACTGTTTCCCGAAGCCAGGCCATCCGAGGACATCCAGTATCGCGTGTCACGCGTCCGGTCGAGCACCACCGCCTCGAAGGGAATGTGGATCTCTTCGCCGCTGAGGATATTGACGCCGGCAACCCATTCGGTCTCGTCATCCGGCCCGAGATCGGGTTTATGAACGGCGGTCAGGCAGCTCAATCTGTCGGCCTGGCAGCCCTTTGCCTGCAGGCGGGCAGAGGAACCGTGGACGCGCTTGACGAAGGGTTCGCCGGCGACGGCTCGTTCGAGCGCCTCCATGATTGCGGATACCTTGGCGTCCAGATCGGTCAGGCCCTTCCCCTGAGCAATCACGATCGACCGCGAATTCGGGGCATAGGCGCACCAGACAGGGATTCCGATGTCGTCCAATCCGGTATGTCGCGCAACCCTGGTGATGCCGAAGCTGGCCAAAAAAGGTTCGACGCGGGAAAGAGTTTCCCCCGGCGATATGATCCTGTCGGAATAGTGGACCCGGCGCGTCAGAATGACGCCTCGGCTGTCGCTGAGGCCGCCGCAAGGCAGAGCGGCGCCGACCAGGCGGCAGCGACCGCCTCCGCCCCGCCAGCTATCCCCACAATGCCAATTTTCGCCATTGAATATACCGCCCTCAGCTTTGACGTCGCTCCGCAGAAACTGAGCCAACCCATAATGGCTGAATTCACTGCTCAGGCATAGATATGGGCCATCGTCAACAGCCCCTTGATCGGAGAGCGGACCGGGTCGCCGCTCGTCTCGATCAACCGCAGATCGCCGAATCTCTGCAGGTGAAGCACGCTCCGTCCTCAGCCGTTGATAACCGGATCCTGCAACTCACCGTCGATGTCGGACAACCCCGCAACTGCCAGACTTTTGGCCAATGCCACCAGTTTTTGCCTGATATTCGGATCCTCGATGGCGATGAACGCCTTGTTGAGCGCCAGCCCCTCTTTCGAGGACAAAAACCTGTTCAACTCGCTCGTCTCGCCTTCGATCGGTCCGGAACCACCGTTCTCGAAGAAGAAGCCGATGGGCACGCGAAGAATCTCGGATATGCGCTGAAGACGGCTGGCGCCTATGCGGTTCGTCCCCTTTTCGTATTTCTGGATCTGCTGGAAGGTGATGCCCAGAAGTTCGGCTAGGCCGTGCTGGGTCATCCCGAGCGTCTTTCGCCGGACCCTGACGCGGTTGCCAACATAGACGTCGATCGAATTCGGGGATTTCGCCTTCATGTGAACAAGTCTCCCACTTTATCAGCATGCCGAGCCGTATAATGGAGAGTTTAAGCAAGAATGCAACTAAAAGTAAATATTTCTTAAGGATTTTTTTCCGCGCTGCGCATAGCAAAAACAACCTATGGATTATTGCAGCGGAGGCCGCCTTTGGATTGGACCCGCATCGCACTCGCGCGCGCAAATCCACAGAGCAATGCTGTTCCAAATGCGGGCCGCCCCGATACCGTCTAAAGAGATTTAGGGCTCTAAAGAGATTTTTGAGCGACGGCGATCATCGACTTGGCCAAAACGGGAATTCTTCCGACAAATTCAAAACGGACCTTGTCGAAGCCGGCATCCAGCAGCAGCGTGCTCAGAGTGTTTTTCGACCAGAACTTGATATGCCCATGATCCGTCAGCGGCATGAAGTGATCGTCCATTTTCCCCATCACCGCGAGCGCAAGGTTCTTCAGATAACCGTGATAGGGGGTCGACAACACGGCGACGCCACCCGGCTTGACAAGATCGTACAGCGTCGAGGTGAATGCCCTCGGATCGTAGACATGCTCGACCACCTCCAGGCTTATGACGGCATTGAACCTGCCGTATTCCCGGGAAAGATCGTCATAGGCCGAGCCGACTTGCAGCGGCAGTTCGGGATAATTGATATTGGCCTTGGCAATACCATCGCTGGAGGGATCGACACCAACGACATGATAACCCTTCTGCGCAAGAGCAGCGGCCGCTCCGCCGGTACCACATCCCAAATCAAAGACGTCGTTTTTTGCAGAACCGCCGAAATGGCTCTCCAGCACGTCGAGCACGGCGGGCAGGATGTAGGAATGCGCGGTTGTCGGTTTGACGTGAACATAGGTGGTTGCGTCTAGCTCGACGGACATGTCCCCTCCCCCGGCGATTGCACGGCAGACCCTATCCAAGAATACGTCGAAAATTTGATGAAACCCGCCGAACAGCAAGGATAACAAGATATATAATCTGAGGTTTTATAATTAAAAACAAAACCAGAGCGCGACAATACATAGAAAATGGCGAATGGAAAATAACGATCGGATGGATCATCAGTAAATACCTGGAACAGTCCGATGAAGTCACCGAACTCACAATAACAAACAGAGCAATATCTCGAAATTATGAAACCAGCCGGGACTGTTCACAGAGCGAATAATGACATCGTCCGCGATCCGTCGCTGCGATATTGCGCAGCTGCATGAGCGGTTCCCGATCGAATGGCGCTGCGCCTTTGCCGACGCTGCCGCGCCCATCCGGTGCGGCACAAAGGCGCCCAATTGCCGACACGAAGCCAAAGATATTTAACGGATAAATGTATAGTGCTGGATTTAGACAGCCCGATCGAAACCCTTCTCGCACCGGAGAAGACAAGCTTGCCCGATAATTCGTCGTCCGCAAATGCGAAACAGCCATTGGGAAAACCGAAGATTCCCGTGGTCTTCTGGTTGCTGCTGACGATCTCCCTCTCGCTGGTGATGGGGACGGTGCTTCTTTCCAACGATATGAAACACTTGAAGACGGTGAGCCATTATTTTGGCTTCGATCTCTCTGCCCCTGACGTCAGGCCGCCTCCCCCCAAAGCCCTTCCCCGCCCGACGCCGCCAGCCACCTTCAAGCTTCCCTTGCATATCATCGAACCGCCGTCGGCACAGACTGCGTCGACTTTTCTGCGCACATGGCGAATATCCGGGCCTGCCATGTGTGCGGCGCTGCGCGATGCCGGCATCGAAACCAGCGATTGGGCGGCGGCGAGCTTTAACGCCGATACGTTCGAATGCTTTTTCGAACATGGCGGCAAGCGGGAGAAGGATCAGCTTCCGAACTCCATCTTCGTCATCGTTCGCGGCGACGCCGCCGGCGCGATCAACAATATGCGAGTGAAAATCATCAATCCCGAGACGGATCAAAACGGCCAGCTCGATCCAGGCATTCTGCGAATCTTCGAAACCATATTGCGGCAACCGCAATGGCTCGATTTTCACGAGACGCTGAACGCAATCAAGGATCTGAGGGACATCAAGGAAGACGGCTTCGGAGCCAGCATCAACTTCGCCCGAGAGGTGCTCAATCCCGGGCGCTATAATTTCACGCTGTCGCTGGATGCGACCTCGGGACCGCAGAAAAGAACAAGACGTTATTTTTCCGACAGAACATGGCTTCCATCACCGGACCCCACGGCCGAGGCCGGCACGGAACCGGCACCGGTGTCGACGCCTGCCGATGCCGAGGCACCGGCAGAAAATGCGGAACATCCGCATTGATGCATGTCGCTCGGAAGTGTGCAGCGGCTCCAATAAGCTGATCACACCATGTAGCTTACATCGTCGTGATGTCTGGCCAGGATCCTGTAAAGTTCTTTCAAGCTCTCCGCACTCGGCCGTTCGGTGCCGTCTCCGCCCGCCAGGCGCCAGACACGCTCGACATTGAGGTCCTGCGTGACCTGGGCAAGATCATCGTTCAGAGAGCGAATGGCGAATGCCGAGCGACGCAACCGCAAGGATGTTCTGATCAGCGCTGCAAACAGGATGACAATGACGCCGCCGATGCCGAGGACAAGGGCTGTGAACTGCCTAACGTCGAGAAGGGATAGATCCTTTTGGACAGTCGCCATAAAAAAAACGGCATTTTGAAATGCCATATGAAAACAGCTCATCAGATAGCTAAACCAATCTTCCATCGCGAGCGCCCTCCAGAACGGCTTATATCTTGGAGCAAGCTGGAAAGTCTAGCAGATACTGACAATATCCCCTGGTGCGAAAGTATACTTGAGATTGCATTACTCTACTGAATTGAACGCAAACCCCGCGATGGATCGTTGCCGGCCAGGCCGGCCCGTTAAATTCCACCGCTGACATGAAAAAAGCCAACAGTGAGAGATAAGATGAATAGAAGACGTTTCCTCGCCTCGATTCCGCTTGCTCTGTTGTATGCCAATGCGGGCCACGTCCTGGCTCAGGTGCCTCCGGCGAAAGGGTTGCGCGCCCTTGCCGACAGCAAGGCGTTGCGATTCGGATCGGCAATCGACCCGCAGAACATCGACGATCCGATCGCTTCCGGGATCTATATCGACAACGTCAATTCGATAACGCCGCGAAACGAGCTGAAATGGAATGCGACGGAAAAAAGACCCGGTGTTTTCAGCTTCAAAAATGCCGACCTTATGGTTGCATTTGCACGCAAAAACAACATGAGGGTTTATGGCCATACACTGATCTGGTATCGCGTCCCGGAATGGGTGTCTGACATCGCCGATGCCAAGACGATTCAGGCGGCGATGAACCGTCATATAAAACAGGTTGTCACTCGTTATAAGAACGCGATCGACGCTTGGGATGTGGTGAACGAGCCGTTGGAATATGATGCGCCGGTTCTGCGGGATTGTGTTTTCCGACGCCTTCTTGGCGACGACTATATCCGTATGAGCTTCGATATGGCACATCAGGCCAATCCCGGCGCGACGTTGGTGCTCAACGAAACGCATCTGGAGAAAAAATCCGACGTGTTCGAACAGAAGCGCGCGCGCATCCTGAAAATCGTCGAGGACCTCGTCGCCAAGAAAACGCCGATCAACGCGGTGGGACTGCAGGCGCATTTCCGCCCCGGCCTCGACCGCATCGACCCGGAAGGAATGGGGCGCTTCTGCGCGGCGCTGAAGGACATGGGTATCGGCGTTTTCATCACCGAACTCGACGCCTCCTGCCACTTCCTGAACCGCGACAAAAGCTTCACGCCGACGTCGTATGCCGATATTTTCAGTGACGTCATCACCGTGGCAGCCGAGCGTGGCGACTTGAAAGGCGTGACGGTATGGGGCATGTCGGAGAAATACGGCGAGCCCGACGAGAAGGCCGCCGGCCCCGACGCGGCGTGTACGAAACGCGTTAATCTTTACGACGAAAACAATGCGCCGAGAAGTGCGGTTGATGGCGTCCGACGGGCAATAGAGGCGATGTGATGCGCAAGACAACGGAGACATCGACAGATTCATGAGAAAAGCCGTTATTTACGTGGAAAAATTTCTGCCTGCCAGCCAGGCATTTGTTCTCAACCAGGCGGTGGCATTTCGTTCCTTCGAAGCTGAAATTCTTGCCGGCTCGCGAATTTCTTCCGCCCATACCAAAAAATCCACTGTTCCGGTTCATGACATCCGTCGGTCTCCCGTGGCGCGGGCCGGTGAACTGCTTCTGAAAATCCCCCAGATCGGCCTTCCCTTTCTCTTCCCCGCGATCGGCAATGCCGATCTCGTTCACGCCCATTTCGGCAAGAACGGTTATGTCATCGGGCCCTTGGCACGCGCCGCCGGCAAGCCGCTGGTCACGACATTCCACGGCTTCGACGCCACCTATGGCGGCGATCCGAAAAAGCCGGGCGGCTTCAATCAGGTGCGCTTCTTCGCCAAGGGCCGCAGCGAGATGGCCGGCTGGAACAGCTGGAATATCGCCGTTTCCGATTTCATCCGCGACCGGCTGCTGGCGCTCGGCTTTCGCGCCGACCGCGTCTATCGCCACCATATCGGCATCGATCTCGATCTCTTCAAAATGGAGCCGCGCCCCCGAAAAAGAGGCCTGGTGGTTTCCATTGCCCGTTTCGTCGACTATAAGGGCCACCGCTTCATGATCGACGCGCTTTCGCGCGTGGCGGCGGCCGGCACGCCGGTCGAATTCGTCATGGTGGGTCAGGGACCGCTGAAACAGGAAATCGAGGCGCTGGCGCGTCGTTCCTTGCCAAGCGTCACGATCCATGAAAATCTGTCGCAGACTGAGATAAGGGATCTGCTCGCCAGTGCGGAGCTTTATCTCCATGGCAGCGTGACCCTCGACAATGGTCACGCCGAAGCGTTCGGCCTCGCCAATCTGGAGGCCGAAGCCGTCGGGACTCCGGTCGTCGCATTTCGCTCGGGAGGCGTTGGCGAAGCGATCGAAGAGGGGAAAACTGGTTATCTCGTGGAGGAGCGGGATGTCGCGGGAATGGCCGAATCAGTCGGAAGACTGCTCAACGACCAAGCCCTGTGGACAGCCTTCAGCGCGCGGGCACCGCTTCTGGTGGCCGAGCGCTTCGACTTACGTCGTCAGACGGGGATGCTCGAGGACTATTACAGTTCCGTGCTAGACGAATTTTCCAGCCGGGGTCGGACTTGATGGTGCAGACAGGAAAGAAGCCGAAGTGGGGACTGAACGTATTTCGGCCGCTGCGGAACGGAATCGTGACGGCCAAATGGCTTTATTATACGAAATTCTGGGGAATGGACATCGATCCGACGGCGAGCTTTTCCCTAAGCGTCCGGTTCGACAAGACCAATCCGAAGGGCCTTCATATCGGCGCGGAAACCTATGTCGCCTTTGAGGCGGCGATCCTGACCCATGATCTCACGCGCGGGCTCTACCTTCACACGAGAATCGGCAAACGCTGCTTCATCGGCGCCCGCAGCATCATTCTGCCCGGCGTCGAAATCGGCGACGAATGCGTCATCGGCTCCGGCTCGGTGGTGACCAGGAGCGTGCCGCCGCGCTCGCTCGTGGCGGGCAATCCGGCAAAGATCATCCGCAGCGACATCAAGATCATTTCACGTTACGGACGCATGGCACGCGAAGACGAAACGGTCTCGCAGATCGTCACGCACTTGCCGACTGGAGAAGCACGATGAAGATGTTTGCCTACCGCGGGAAACACGAGAATTTTGGCGACGAACTCAACCATTGGCTCTGGGAGCGTCTGCTGCCCGGCTTCTTCGACGATGACGAAGGTCAGCTCTTTCTCGGCATCGGTTCGATTCTCTACGACAATTTCGATCCGAACATGCAGAAGATCGTCTTCGGCTCAGGTTATGGCGGCTATACCAACCCGCCGAAAGTCGACGGCAACTGGACCTTCTATTTCGTGCGCGGAAAGAAGACTGCCGAAATCCTCGGCATCGATCCGAGCTACGCCATCGGCGATTCGGGCATCCTGACGCGCAGCTGCTGGGATGCCAAAAGCATCGAGAAGCGTTATCCCGTCTCCTTCATGCCGCACTACGAAAGCGCCATGTACGGCAGTTGGGACAAGGTCTGTGATCTCGCCGGCATCCACTATATCGATCCCCGCTGGTCGGTGGAAAAGGTTCTGACCGAAATCAGCGCCTCGCATAAGGTCGTCTCCGAGGCAATGCATGGCTGCATCATATCGGATGCGTTGCGCGTTCCATGGCGGGCGATCCGGCCGATCGCGCCGGGCAATCGCGCCAAGTGGTATGATTGGGCGAGTGCACTCGATCTGGAGATCGATTTCGATCCGATCGGCCCGTCGAACCTCGTCGAGGTCGGAGCGTCGCTGGTACGGAAAAATACCACCCTGTTGAAGAACATAACGTTCCGCCACCGCCGGATCCGGCAGCTGACCGGAAATTACGTCTTCGGATCGACGGTCAAGACGTTGCAGGAGGTGGCGGAGAAGCCCGGCCAGCTCAGCACTGATGAGTCTATCGTAAGAGCACACGAGAGAATGCTGGTCGAGCTGAACCGACTGAAGCAAGATTTTTCCAAGAAAACGGCAAGCGCCCTTTAAGGGCGCAAACCGGTTTCGTGACGAGGCAACAAGGCATGATGCTTTCCAACTCCATCGATACCCTCTGCGCCCGCAAGGGGCAGAAGCACCTTGGATGGGCATGCGGCCCGCTCAACTGGTCGATGTTCTCCATCTCGGGAGCGGTTCGCCCATGAGCAGTGTGACCGACCGACTGATTCAGGGCAGCATGTGGCTGAGTCTGTCCCGCGCCATCGTCAACGGGCTTTCAGCGCTCAGCACCTTTGTTCTGGCCTGGTATCTCGTACCGGCTGATTTTGGTCTCGTCGCCATTGCAACGACGATCCAGGTCATCTTGAGTTCGGTCACCGAGCTTTCACTCAATCAGGCGCTCATCCGCCACGAATCTCCGAGCGAAACTCACTTCAGCGCGGTTTGGACATTGAGCGTAACGAGAAGCGCCATATTGGCGCTGCTGTTTGCCGCCGCCTCCTATCCGATCGCCGAGTTTTACAATGAACCTCGTTTGACGAGTGTGATGCTTGCCCTGAGTTTCAGCCTGCTCCTGAGTGGTCTCGCCAATCCGCGCCGCGTCATGCTCCAGCGCGATCTGATCTTCTGGCAGGAATTCGTCCTCAACGTCTCGCAAAAGCTGGTCGGCTTCATCGTGACGGTGGCAATTGCTGCGATCTACCAGAGCTATTGGGCGCTCGTGATCGGCACGCTCGCCTATCAGGTGACCAATATCATCGTGTCCTACACCGTCTTGCCGTTCTGGCCGCGTATAACCTTCCGCCATGCCCGGGAACTGTTTTCCTTCTCGGTGTGGCTGACGGCCGGACAGATCGTCAATACGCTGAACTGGCGGATCGAATATCTGCTGATCGGCAAGATGCTCGGCGCCACGCAGCTTGGTCACTATACCGTCGGCAACACTCTTTCGACGCTGCCGACGCGCGAGGCGACGGCGCCATTGAACCAGACGATTTATCCGGGCTTTTCCAAGGTCCGCAACGATCCGGTCCGGCTGGTCGCCGCCTATCAGCGCGCGCAGGCGCTGCTGGCGGCGGTGGCGCTTCCGGCAGGGATCGGCATGGCTGTCGTGGCGGATCCGATGATGCGGCTTGCCCTGGGAGAGAAGTGGGCTCCTGCGATCTTCATCGTCCAGGCGCTGGCATCGGTCTTCGCGCTGCAGACGCTCGGTTCGCTCGTCCAGCCGCTCGGCATGGCGAAAGGCCATACCAAGATGCTGTTCATCCGCGACACGCAGATGCTGGTGGTTCGCATTCCCATCATCATCGCCGGCCTGATGATGGCCGGGCTTCCGGGCGTGGTTTATGCGCGGGTGTTGACGGGTCTGATTTCCACGGTGGTCAACATGCTTCTCGTCAAGCGCCTGATCAATCTGCCGTTCTTCCAGCAGCTTGCCGCAAATTTCCGCGCGCTGGCCAGTGTCGCCCTGATGGCCGCCGGCGTCTGGGGATTGTCGCATGTCCTGAACACCCCCACCGACAAGCCGGCGCTGGCCCTGCACCTCGCCATCCTCGTCGTCACCGGCGGTATTCTCTATATCGGTTCCAGCTTTGTCCTTTGGCTCGCAATGAAGAAGCCAAATGGCCCGGAAACCGAAGTTCAGCGTATCGCCGTCAAGTTCCTGTCAAAAGCCAAACGTATAGCCGTTCCCAAGTCGGCTTAAAGCTAAAACGAACCTTAACAAGTGAGGCAGAATGACCAGCCTATCCAGATCTGAGCTGATCGCAAAACTCAATGGCATGATCCATGATTGCCTGAAGGACTATGTCTCGCGCGACGAGCCGCTCGCGATTCTCGACTTCCCCGACATCCGCAATTGTGGCGACTCGGCGATCTGGCTGGGTGAGATGGCCTATCTCAAGAATCGCTTCGGCAAGCGCCCGGACTATGTTTCCAGGCTGTACGACTTCTCCGCGGAAGAGCTGAAACGGCGCGTTCCCACAGGCCCGATCTTCATTCACGGCGGCGGCAATTTCGGCGATATCTGGGTTGCCCATCAGGATTTCCGTGAAGCGATCATGGAGCGCTTCCCCGATCGGCAGATCGTCCAGTTCCCGCAGTCGATCCACTACAGCTCGCCTGAGCGCATCGAACAGTCCAAACGGGCAATCGGGCGCCACAAGAATTTCGTGCTGCTCGTGCGCGACGAAGAATCGAAGGAATTTTCCGAGAAACATTTCGACTGCGCGGTGCGGCTATGCCCCGATATGGCTTTCGCCATCGGCGCGCTTCCGGAAAGGGCGACGCAAATTCCCGTCCTCGCCATGCTGCGGGAGGATGCGGAACGGGTTGGCGGCACCGATCGCAGCATTCCTTCCGACATTCCTGTGGAAGACTGGATTACGGAGTCGAAACGGAAGGTGAATATCGCCAAGAAGCTTGGCGTAGCTTCGGCCTATCTCGCATTGAAGCCCAGCGAAGTCGCATTGCGCAGGCTGGACGCGGCTGCGCATAACCGCTTCGAACGCGGCATCAGCCAGATTTCACGTGCCCGCGCAATCGTCACCGACCGCCTGCACGTCCATATCTGCTCGCTGCTGCTCGGCCGTCCACATGCCGTGCTGGACAACAGCTATGGAAAGATCCGCCGCTTCATGAATGCGTTCTCCGGCGGGACGGATCTTTCATACAAGGCAACCTCGCTCGACGACGGGATCGAGTGGGCGCGTCACCAGGCGGCCAAAGGGCGTGTCGATAACAAAGAAGCTATGAGCTTGCGGGCTTAAGGGGTTATTGATGCCACTCGTTACCTTCATCATACCGGTCCGACACCAGGACAATGCCCGCGATTGGAGCAAGCTGAAGGCAAATCTCAGCCAGACCGTGGCCTCGATTTCCAACCAGACCAATGGAGATTGGCGCGGGATCATCGTGGCGAACGAAGGCGCCGACCTGCCTGATCTGCCGGAAAAGTTTTCCGCCGTGCGCGTGACTTTTCCGCCGAACGACCTGCATGAACTTGGAAAGGGCAGCAAGGAAGACTTCCTTGACGCCTTCCGGGCAGACAAGGGCCGGCGCGTCCTGAGCGGCATGTTGACCGCCGCCGATAGCCGCTTCTTCATGATTGTCGACGACGATGACTTCGTCAGCTCCCGGATCGTGCAGCACGCGTCCGAGAATCGGGATGCAAACGGGTGGACGATCGACCACGGTTATATCTGGGACGATGGCGGCAATTTCCTGTTCGGCCATGATGATTTCAGCCATCTCTGCGGCACCTCGTTGATCATTCGTGCCGATCTCTACGAGCTCCCCGGCCGCTTCGAGGATGCTTCTCTCGACTGGATCAAGTCGATGCTGGGCAGCCACGTCCGCATTGCGACCATCCTGTCCCAACGTGGAGCGCCGCTGACGAAACTTCCCTTTCGCGGGGCGGTCTATCGGGTCGCCCATGGCGGATCGCACAGCCAGGCACCAAGCCTGCTGCGACAGTATTTCCTGAACCGCGGCGTGCTTACCAAACCGCGGCGGTGGTTGCGCAATCTTCGAAAGCTGAGGATACTCGGCCAAAGTCACAGGCGCGAGTTTTTCGGCAAGACCCGGTCGAACCCGGCATAAGGCGCCGATCCCGTTCAAATATCGCACAGGCAGTCAAAATATGAGGCTTTTTTCTTTCGACTTCACCACGAGGGTTGGTCATTGATGTCGGATCTATTCGTCAGCGTACTCTTTTCATCCTATAATGGCGCCAGCCGCCGGCTGCGCCATACTTTGGATTCCTTGGTGCGCCAGGAGCTTCCCCACGATCGATGGGAACTGGTTGCTGTCGACAACAACAGCAATGACGACACGTTCGATCTTCTGACGTCGTATGGCGACAAGCTCCCCATCACGATCCTGCAACAGCGCAAGCCGGGAAAGTCCGGGGCGCTGAATTTGGCTCTGGATCGGGTGAAGGGCGATCTCGTCGTCTTTACCGATGACGACATACGCGCCGAACCGAACTGGCTGAAAGCCATCGTCGACTGCGCCATCGCCCATCCGGGCTATGGCGTCTTCGGAGGCCGAATTGTCCCCGATTGGGAAAAGGAGCCAAAGGATCGCTTCATCGAGTGGATTCCGATGGGCTCCACCTTTGCGATCGTCGATGAAACGCAAAGCGGGCCGTGCGACCCGACAAAAGTCTGGGGCCCCAATACGATCATTCGGCGGGAACTGCTGGGTGCCAGCGTGCGCTACCGGGAAGATATCGGTCCTCTTCCGGGAAAGATATTTGCCATGGGTGAAGATGCGGAGATCATCATCCGTCTGGCGGCAAACGGCGCCAAATCCTATCGATGCGCCGAAGCCGTGGTTCATCACTGGATTCCAGCATCAAGCGTCACCGAGGATTGGGTGCAGAAACGAGGCGAGCGTCTTGGCTATGGCATGCCGGCGCTCTTTCCCGACGAAGTGCCTGCAGGAGTAAGGTTAAGCGGAGTTCCGCTTCCGACGTGGATCGAAAGCGCGCAATGGGCATTCCGGGCAGCCACGCTTTATCTCCTGCCGCAATCCAAGAAGCGTTTCTGGGCTATCTGGAAATATTACTACATGCGCGGTTATCGGGCTGGAATTCGCCGATATGCGCCTCAGACGCTGGCGCGGTGATCGATTGGCCTTAGCAATTCGAAATATTACAGCGTCCTTTGCGCGTCTGAGAAGACGCGCGGCGCTGTAGGAGGCGGTAATTTGAAGCTCTCGGTGCTCATCAATAATTTCAATTATGGTCGTTTTCTCCGCCCATGCATCGATAGCGTTCTGTTGCAGGCCTATCCTGACTTCGAGGTGGTGGTAGTCGACGACGGATCGACGGATGATTCCCGCGAGATTCTTGCCTCCTACGGGGACCGGATTCTGGCTGTATTGAAGGAAAACGCTGGCCAGGCCTCGAGCTTCAATGCAGGCTTTGCGGCCGCGAGCGGCGATGTCCTCTTTCTCCTTGATGCCGACGATGCGTTTTTGCCCGGCAAACTCGCGCGGATTGCCGAGATCTACGATCGCAACGAGATCGACTGGTGTTTCGACCGTGTCACGACCGAGGAAAGCGACCAGCCTCCTGCAGAATTGCAGATGATGCTGTTCGACAAGCGGGACACGCTTCGCAAGGGGGGCTTTCCCTCGCTCCCGGTTCCGACTTCGGGCTTGAGCTTCCGCCGCAGCCTGCTGTCACAGATATTGCCGATGTCCGTCGCGACAGACGTCGTCCTCAGCGACAACTACATCAAGTTCGCTGCAGCCTTTCTTGGCCGTGGCGCCATCATCGAAACACCGCTGACCTTCCAGCGCATTCACGCCTCGAACCGCTATACCGGCACAAGCAGGGCAAAGACGCTGCGCCCGCGGATCATGATCGCGACAGGACTGGAATTGGCGCGCCGATACGATGGGCTGCAGGCGCTCGGCAAGAGCCTGGTGGCTGGCGGCATTGCCGAAACGACATCGCTGCTGAAGCTCAGGAGCGAAGCGCGCAACACGGTGACCGGCGGTCCGTTCGGCGATGCTGCCGCAACCGAGGTGGCCCTGATGGCGGCGCGCAAGCGTTTGGGAAATATGCTGCGGAGAGGACAGTCATGAACCAGCAGGAAACTTTCCCGCGCTCATCCCGCGGCACCGATCAGGCAGACGCTGCGCCGTTGAAGATCGCCGTCGGCGTGCTGACCTATCGGCGTCTGGACGGGATCGCCAAGCTGCTTGACGTCATGACGCGCCAGATCAGGCACCCCGCCCGCCCCTATCATCTCACCATGGTGATCGTGGACAATGATGCGGCCGGCAGCGCCAAGGCAACGGTGGAGAGCTTTGGCCAGACAGGCGCCTACGACCTGGTCTACGTCGTCGAGCAAAACCAGGGCATCCCCTTTGCGCGCAACCGCGCGCTGGATTCGGCACCTCCCGGCACCGACCTCTTCTGCTTTCTCGACGATGACGAATGGCCGGTCGACGGCTGGCTGGACGCCATGCTGGAGACCCGCGAGAAAAACCGCGCCGATTGCGTCTACGGCCCCGTCCAGCCGGTCTATCCCGAAAACCCGCCGGAATATTTCATCAAGGCCAGGGTTTTCGAGCGCAAGAAGAACATCGACGGCCAGCGTATCGGTTATGCGGCTTCGAACAATGTCATGTTCGACTATCCCCTGATCCGCTCATGGAATCTTCGTTTTGAGGAGAAGATGCGGTTCACCGGCGGAACGGACTATCTTTTCTTCAACCAGGCCATCCGCCGCGGCATGCAGATTTTCTGGGCTGACAAGGCCCTTGTCTATGACATCGTTCCGGCGAATCGGATGACCTGGAAATGGGTGTTGCAAAGACAGTACCGTCTGGGCAATACCTTCGCAGTCAGCGAGGTGCTGCATGGCAACCTCAAGCGCCGGCTCTACCGCGCGGCCTATGGCACCACGAGGGTCGTGCTCGGACTGTTCATGCTGCCGGCGATCTTGATTTCACCTTACTGGGGCATGCGAGCGCTCACCCATGTTCTGCGCGGCGCCGGCATGGTTAACGGGATCCTCGGACATGCCTATCAGGAATACAAGCCCAATGCCGCCCACTGATATTATTTGCGGAAGCGCTCTTGGAGACGTTCTGGCCGTTACTATGTTCCAACCAAAATTATCATGTCTAACGGCTGCCGATGAACTGCAAGGCTTCAACCAACCGAGCCGAGAATGATACACTTCTACTGAATTATCGTGACACAACTGCTGGTTCGAACAGAACGGTTTTTCGCTCTTGCCGTCGGTCAAATATAGGAGATGCCTGTCTATGGCTGAGAAAAAAATAAAGGTTCTCGCTGCCTCGTCGGGAGGCGGCCACTGGGAGCAGTTGATGGCCATGCGCGGCGCGTTCGAGGGCTGCGATATCGTCTTTGCAACGACCATTCCCGGGCTGCTTGCCAAATATGATATTCGCGACGGGCTGGTCCTGCCCGATTGCAGCCGCGACTCCATTACCATGTCGATCCGATGCTTTTTCAGCGCCTTCGCCATGGTTATCAAGCAGAGGCCCGACGTTGTCATTTCCACGGGTGCTGCGCCCGGACTTTTCTGCCTGCTTGCCGGCAAATTGACGGGCAAGCGGACGATCTGGATCGATAGCGTCGCCAATGTCGAGAAGTTGTCCCTATCGGGAAAATTGGCTGGCCGTATCGCGACGCTGTGGCTCACGCAATGGCAACATTTGTCGCGGCCGGATGGTCCCCACTACGCAGGAGCTGTCCTTTGATCCTTGTCACCGTCGGAACGCAGCTGCCGTTTGACCGCCTCATCAGGGCCGTCGACACTTTCGCAAAGGAACTGTCCAAGCCGGTTCTGGCGCAGATCGGCAAAGGCACCTACACGCCACAGAATATGAAATGGATCAAGAATATCGAGCCCGCGGACTTCGATAGGGTCTTTCGCGACGCGACTGTCATCGTCTCGCATGCGGGAATTGGCACGGTGCTAACCGCGAAACGTTTTGGAAAACCGATCATTCTCGTGCCGCGGCAAGCATCCCTCGGCGAGCATCGAAACGATCACCAGCTTGCCACCGTAGGTCAGCTCGCCGGCCGGCCGGGCATCTATGTCGCGCATTCCGACGAGGATCTCAAAAACTATCTTCTTGCAGATCTGGACAGTCCCTCTCACGAGGATCCGTCCGAGGTTGGACGGGCTTCCCTAGTCAACTACCTCAAAGGCTATCTCGCGGCAGTCTGAATCAGCCCCCGCAGAGACGCTGTCGGCACGGCGGAGATCCTTCATTCCGTGCAATTGCCACCGGTAATGTGTTTGACAAGTTCCGGCACGATGACTTTGGATGCAATCTCAGGCAGGGGATGGGCGCCATCCGGAATTGCTGCCGCCAGTTCTACCGGCGTCAGACGCCGCCAGTTCGGCTGGTGGTCGACCAACTCCAGACCGCGTTTCTGCGCCTCCGCCTGATGGGCCGAGATATAGCTGCCGACAAAGGGGCGGATCAGGCCGCGCAGCCCCGAAAAGGGATTCATCGCCATGACGATGATCCGCGCCTGCGGCAGGCGCTGCCGAAGCTGATCGAGGATATCGCCGATATCCTTTCGGCTTTGCGCAAGCGACACGAACCGCTGCAATGCTGCGTCGTTAGCGTAAAGCTCGATCAGGACGATATCCGGCTGCTCGGCAACGACGCGATCGAGCTGGGTAAGAGCCCATAGCGATGTCTCGCCACTTTTTGCAACGCTCTCGATTTTCACCGGCCTCTGCAGGCAGGCTGCAAGCTCTGTCTCGAGAGCGGGCTGCCACCCTCCCCGAGCCGTCAATGATGTTCCGAACGCTACTATTTTCAACGGCGGGGCATTCCCGGCATGACCGCTTTCCGGCGCCCCGAGCATCGCCAGACACGCCAAAAGCAGAAGCCATCCATAGGGCGATCGTCTCTCAACCGGCGCTGCTCGCCAAAGCCGCAAACTTATCATGGCGAAATCATATCTCGGCGGAACCGATAGGTCACGCGTCCAAAATCCGGCTGGAAATGCAGCCATGCCCTTCTTGACACAAACTGCAGCAGGCTTGAGACCATTTTATGAAGATGACCGCTCATGCCGGTTGTGACGCGGCACAGCCGCGCCATCACTCCTCACGAAATACGTGCTGCATTTGATCGGTCAGCGGCTTCGTCAGATAGGAGATAACGGTTCTGTCGGCGATCTTGATAAAGACTTCGGCCGGCATGCCGGGATAGAGCTTTATCGACTTCAGCTTGGCGATGCTTTCAGCCTCCGGCTTGACGCGAACGGGATAATAGCTGATGCCCGTCCGCTCATCCTTGACGATATCAGGCGCAATCGAGGTGATCTCACCGCGCACATCCGGCGTCGTGCGCTGATCGAAGGCGCTGAAACGCACATCGACGGACTGGCTGACGTGAAGCTGGTCGATATCGCGCGTGGCAACTCTCGCCTCAACCGTCAGATCTTCATTTTCGGGAACGACCAGCATCAGCGTCTCACCCGGATTGACGACGCCATTGACGGTGTGAATGGAAAGCTCGTGAACGCGCCCGCTGAGCGGCGCGGTAATGTCGAGACGGCGGAGCTGATCGAGCGCAGTTCCTCGGCGCTCTTCATTTTCGGCGATCTTCGCCTCAACGTCGGTCAGTTCCTTGGCGATCTCCGAACGGCGATCCTCGTCCAGCTGGATCGACTGGCGATCGATCTCGATCGCCTTGCCTTCGGCCTCCGCCTTTGCAGCGATTTCCTGGCCGCTGTTACCCTGAAGGTCGGCGCGGGCGCGCTTGAGCGCATTCAAACGCTGCAGCGTCACCAGCCCCTTCTTGTAGAGCGTATCGACACCCTCGAGTTCCTGTTCGATCAAGCCCAGGGAATCATGGGTCGCGTCGATCTGAACGACCAACCCCTTGATCTGCTCGGCCAGTTGATCCTTGCGCGACGCCAGCTGGCTTTTCATTCCGATCAGCGCCGATCTGCGGCTGTCGAACAGCTTCGTCTCGCCGTCGAGCAGATCCCGCGCCGAGGTGCTGGACGTCAGATCGCTGATGTTTTCCTGGACATCGAATGTCTCGGCGTCGATCCGTTCGGCCTTGAGGCGGGCACGGCGCGCATAAAGCTGAGCGAGTGTGCTCTCGACGATCGAGAGCTGTGCTTTTGTCGTCGTGCCGTCGAGCCGTATCAGGACCTGTCCAGCCGTCACATGGTCATTTTCGGAGACCAGCAGTTTCGACACGATGCCGCCGGTCAGGTGCTGGATCTTCTTGACATCGCCGTTGACGACGACCACGCCCTCGCCGATGACGGCGCTCGAAAGCTCGGTCGTTGCCGCCCAGCCGCCAATGCCGCAAACCAGGGCTAGCGACAACACGCCGACAATGGCGACATGGCGATTGAGGGAGCGTTTCGATTCACTGATAACCTTACTCACAATCTTCCTTCCGGCCTATTCGGCGGCATTTATGCCGTCGACGACGACTTTGAGCTGAGCCACGCGCTCGGCAATCGGCGTACGCGGCGCCGCTTCCGGCCGGCTGACCCGTGCCAGAACTTCCTCTTTCGGTCCGAAGGCGATCATCCGGCCGTCCTGCATCATCAGCACGAAGTCGCAGACCGCCAGAACCCCGGACCGATGCGCGATGACGACGACGATGCCGCCGCGTGCGCGCACGCTCATGATCGCGGCACTCAGCGCCCGCTCGCCTTCTTCATCGAGATTGGAGTTCGGTTCGTCGAGCACGACGAGGAAGGGTTCGCCGTAGAGCGCTCTTGCAAGCGCGATACGCTGTCTCTGGCCGGCCGAAAGCGCGGCGCCTCCCTCACCGATTTCGGTTTCGTAACCGTTCGGCAGCCGAAGAATGAGATCGTGAACACGCGCCGCCCGCGCTGCGGCAACCACCGCCTCAGGCGACATTTCCTTGGCGAAACGGCAGATATTCTGAGCGACGGTTCCTGAGAACAGTTCCACGTCCTGCGGGAGATAGCCGATATGCCGGCCGAGCGCGTCGCCATCCCACTGGTCGAGTGCTGCGCCATCGAGGCGAATGGATCCCCTAACGGTCGGCCAGATGCCCATCATCGCCCGCGCCAAAGACGACTTGCCCGAGGCGCTGTAACCGATGACTCCGAGGGCGCTACCCGCTCTCAGCCCGAAGCTGATATCGGAAATGACCAGGCGTTGGCCCGCCGGCGGCCCGCTTGCCAGCCCCTCGACCGTAACCTGCTTGGAAGGCGCTGCAAGCGCGAGCGGGGCGGGAATTTCCGGAATGGTTTTCAACAGGTTCGCAAGCCGGGCCCAGCTCTGCTGGGCGGAAACGAAACCGCGCCAATTTCCGATAGCCGCTTCCACAGGCGCCAGAGCGCGAGACGTCAGAATAGAACCCGCGATGATAATGCCTGAGGACGCCTGTCCTTGAATGACCAGGATCGCGCCGGTCGCAAGCGTTCCCGATTGCAGGGCAATACGGAAAATCTTCGACAGGGTCGCATATCCGTTCCCGACATCCGACGCCTGCCGGTTGATGAGCCGGTATTCGCTGTTTTTACGGTCCCAGATTTCAGCCATGGTGCCGGCCATGCCCATTGCGTGAATGACCTCGGAGTTGCGGATCGAGGTCTGCGCGAAGGCATTGCGCATGTTGCCGGCTTCCGATTGCTTCTTTGAGAGCGTCCGCGTTCCCTGGTTGGTCAGGAACGTCAGGATGGCGAGCACCAGCGATCCACCGATCGCGATATATCCGATCGCCGGATGAAACAGGAAGCAGATCACGACGTAGAAGGGAAGCCAGGGCAGATCGAACATCGCCGTCGGGCCCATGCCGGACAGAAAGGTCCTTATCTGGTCGAAGTCGCGCAACGGCTGAAGCCCGTCCCCGCCGATTTTGACCTTCAACGGCGCCTTGATGAGCGCCCGGAATACGCGTCCGTTCATCATCTCGTCGAGCGCACCGGCAACGCGCACCAGCATTCTGCTCCGGAGAACCTCGAAGGCGCCCTGGAAAGCGTAGAGAGTGAGGGCAAGTATTGCCAGGGCAGCCAGCGTCGGGATGCTTTTGCTGGGGATGACCCGGTCATAGACCTCAAGCATGAAAAACGAGCTTGTAAGATAGAGAATATTGATAAGCGCGCTTGCTATGCCAATGAAGATGAGTCCCCCCTTGCATTTCCGCAAGGCCTGGGACGGCTCGCTGGCATCAGTCGCTGAACTCTGAAACACGAATTAAATCCTCTCCTACCGCATCGCATACGGGCAAATAAATCTGCGTACATCGCAGCTACAGGCCAATGAAGCCCGAATAATGACATCGCTGTTTGGGATTTTCGGCATCGGTACCGAAACCCACTGACAAGTCCAAAGCTTATTACATGAATCCCACTGAAAAATGACCGAAAATTCCAATTTATAGCGAGCGATTTCAGGGGCCCTAGCTTAACGCTATGCTAAATATACCGGCCCAAGCAAGTGAAAACCGTAAACCGCCCAATATCGGCTCAAAGGGTTGAACATGTCGCGCACATAGACACGAGGCTTACTGAGGCGTTAACTATAAATCTAGTCTATAGTGTGTTCTGAATATGAACCGCGGAAATATTTTGTCACCGCGCCTTGCCCCATTTCACAGCCTGCGGCGGCTCATCATCGACCAAGGAACTCGGGAAACGTCAGCCGGGAAGACGGCCGGCTGACGCTGTCTCGGCGTTGGCGTGCGTCAGACCAACAGGTGCGACGCGTGGCTGGAATGAAATGCATCGACATTGATGTAGATACCCAGCGAGTCCGTGTCGATGTGCGAAGCGCCGTCGGAAATTTTGTACTGGAAGGATTCGCTGACGTTCCCGCTAAGACCGGCGAGCTTCGCCGCGTCGACGGTGTAGGTGTAATCGCCATCACTTTCGATATGGATCACACCATATTTCCCCGTTACCGTCAGCCCATATTTATCCACGGCACCGTCGCCAAAGCGGCGGAGCAGTACATGCCCGTTGGCAGCACTGTCATTTTCAAGAAGATTTCCATGATATGCGCTGCCCGTATCGGCCGAAATCTTCAAGTTGTCATGGACTGCGACAATTTTCGGCGCGGCGACTGTGGGCACGTTCACTACCGGCGTTTCGGTCACAGGCGCCGGGGCGGATACCAGCGGCTGCGCCGGGATTTCCGCAGGATGTTCGATGACCGGTACGGCAGGCGTCTGCTCGTGGCTCGGTGACGTATCGCCGGTCGTGCTGCCGGCAGCGCTGTCGAGTTCGGCCTGCGCCTGCTCGAATGTCTTGTTGTCGCCGACAAAGAAGGTGTTTTGCGCAGCGATTACGGCCGGCATCGTCAGCGTCGACACATCGCTGTCTATAATGTTGTCATAGAAGGAGCCCGATGCAGGCCGGTCGACCTTCAGCGCCGAAGACGACAGGTCGTCAAAGACATTGTCATGAACATCGATATTCTCGCGAACATAGAGCGGATTGCCGGCGGCGCTGACCAGAACCCCGTACACGCCATCGTGAATATAATTCCCGCTGATATCATAGTTCTTCGCATCGCCCTGATCGCCCAGGCCGATGCCGTAGGACCAGCTGTAGCCGCCATATCCCGAGATATTGTTGTCGTGGATGGCGATATTGGTGCCCGCCTGTGCACTCAACCCGAAACCGCCGCCGATGAGCGTATTACCCTCGACCAGGGCATCCTGAGCGCGGATCAGCACCAGGACACCCTTGGCGCTGTTGGTTTGCGTTTGCTCCAGATGATTGTCCTTGACGAGAATGTTGCTGCTGTCGTTGAGCTGAATGGCGTCTGCCGCGCTTCCCTGGGCGTTGGTGACGGTGTTGTTGATCAGGGTGACGCCATTGACCTTTTCCATCCAGATCCCGTCGGAATGGACACCGGTCAGCGTGCTGTTTACGATGGTGATGTTCTGGCTGCTTTGGAAGCTGACGGATCCGGGCTTTCCGGCAAGGCCCGTATTCGTCACCTCAACATTCCGCACGACCCAGTTGGACACATTCCCTGCATATATCGCGTTCGCCCCAGTATCGGCGATCTTGATATTCTCGATGACGATATTCGAGGCCTTAGAACCATGGATGCCGTCATTGCTGCTGTGAATGACCGGGGCGTCGCCAAGACCGTAGCTGCCAATGGTGATCGGCGCCGTAACACTTCCGGAGTATTTCAAGTCGAATTGTTCATTGAACACGCTGCCGGCGGCAAGCAGCACACTGTCACCGGGGTTCAGCCTCAGGGATTCGACCGCTGACAAGGTCGCGAAAGCCGAGCTCTCCGTGGTTCCGTTGTTATGGTCGGATCCTGTCGCTGAATTCACGTAGTAGACGGTCATGCTTTGATCTCCCCGAGGTAATGGAAATCTTCTAAGCGCGCCTCTCTCTCCGCCAGCTAAAATGAAACACTAAAATTCTTTCTATCTGTCGATATTCTTGACCGCAGGGGGTACTTTCTTCGTCCTCCAGGTATCTTTCATGGCGTCAAAGTTGCAACGCACGACAGAATTGTATTTTTACTAGAATGTCGGTTCGATAGCAGTCCATTTTCCGTAACAGACGGATTGCTGTGATAATGTCGCCGCAACTGCGAAGGTTCTCCCTCGGCATATCCGAGAATGGAAATGACAATGGTGAACTTAAAATGGCCTGAGATCGGCATATCGGGGCAGCGCGACAAAATCACCAAAAGAGATCGCTAGCCCAATGTGATTATTTGACAATTTCGTCCACCTAGAAGTGAACTCGGGTATTATTATTGATTGCCTCCGCATAAAACTTCTTACATTCTGAAGAAATATGCTCAATCGATCATTATGTCGCGTATTCACTTATTATTAAAGCACTCATCGGCAAGTGCTTCCTTACCTTACGCCGAAACTATGTGTGTCATTATTGCACGCAGAACGATCTTCTGTTCATCTTCTGTTAATCCTAGCCTTGACTCGCTGTATTAATATATCCTTAATCTCACCCGTCGCTAAGGTTAAAATTGGCCAGCGAAGATCAATTCAAGGAGAGATACAATGGCTATTCACGCAACCGACGATAGTGCAACATTTCTGGAAACCGACGTCATCTCGGGAAACCTGCTGAGCAACGATTCATCTGACAACGGCCACCTATTCCTTCGCGCATTCGACCAGCAGAGCGTTGGCGCCAAGCAAGGCAACAGCCAGGTTACTGAAATCCAGGGCGACTACGGCACCTTCTTCGTCAAGCCGGACGGCAGCTACACCTATGTTCTGAGCGATGCTGCCAAGGTCAACTTCACCAATGGTGAATTGCTCCAGGAAAAGGTCTCGTACAAGATCTCCGACGGCAGCGGTCATACCGATGTCGGCCTGTTCACCCTGAATATTCAGGGCGTAACTCAGGTCAAGCCGATCGCCGTCGACGACCACTACAGCTTCACCGAAGGCAGCCCGATCGCCGGCAATGCGCTCGACAACGACATTCCCGGCGACAATGGACATCTCTTCCTCCGTCAGTTCGCCGGCACGAACGTGAACGGCAACCCGAGCGCAACCACCGACGTCGTCGGGACCTATGGCACGTTCCATGTCAAGGCCGACGGCTCATTCACCTATGATCTGGCAGCCGATATCGCTCCGGGCGATCATGTCACGGAAACCATCCAGTATTACAAGATCTCCGACGGCCAAGGTCACACGGACGCCGGCGTTCTGACGCTCAATATCACGGGCACGGATTTTGTCTCGGGCGCCAGCGTCTGATCATCCAATCGCCGATCAATCGACAACGCCCGCTGCGCAAGCAGCGGGCGTTGTCGCCCATCAAGCCTTGCATACAGCCGTCTTGGGTCTCGAACTGTCCTCAGAAATCTGCCGTCGGTTACTTGCTGCAGCGTTGCCGAAATCGCGCTGTGGCGCCGTCTCCGGCGCCTGCCCAAGTTCGATCGAAGATCGGGCGGAGTTGTGGGCTGATCTCTTTTATGGTGGCGTTGACCCTGCAACGATCGCCAAGTTTCAGCATCGTCGTGAGATCGCTATTGAGCGCAGTCTTTGCCGCCGAAAGCGTTGCATCGGTGAAATCGTTCCAGAAATAGAACCGGGTCAAAATCATCGACTCGTCGTAAGGCGCGAAAGCGACCGAACGCTTCATCATTCCCGCAATCGAAAGCGGCTCTTCCGCGATGATCGACTGAACAGCGGCGAGACGGAGCCAAAAATTACTGTTCGTCGGCATGCAGGAGAGCGCATATTGCAGATAACCGCGGGCGCTCGATGCGGCAGCAACCCAGGCATCGTAGTTAACATTGACATTCTGTCGGTCGAGTTGCGCCAGAACGAGCGTCACACCGGCAGCGACAATATCGGATCGGCAATAATGTCCGTCAACCACGTCGACACTGCGCGACGCATATCTCGTCACCACATCATCGGCGACGGTATCGCCACGCTCGATCCTCTCGGCGACGATCGAGATGCTGGCCGTTCTGATCGAAGCATAGAGCTCTCGTCCGGCCAGCACCACAAAGACGACGGTGACGATAACGAAAGCGATCCTGGTGACCGAAACGACCCGGCTTCGGAACATCAGCTTTCGGTATAGTATCGCGAATAACGCTTATAATAGTATTCGCTGGAGCCGAATGTCCGGTAAAGCTTCATCTGCGACGGATCGACCTTGGTCAATATAGCGCCGACGCATTTCGCATAGAGTTCAGGCTCCGACAGCAGCGTCGACTGCACGACCTTGCGCGATGTCTTTCCCCACTCGATAACGAAAACCACCGCATCGAGCTTCGAATTGATAGCGCGCGCATCCACAACCGGCGCCAAAGGCGGCAGGTCGACGATGATGTAATCGAAGCTTTGACGCGCCACTTCAAGAAGCTGATCCATGCCACGTGATGCGAGCAGCTCCGACGAATGCGGGACACGATATCGTGCAACCGTCGGCAGAAATGCAAGCTTGGTTTTGGGATCGAGAAGGATCAGATCCTTGAGCGGACGGCCGTCGACGATCGCCTCGAGCAAGCCGGCCTCGGCATGGCGGCCGATTGCCCGGGTCGAGCCAGGATTTCGCATGTCGCCGTCGATAAGCAGGCAGCGGGCGCCTTGCATTGCCAGAAGCTTGGCAAAATTGATGGATGTCGTCGACTTTCCTTCGCCGGGCAAGCTCGACACCACGCCGATGACCTTGCAGCGCTGATCAGCCGCACTGAGGTCGATCGCAATCTTGGCGCTTCGAAGCGTCTCGGCAAATGCCGAGAGCGGATGCTCCTCGACATAGGTCGTGGTCTTGCTGCCCCTGGCGATGCTTCGCGGATTGCTTGGATCGACGAGCGTGGGATCATCGACGTTATCGTCAACCAGCGGCATGACACCAAGCGATTCCACATCGAGCACTTCCTTGACGTCATCGCCGGTGCGGAAGAACCGATCCCGGAATTCTCGGAAAGCGCCTATGCCGCTTCCGACCGCACATCCGAGGAACATCGCAAAAGCGACGACAAGGGCTCTCTTCGGTGCACTCGGCTTCGTCGGGGTCTCCGCCATCGTGATGATGCGCGCAGCGGTAATCGGGAAGCTCTGCTGCTGAATGGCTTCCTGGTAGCGCGTCAGGAAACTCTGATAAAGATTCTTATAGGTATCGCGCGTGCGCTCGAGTTCGCGAACCTGCACCTGCGTTTCGCCGGCCGTCGCGGCAACACCGGTCGCTTTCGTGACACTGTCACGCAGAGAATTTTCCCGTGACTGCGCAACCTGCAGCTCGCTTTGGTAACTCTCGGCGATGCGGTTCAACTCATCGAACATGAGTCTCTTATATTCTTCCATTTCCGCACGAAGCCGAACCGCCTGAACGTGATCGGGACCGAGCCGCGCCTCGATTTCGGTCTCGAGCTTGGAAGCCTCGAGATATTTCTTGCGCAGGTCGTTGGAAATGGAACTGTCGAGCACATCGGTGACGATAGCATCGGTCTGCTTGGCGTCGATGATCGATTTGACGCGCGCATATTTTGCCTCGGCCTTCGCCGTCTCGGCCTGGGCATTGATCAACTGCGTGTTGATCTCGGAAAGCTGCTGTTCGCTGATCAGCGTACCGGATCCGGCCTCGACAAGCCCATGCTCGCTGCGGAATTTCTGAACCGCAAGGTCGGTGTCCAGTGCCTGCTGCCGAAGCTCTTCGATACGCTCCTGCAGCCATTCACCGGCCCGGCGTGTCGCTTCGTATTTCGAATTGAGTTTATCGACCAGATAGACGTCTGCAATGGCCGCGGCGATCTGACGCGCCATATCGGGTGACTGCGAGGTATAACTGACATCGAGAACGTAGGATTTGCCGACACGTTCGACATCGATATTGCCGGCCACAGTTTCCGCAGCGTACCGCCGTTGCATTTCCGGATCGGGCGCCACTGCCGCGTCGTCGGCAAACCATGATTTGAAACTGAACAGAGACTTCACGGTTGCAACTGAAAACAGCGAATTGCGCTGTGCATTGAACACCGGATCGTCGACCAGTTTCAACTTATCGACAACGGCATAGGCGATCGTGTCGGACTTCAACAGCTCGACCTGGCTGAGGACGGTACCTTCGTCATCGTCCATCTGGCCGAAAGCCGCCAGCTGGTTGATCACCTGGTTATCGCTGCGGTCGATCAGCACGCTTGTGTCGGCGGTGTAGACCGGCACCGACGTCAGCACATACACAACGCCGAGAATGGCGAAGGCGAACGCGCACGCCGCAACCATCCGCCACTGTCGGCGGGCGATCGCGATCAGCTTGTCGAAATCGATGAAATCAGCTTCGTTTCCCGTATCGCGGGAGGGGTCGATACGCGGCGTAAGTTTATCTGGCGATAGCAATTTCGATCTCCAACTAAGGCGTCAAGCGCTAAGATCTACGGGCAATTCCAGCTATTGTATGACGGGTGTGCTCGGACTGGTCGATCCCGTCGTGTCAGAGGAGGACTGCCCTCCCCCATTGACGGTGAGGAATGTCCTTGTCGAGGTCGAGGTCGAGCTATCTCCATCGCCGGCGTTCGAAACCAGCGAACCGGCAGTCGTCGCCGCGCCGTCAAAGGGCGTACCATCGTCCGATCCAGGACCTGTCTGCCCGATCGACCCCGTGTTGCCAATGCCGGATGCAGCAGCGGCAGCGCCTGCGCCCGGACCGAGCGCCGCGGTGCCACCTTCGGCAAGGACCTTTGCAAAGGCTGCAAGCAGCGGAGCAAGGTTGGGATCGGCACTCGCCGCGTCGGCAACGGCCTTTTCGATCGCCAGCTTGAATTGCGGATCCGATACCTGGCAGCTGTTTGCGGCCCGGCCAAGACCGGAGCCGATAGCCGCCATCTGCGCGGCATTGGCCTTCTTGGCCTGCTCGATCACCGGCGACAGCGCGTCATTGCTGGTCCCGACCAGGGCGCGAACACGCGACGACAAAATCAATGGATCGGACATATCGAGCAGAACGGCAGGGTTGGCCGTAAATCCGCTGACATCGACGGAAGTAAGATTTGCCGGACCCAGGCAAGCCGCCGCAAAAGCGCTTGAATTCATCCCGGCAAACATCGCAACGACAATTCCGCTATATGCAAGCTTACGATAAACAGCTGACCTTGCCATAACATAGTCCTTCATCAAATCCGCTATATAGACCGCCGGCATTGATCACTCGCGATCGATGCCGACTCGCCTATTTCAATCAATTTCCGAGATCCTGGACCGCGTTGCGAGTATCGTTCGCATCGTCGGTCACGCCGGCAACAGTGGACGATACCGAGTTTACGATGTCAAGGAACTTGACCAATTCAACAGAGTCCGAATTGGAAATATAGATAATATCCTTGTCTTCCATCTTGAATTGCTGAACGGCAAACAAGGTCGCCGGATCGCGCAGATTCGCGCGGACGATCACTGGAACCGTCTCACCCGCAAATCTCGTCGTGTCGACGTTCATCGACTGAACCGTTTTCTTCGGGACCAAGCGATAGAGCAAGACCTGAGCCGGATCGGCGCGGTCGTCGCGCAGACCGCCCGCCTTGGCGATTGCTTCTCCTAGGGTCAGGTCGGATTCTTCGAAATCGAAGCGGCCGCTGACGCCAGCGGCGCCGAGCGTGAGATAGGTGCGGCGCTCATGATCGATCGAGACCGTATCATTCGGCGCGACATAGATATTCTCCGCCGGATTCTTCAACAGCGTATTGTAGGCGACGGTTGCCGTCTTGCCGCGACGCTGCAGCGTAACATTCGTTTCGATATTGTTGGTCGTCAAACCGCCGGCGGCGGAAATGACATCGAGAACACGCTCACCGGCCGGGCTGATCGTGACGCGCTGAGGATTGTTGACGTCACCGAGCACGGCCACCTGACTGGAGCGGCTGTTCGTTGTCGTAATAACCACCTGCGGCTCGATCGCGCGGCTCGCCAGCCGATCTTCGACGTCCTGCTCCACGGTCTCCTTCAGGCGACCGGCGGCCGGAACGCGACCGGCATAGGGGATCGTAATCGTTCCGTTTCGATCGATGGTCTGCTCCGGCAGATTGATGTAATTGCCGGGTCGGCTGCCGGCGTCCGAGGGAATGAACAACCCACCGGACTGCGCTTCGAAGATGGCAACCTGAACGACATCGCCGTAACCAAGCGGAATTTCAGGCGCTCCTCCGCGACCACCGCCAAATCCTTTGAAGGACGTCGGCTGGGCAGAGGTAAAATAGGGCAGAACGTTCTTGCTGAGATCAATCAGGGCGTAGTCGATGCCGACGCGACGCTCCTTCGTTGTCACTTTCACTGCCGCATCTCGATCGACATCTTTGTGATCGGGACCGGACCTTGGCAACGATGTGCAGCTTGCCAATATAGTGGTTAGCGCTACAACAATGGCGACGCGTGTACTACCGATACGAGAACAACCCATAGAATAACCTGTGTTGACGCCCCTGAAGCTACTGCCCCGCAATCTGACAAAATACAAGACAAACCCCGATCAATAACACTGAAAGCCGATTAACATTCCCCTAACTGTGGCAGGCTGGCAACGCCAAGCCCCTGAGGAAGCGAATAACGACCCAGTTTAACTTTTCTGGCGCCGTAAGAACCCGAGGGCTAGACCCGCTATAAAATTTCTTGCGTTTCAGAGTCAACAGTTCGCACCTGCACAATCGCTATTTTTCAAAAACCTTCATAAACCATCTGTTTAAATTTTAGCGGCTGAGCGGCCGCTCATATGCCACATCCGCCTCTCCGTTGCTGCGCCCAAGGCTTATCGCGACGACCGCACTGAGGAACGCGGAATAAAACACAGCAAAACCCGGTATTTGCAGCGAGAAATCGACGGCCGCATGAAGGGCGACCAGAACCGTTGCCGCCAAGCCGAGCAGCACAAAATGCCTGAGACGCCGCCTTTGGGCGAACCCCTGCCGAAACACCTTGGCAAGGACAGAGAAGACCAGGATCGCGGCAATCGGGAATAATATTCCGAGACCCAAAAATCCTTCGAGATAGAAATTATGCGCCCGGTCGAAGATCCCGAAAATTCCACAGGCAGGATCGCGATAGGCAGGAAATACGGTCCGGAAGGTTCCGAGGCCGGTCCCGGTCAACCAATGATCCGAAATGGCACGCCAAATGCCCGGCAGGATGCAGAACCGATCATCATCCTCGAGCCGCCGCTCTTGTGCGCGCAAAATCGCCTGACCTGCAAACACCGTCAGCAGCACGACGACGAAAACGATCGCCGAGAGGAGTTTCAGCATCGAACGCCATCCCGGCGCCGGTTTCAGATAGCGCCGCGAGCCGCTCCAATTCATGACCAGCCACGGGAAATAAATGAGAGCGGCAATAAAGGTCGCGAATATGCCGGCGCGTGAGCGGGTCAGCATCAGCGCGGTGAAGCATGCGCACAAGAGCAGGATATACATCCACGACTTCAACAGAAGAGTGTTTCGGCCCGGCTCGCCGGGCGGATGCTTCGAATAGGAACGGACGATGTCTCTGACCAGGGTCAGCATCAGCAGCGTTCCAAGCCCGAGGAAGGTCGCCGCGGTATTGCGATTGACGAAGACTCCGGTCAGGCTGTCGAGGTAGGCGTGCTTCTCCACGACGATCAAGATGCTGGGAAACAGTGAAAACTGCAGCAGACCGAACACAGCGATGATACCCGCCGACAGCCCGAGGAAGGCCAACACTTTCCTCGCACGCTGATCGGTATCGCATAAGAGAAGCCCGGTCAGGAACGTAACGAAGGGCAGTGCCACGGAGAGGATCGACGCCAGCGTGTCGGCCGGCTCGACCGAGATTGCCGCGTAATCGACACCTGCCAGGTCACGCGCAGCACTCCAGGCCGGGTTTGCCAGCCAGTTGGACGGCAGTTCAATGGTCTGGATGAACGTCCAGCCCGTCACCACGACAAGCATCAACAGGGCGATACCGAAAACCCGCCTGCTTTGTCTCGGCTCTCCGAACAGCAGTGCCGAAATGGCGCCAAGGGTAAACATTCCGATCGCAGCAAAGGCGAAGGGAAAGGGCGTGACGCTTCCGAACGGAATGAGCGTCAGTATAACGAGGCCGATAAAGGCGAAGAGAAGGGCCTCTCGCAAAACCTGCCTGTTGATGAGGTTGGATAACATTCGATCTCTTCGCCGGCGAGCGGCAACGGCAGAATTACAACCCGAGCGGTTAATATGCACGTACTAACATAAGTTGCATATCAAAGGCTTGCGTGTTAAAGTGCAACAGAATTTCACATCGTTTAAAATTGTCGCGAAAGACTTAAGCCAATCGAGACAAGCCCCCGGCTATGCTCCGTCAAGCAGCAGGAACGGGACAGACGTTCTGCAGCCAATACTTGGCGGATCACTAGATCGCCATGCCATTGACTGAGAAAAAAGGCAAGCCTGATCTCAATCAGTTGCCCTGAACGGGGATTTAACAGATGAAGAAGACATTCGTTACACTTCTGGCGCTGGCCTTTACAGCAGGGAATGCCTGCTCGGCATTTGCCGCCGGTCCCGCAGGTTTCGCCCGCGGCCTGAACGGCAGGTCGGCGGTCAGCTATATCTCTGAAAAAGGCACGATCATTCCGCCCTTCGCGCAGGTATTGTTCTGCGCCCAGAACCCGGCCGAATGCCGCGACAACAACGGTCTCTCGGTCGTCGCGCTCACCGACGAGCAAATGCAGCAGCTGAAAAACGTGAACGGCACCGTCAATCGTACGATGATCGGCCGGAACGATTCCCGCAACGAATTGAACGGCGACGTCTGGAAGGTGAATGTGCGCAGCGGCGACTGCGAAGATTTCGCGCTCACCAAGCGCAGCCGGCTGATCGCGATGGGCTGGTCGTCGCGCGCTTTGCGGATTGCGACCGCCTATACACCCTCCGGTGAAGGGCATGCCGTCCTGGTGGTCAGGACCGATAAGGGCGACCTCGTGCTCGACAACAGGCTAAGCAGCATCAAGAATTGGCGGGATACCGATCTGCGCTGGGACAAGATTCAATCGGGAACAGACCCCTATGTCTGGTACCGGCTGTGACAGCGGGCGCCGCAAAATAAGCTGAACGCACCGCTTTAGAAATCCAGGTCGAGCCGCTCTGACGAACGGCTCGACTTGTCATATCGCTCACACAAACCTATGTTTTTGCTATCGACAGGGCCGCCGTCAGAGAGTTGCGGCGCCCCAAGTTCGATTTCCGGTATGGGTATCAAGCGATCTTCGATATTGTCTTTTCGCCCAGATTAAGTATGACGGACGCCATGCTGCGACGCAGCATGATGTCCTACTCTAATGATTTGAGGGAATTATGCGCATCACGATGATTGGATCAGGCTATGTCGGCCTCGTTTCAGGCGTTTGCTTTGCGGATTTCGGCCATGACGTCATCTGCGTAGACAAGGACCTGAGCAAGATCGAAGCCCTTCGCGAAGGCCGCATTCCGATCTACGAGCCGGGTCTGGAACAATTGGTCGCCGAAAATACCAGCACCGGCCGGTTGTCGTTTTCGACGGATGTCGGCGAAAGCGTCCGTAGCGCCGACGTCGTGTTCATTGCGGTCGGCACCCCGTCCCGGCGCGGCGACGGCCACGCGGATCTCTCCTATGTCTACGCCGCGGCGCGCGAGATTGCCACCTATGTGGAAGGCTTCACCGTGATCGTCACCAAGTCGACGGTGCCGGTCGGCACCGGCGACGAAGTCGAGCGCATCATGCGTGAAACCAATCCTGCGGCGGATGTCGCCGTCGTTTCCAATCCGGAGTTCCTGCGCGAAGGCGCGGCGATCGAAGATTTCAAGCGTCCCGACCGTATCGTCGTCGGCCTGAATGACGACCGGGCACGCGAAGCCATGACCGAGGTCTACCGCCCGCTTTACCTCAACCAGGCCCCCTTGGTCTTCACCACCCGCCGCACCTCGGAATTGATCAAATATGCTGCCAATGCATTCCTCGCGATGAAGATCACCTTCATCAACGAGATCGCCGATCTTTGCGAACGGGTTGATGCAAACGTCCAGGACGTTTCGCGCGGCATCGGTCTCGATGGCCGTATCGGCGCCAAGTTCCTGCATGCCGGTCCGGGTTACGGCGGTTCGTGCTTCCCCAAGGATACGCTTGCCCTCGCCAAGACGGCGCAGGATTACGACGCGCCGATTCGGCTTATCGAGACGACGATCTCGATCAACGACAACCGCAAGCGGGCGATGGGACGTAAAGTCATCTCGGCCGTCGGCGGCGACATTCGTGGCAAGAAGATCGCGATTCTCGGCCTGACGTTCAAGCCGAACACCGACGACATGCGCGACAGCCCGGCGATTGCGGTCATCCAGACCCTGCAGGACGCCGGCGCCCTGGTGGTCGGCTACGATCCCGAGGGCATGGAGAATGCCCGCAAGGTGATCGAGAATATCGAATATGCGAGCGGTCCCTATGAAGCGGCCGCTGGTGCGGATGCGCTTGTCATCGTCACCGAATGGAACCAGTTCCGCGCGCTCGATTTCAATCGCCTGAAGCAGTCGATGCGCGCCCCGGTCCTGGTCGACCTGCGCAATATTTACCGCAGCGACGAGGTCCGCAAACACGGCTTTACCTATACCGGCATCGGCACCAATCTCTATCAGGAATCGACAAACGCCTGACAGGTTGTGGTGAACCGATAATCGTCCTGACGCCGCGGAGCAAAATTCCGCGGCGTTTGGTTTTTAATGCATGTCGCCCGGAAGTGTGCCGCGGTTCCGGGATAACGACATGCATCAAAACAATGAGCTAAAGCGCGTGGCATGAATCAAATTTGATGCGACACGCTTTAGGAGCTGTGGACACTTATCTGAGCCATAGGATTGTTGCGGCCAGAGCGATCATGGCTTTGTAGTTTCGAACGGTTTTCTCATATCGTGTGGCGATGCGTCGAAACTGCTTGAGCTTCGAGAAGCAGCATTCGACGAGATAGCGCTGAGCATAAAGTTGCTTGTCGAGCGGATACTTCTTGGCACGCGAGGGGTTGTTCGGGATGACCGCTTGCGCGCCCTTGTCGGCAATGAGTTTGCGTAGCCGGTCGCTGTCGTAGGCCGTATCGGCCATGACGACCTCGGCTGGTAGGTCTTCGATCAGGAGATCGGCTTGCGGTGCATCGCCTTTCTGACCGGCGGTCAGAATGAAACGAACGGGACATCCAAGGCCACGCACGGCCATATGGATTTTGGTGCTCAAGCCGCCGCGGGAACGGCCAAGGGCCTGATCTTCAGCCCCTTTTTTGCGCCGGAGGCGTGCTGGTGGGCGCGAATAATAGTG
>NZ_MAWZ01000020.1:0-66071 GCF_001854685.1 Rhizobium sp. RSm-3 | reverse complement strand
ATGAGACGATCTAAAACACCCATGACTGCCTCCAAAAGACAGTCTTGAATCTGATTTGCTCACCTTTGGGAATCCCAAGAGTCCACGACTCCTAGGCCTCATACCATCAACCCGGTTCATTCTGTCAGGTATCAGCCCGGTCTGTACCCATAAGCTGCCCCTCACCCTAACCCTCTCCCCGTAAACGGGGCGAGGGGACGTGCCCCGCGAGACGTTGATGAGGGACGGAGAGGCCGCGGCATATCCCCTTCGCCCCGTTTACGGGGAGAAGGTGGCGGCAGCCGGATGAGGGGCGGCCGCACGGCACGCCGATCATTGTCTGGCCGCTGAGAGGCTAAGCAAAAGCCAATCTCCTCAGTTCCGGCGCACCCATCCCTGCGCTATATCACGTGCCGAAAGGGAGTGGACCACTATGCTGACATTGTACTACGCGCCGGGCACCTGCGCGCTCGCAAGCCTGATTGCCCTTGAGGAATCAGGCCTCGCCTTCGAAACGAGGAAGCTCAGCTTCGCCAAAGGCGAGCAGCGCTCGCCGGACTACCTGCAGATCAATCCGAAGGGCCGAGTGCCCGCACTTGTCACCGATCGCGGCGTGCTGACGGAAACGCCGGCGATCCTCGGCTTTATCGCGGAAAGCGCGCCGGCCGCCACACTCGCGCCGATCGGCGATGCCTTCGAAATGGCGCGGCTGCAGTCCTTCAGCAGCTATCTCTGCTCGACCGTCCATGTGAACCATGCCCATCGTCCGCGTGGTTCCCGTTGGTCCGACGATCCGGCGGCGATCGAAGCGATGAAGGCGAAGGTGCCGCAAAACATGGCCGATTGTTTCACCCTGATCGAAGAGACGATGTTCAAGGGCCCGTGGGTGATGGGGGAGACCTATTCGCTCGCCGATCCCTATCTCTTCGTCATGACCGACTGGCTGCCGTCTGACGGCGTCGATCCCGCCCGTTTCGCAAAAGTCAGCGACCACCACGCCCGCATGCTGCAGCGCCCCGCCGTCAAGCGGGCGCTGGCCTATGATCGGGGCTGATAGGCTGGCAGTAAGACGCGGCCGTAGCAGTTGCGGGAGTTCATGCCGACGTCGATGCGGCGGTGAACACCGCCAGCTGCGCGGCGAAAGCCCGTTTGTAGGCCGGCCGCGCCTCGCCGCGGGCGACATAGGCGGCAAGGTTCGGATATTCCTCCAATAGTCCCGATGCTTGCGCCCTGAGCAGCACCGTTACCATCAGCAAGTCGCCGGCGCTGAACGCGCCGTCGAGCCAGTCGGCATCGCCAAGGCGAGCGGAAAGGCTGTCCAGACGTTTGCGGATGCTGTCCTCGAGGCGCCGCAGGCGCTGCTCGTACCAGGGTTCGTCGCGCTCGAGGATGGTGGCGAGGCTGCGCTCGAAGATCGGCGGCTCCACCGTGTTCAGCGCCGCAAACATCCACGCGACAGCGCGTGCCCGGGCATTCGCATCCGCAGGCAGCAGGCCCGCATGGCGCTCGGCGATGTGGAACACGATCGCGCCGGACTCGAACAGAGTAAGATCGCCGTCTTCATAGGTCGGAATCTGCCCGAAAGGATGAAGTGTGAGATGCGCGGGCTCCTTCATCGTCTTGAATGAAACGAGACGAACATCGTAAGGCAGGCCCGCTTCTTCGAGCGCCCAGCGAACGCGCATGTCGCGCGCCAGGCCCCGGCCGCGATCGGGCGAGCGTTCAAAGGCGGTAATGGTAATCGTCATCGCTTCCTCCATGTAATTTTATCCTTGGATCGATGCCCGATCCAGGGATTTATGCCATGGCTTGAAGACGGCTGGCGAAACGCGATTCCGACATTGATGCTTGCGATAATATGCAGCACGGCATGCAGCGCGGCTTCGTTGCCGCGGATGTCACGAGGCCCACTCACTTCCGCTCGACCGTCAGCACCATCGGCATGGCCCAGTTGGCCTCGGAAATCGGCCAGCGGAGCAGGCTTACGTTGTTGCCGTCCGCCTGAGACTCCCACCTTGCGTAGAATTTTTGCCGATAGCCATTCAGCCGAACGCTCCGGCAGGCGACGGGACCGCCGTCAAGATTGAGCGCGACCTTGAGATTGAGCGGCGAGGTCTTGAGAAATTCTGCCAGCCGGTCGAGGGAAAAGAACGCTTCCTTTGTCGTGCCGATGACGATATGCCCCCGATCGTCCTTGGCGACAAAGGTACGGTTGGCGAGCCAGCGGCTTTTCACGTTCACATGGGTCTGCCCGTCATCGCCGATGAGCAGGGGATAGGAGACCATGGCGTTCGACGCGCCGGCGAAGGCTGTCTGCCAATCTTGACGGCTGAGATCACGGATGTCGGCAGCGTCTCGATCGGCAACGAAGGCGCCGGCCTTGGCATCATATTGCTGGGGACCCATCGCAACGCCCTCGCTGATGAATGGCGTGTCGGGCCTGCCATGTTTGTCGAAATAGCTGCCGTTGACGATGAGCACCGCGTTGGGCAAAGCCTTTTCCCATTCGTCGATGCCGGTATCGCCGGCAGCGGCATTGCGGGTGACGAAGCGAAAGCGGGCCGGGTCAATTCTGCTGAGAAAAATGCGGTCGACTTCGCGGCCATCGGCAAGAACCGGCAGTTCCGCCACCTCGAAACCCGGCTCCGGCTCCTGCCAGGTCAGCGGCCCGGGCTGAACCGCTGGGATCACCGTGTTCAATGCCAATCGCATGGAGGCGGAAAGGCGCTCGTCGTCAGGTTTCATCGTGGTCCAATAGGTCCCGCCGCGCCGCAAGACAGTGTTGAAACCGTAAGCACCAGCGACCTGCCAGAGCCAGCCGGCACCGACGACAACCGCGACCGTTAAAATTGCGATGAGTCCGAATAGGATCTTGCGAATTGCTGACATTGAATATCTCTTTGCTCAAATGGGTAGGTTCGCGACGCTGGGTTGACGTGACGTCGCGCGAATGCAAGTGCCAAGTACGGTTTTTCTACGACCGGCCCGCAAACACCCTCATTCGCCAAAGCCGACACATACCGAACCCCCGAGAAAAACATGATCGTCGAACTGACTGCCGATGATTTCGCCATCTTGCTGAAAGGCTTCGCCCCGCAAAATCTGCGGCTGGTTCCCGATAGTGCCATCGCGCCGCCTGAGGTGCTGGAGATGCTGGCGAGGATTGCAGCCGAGGTCGGCGCGGCGTTTGCCCCGTCCGCCTGGATGATGGTCGAGGAGGGCGAAATCGTTGGACTGTGCTCCATCATCCGTGTGCCGGAGAACGGCGCAATCCATGTCGGCTATGGCGTGGCGCCGAGCCGCGAGCGGCGTGGGTACGTCACCGGCGCTATCGCAGAACTGCTCGCATGGGCGCGGAAGGATCCGCGCGTGACGCTTGTTTCGGCCGATACCGGCGTGGAAAACATCGCCTCACAACGTGTCCTTGAGCGCAACGGCTTCGTCCAAACGGGGGAGCGTATCGATCCGGAAGACGGTCCGTTGATTTGCTGGCAGGCATCGATCGACTGAGGCAAGTCGCCCAGAGAACGCGTCGCGTCAACGAGTGATGCGACGCGCTTTAAGGCCGGCTGAAACGGCGCGCACCGTTACGCGCATTTCGCCAGCGGCGGTTTGGCCTCGGCGGCAAGGCCGATGTCGGTTCCGAGCGGCAGATCGGCAAGCTCGCGCATCGACATGCGCTCGACTTCGGGATGCCGCAGCGGATCGTCCCTCCAGGCAAGGGCTGTGTCCGCGTCACCCATGGCACGGGCAGGCTTCAAGAAAAACTTCAGCAACGACATGGCATGCCTCGCTTTCTCCAGCAGTGTGGGATCGTGACTACAGGCTGCAATGTCTGCTTCACCAAGCGGATTTTCAATTGAGATTACGGCAGCTCTGCTATAGAAAAACTATATGAAGAACCTGAATTCCGTCCATCTCAACGGCCTCAGGGCGCTCGAAGCCGTCGGTCGTCTCGGCTCGCTGCAGGCCGCCGCCGACGAGCTCGGCGTCTCGGTCGGCGCCGTCAGCCAGCAGGTGATCAAGGCCGAGGCGCAGCTTGGCCTGATGATCTTCGAGCGCACCGCCCGCGGAATGATCCCGACCGAAGCAAGCCGGCCGGTTCTCTTGGCGCTCGATGAGGGTTTTGCCCGTCTTTTGGCCGCCGTGTCGATCGCAGGGCGCAAGGACGACACGATCCTGACCATCTCGGTGGCGCCGGTTTTTGCCGCCCGCTGGCTCGTCTGCCGGCTCGACCGTTTCGCCGAGCGCCACCCCGAGATCAAGCTGCGGCTTGATGCGACGACCAATCTCGTCAATCCCGCCATCTGCGACGTCGATATCGGCATCCGCGTCGGCACCGGCAAATGGCCTGACGTGAAGGCCGAACTGCTCTTGGAGCAGGAGGTCTTCCCCGTCTGCTCGCCGGAGATGGCGGCGCAGTTGAAGGAGCCTGCCGATATCCTGACGCTGCCTGCAGTCGTCGACGGCCGCGCCATGTTCGGCTGGGAGGTCTGGATGCGCGAGGCGGGGCTGTCAGGCGCGACACCTGCGACACGCCACGTCTTCAACGACGCCTCGCTTTGCCTCGATGCGGCGATTGCCGGCCAGGGCGTCATGCTCGCCTGGCAGACCCTTGCCGCCTTTGCGCTCGCCGAAGGCCGGCTGGCGGCGCCCTTCGGCATTCGGGCGCGCACCGGCTTCGGCCATTATTTCGTCACCGCCGAAGGCACGCGCGAGCCGAAGAAGGTCAAGGATTTCAAGGCCTGGATCCGCGAGGAAATGGCCGGCACGCTCGCGCTGTTCCGGTAACTCAGACCTCGATCGGCTCTTTGCCGCGCGTCTCCTGCATTCTCTTGTAGGCGGCGCGGGACTGGCAGCGTCCGATCCAGGCCTTGACGTTGGGATGCGCATCGAACAGCGCTTCCTCGCTCTGGGCGTAGCGCAGCACCTCGGCAATGTTGAGATCGGCGACGGTGAAGCGGTCGCCGACGATCCACTGCCGGCCGGCAAGCTGGCTTTCGAGAGCGGCCAGCGGTCGGCGCAGCGCCTGGCAGGCGGCGGCGATCGTCTCCTTGCCCTCTTCGCTGTTTTCGAGGCGGTTATCATAGGTCAGTACGATCCTGACCGAATGCGGCTCGACCTGCGAGGCGGCCCAGACTGTCCACATCGTCAGCAATCCGTCTTCTTCGACGGTTTGTCCGGCAAGCGGCCCGCCATGTTTGCGGGTCAGGTAGAGATTGATTGCCAGCGATTCGTGCATCACGAGTTCGCCGTCCCTGATGCTGGGGATCTGCGCCATCGGATTGACGGCAGCGAAATCGGGCGAGTGCGTGTTGAGCGGCGCGCTCCCGGACAAAGGTTCCGCCAGCCGCCTGGCCTGCAGCACCGGCACCGAGCGGAATTCGAGCCCGAGCTCCTCCGCCATCCAGTAGACGCGCGACGCCCGCGATCGATAGACTCCGTAGATTGTCAGCATGACCTTGTCCCCTCGATGTTACTGTCCGGAAGGGTAGAGGCCGCAGCGGCTGCGGGAAAGTCCTTGCCGCTGATGAGATGATGAAAGCTTTTGATGCTCTTCAGGAGATGCGGTTTCGCTCGACCGTCAGCTGCTTGTAGGACGTGCCGCCGCCAGCCATCTCGGCCGACACTTTCTTCTCCCATTGGAAGCCTAAAACCGCACCTTCCGTGGTATCCTGAAAGACGTTGTCGGTGATGATGGCGGTGCCGGCGCCATCGGCGACCGAGACGGCGCATCCCACCGGCGCCTTGCGCACCACATTGCCGCTGACGACGACATTGCGCAGATAGGAACCCCAGCCGATCTGCATGCCCCAGCGCGGCGCGCCCTCGATCACATTGCCCGAGATCAGCGTATCGGCCTCCGCCGCAATGCCGATGCCGAAGCCGACCTCGTGCTTGTATGGACCGCGCAGCGTCAGATTGCGCACGACATTGCCGGTGACGCTTGCCAGCCTGCCGCCCTCGTCGAAATTGGCGATCGAGATGCCGTTCGCCGCCCCGTCGATCATGTTGGCGGAAACGACAGCGCCCTCGAAGGCGAATTCGACATAGATCGCCGTCTCGCCGGATCGCCGGCACTGGTTGTTGCTGATCTGAATATCAGAGGCCGAATTGGCGCGGATCGCGGTAAAGGCGCAGTCGGAAATGTGATTGTTCACCACCATCACGCCGTCGGCTCGGAAGATGTTGATGCCGTTGCCGTTCTGGCCGGTGCCGCCGTCATTGGCGCGGATGTTGGAGATGCGGTTGCCTGAGACAAGCGTGCCGTCCTCCGCCTTGTTCCAGCGGTGCACCAGGATGCCGCCATTGCCGCAATCGGCGATCGTATTTCCGGTGATCGAAAGATTGGCGGAATCGACCGCATAAAGCCCGGCCTCGGCCGCCCCCGAAATGCGGCTGCGCTCGATCCGCCCGCCGCAGCGTTCCAGCTGCAGCCCGTGTTTGCGGCTGCCGCCGATCTCGCAATTGTCGATCAGCACCTCGTCGACGCCGGTAAATTGGACGAGTCCGCCGGCATAGTCGCCGAGCCAGCGATTGCCGCCGTCGATGACGAGGTTGGAAAGCTCGATGCGCCGCACATTTGCCGCCGCCAACAGGTGGCCTTCGCCGGTATAGACGAGCCGCGAGGCGCCGGGCACGCCGGTAAGGCGCGTATTGTCGGGCAGGTTGAGATTGGAGATCCGGTAGGTGCCGGGCGGCAGGAAGACCGGCACATTCTCGGCCGCCGCCTGTTCGACCATCTGCTGCAGGTTGCGGGTCTTGCGGTCGCCGCTTTCGGGAATGGCGCGATATTCCACCGCGTCGATCGCGCCGCGCAGATCGGGCTGTCCGGCGGCCGGAAGCGTCGCGGCCGATGCGCGCGGCAGTGTACCTCCCGCAACCGCCGCGGCGGCGAGAAAGAACAGCATGTCGCGGCGTGAAGGCATTCCGGATTCTCCAGTCATAAGGCGCCTGTAGCACGAAACATGCCAGACGGACCTGTCCCTTTCTGGCACAGGCGACCGAAATTGCGGTTGTGGCCTCTGATAAGGGCAGGATATCGCCGCGGATTTTGTCCTCTTGTTCACCCTTTCATTTAAGCAAGCCGAAGGGAATGGGGACTACTTTAGAGGGAAATTTACGGGGTGATTATGCGGGATGCGGGCCTTCGGCCCGCCGGGGAGAATGGCGGCATGCAGGAACCGAGTGCCAGGCGATGGGAATCGACCGATGCCCTGTCGGCCGAAACGCGGCGCATCGTCGCCGCGACGGAAGCGATGATGGCCTCGACCGCCCATCATCTTTCCGACGGCATCGAGAACCTGCGCCTGAAGGCGATCGTCCACGAGCTTCCGGATTTCCTCTACGTCAAGGATCGCGACAGCCGCTTCGTCTTCGCCAACGCCGTCACTGCCAGCAGCCTCGGCCTGGAGAGCGCCGACCTGATCACCGGAAAGCGTGATTTCGACCTGTTTGATTTCGAGACGGCACGGCGCCATTTCGATATCGAGCAGCAGATCATGGCGACGGGGCAAGCCTGCATCGACATGGAGGAAAGCTACGTCCTGCCCGGCGGCAAAAGGCCGATATGCCGGCTGACCTCGAAGATCCCGCTGCGCAACGATCGCGGCGAGATTGTCGGCCTGATCGGCGTTTCCCGCGATATCACCGAACGCAAGCGCCAGGAGGATCTCCACCGCGAGCAGGCGAACCTGCTGGAAATGATCGCCCGCAACGAGCCGCTGCCGATGATCCTCGAGGCGCTGGTGCTGATGATCGAGGCGCAACTGACCGGCATCGACGGATCGGTGCTGCTGCTGAACGGCGAGGGTACCAGGCTCTATCACGGCGCCGCCCCCAATCTGCCCGGCGGCTATAGCCGCCTGATCGACGGCGTCACCATCGGTCCCAAGGTCGGCTCCTGCGGCACCGCCGCCTGGCGCGGCCAGACCGTGATCGTCGAGGATGTGATGAGCGATCCGCTCTGGGAGGATTTTCGCGCGCTGGTCGCGCCCTTTGGTTTCCGCTCCTGCTGGTCGACGCCGATCGCCACCTCGCAGAACAATGTGCTCGGCACCTTCGCCCTCTATTCCAGGGAAGTCCGCCGTCCGACGGAGCACGAGATGAAGCTGGTGGCGCTCGCCACCCACATCGCCGGCATTGCCATCGAGCGCAAGCGTGTCGATGACCGCATCCATTTCATGGCCCATCATGATGATTTGACCGGCCTGCCGAACCGCGCCTTCCTCAAGGAGCGGCTGGCCAATATCCTCGACCAGGCCCGGCGCAACACCCGCAAGGTCACCGTCGCCTATATCGATCTCGATAATTTCAAGGACATCAACGACGGCCGCGGCCACGCCGCCGGCGACGAAGTGCTGAAGGAAACCGCGGCCCGTATGGCCAACAGTGTCAGGGCATCCGATATGGTGGTGCGTCTCGGCGGCGACGAATTCCTCGTGGTGCTCGTTCATCAGTCGAGCCACGATGCCGGCATCACGCGTCGCCTGCGCGAGCTGCAGAAGGCGATCAACCGGCCGATCCCCTTCGATGGCGGCGAGATCACCGTCACTTCGAGCATCGGCATCGCCGCCTTCCCTTTCGACGGCGCGACCTCGGAAGAGCTTCTCGCCAATGCCGACCGCGCCATGTACCGCGCCAAGGAACTCGGCCGTAACACCTTGCAGCATCACGATGGCGGCGGCACGCCGGTGGGAATGCCGATCGGCGAGCAGGAGGAACTGCACCAGGCGATCACCGGCGACCAGCTGCTCCTGCAATACCAGCCGCAGGTCGATGTCGCCACCGGCCGCATCACCGGCATCGAGGCGCTGGTGCGCTGGAACCATCCGGCCAAGGGCAGGGTGCCGCCGGTCAGTTTCATCCCGCTTGCCGAAGAGACCGGCCTGATCGTTCCCCTCGGTCTCTGGGTGCTGAACGAGGCCTGCCGCCAGGCGCGCCACTGGCAGGATATGGGCTTGGCGCCGCTGACCATCGCCGTCAACGTCTCGGCCAAGCAGTTCGCCGATCCGGATTTCGCAAGTCATGTCGCCGAGGCGCTGGAGCGCCATCGCCTGCAGTCGCGCTGGCTGGAGCTGGAAGTCACCGAAAGCGTGGTGATGCAGGATGCCGAACGTGCGCTCGCCATGATGGAATCGCTGCGGGCGCTCGGTGTGCGCCTGTCGATCGACGATTTCGGCTCCGGCTATTCCAGTCTCGCGGCGCTGAAGACCTTCCCCTTCGATCGGCTGAAGATGGACCGTTCGCTGGTCGAGGCCCTGCCGGGCGACAAAACCGCCGTCGCCATCGCCTCGGCGGTGATTTCGCTGGCGCAGACGCTCAAGCTTTCGGTTCTCGCTGAAGGTGTGGAAACCGACGCCCAGATGGATTTCCTGCGTCACGCGCGCTGCGAGGAGGCGCAGGGCTACCGTTTCTCCAAGCCGGTTTCCCCAGGGGAAATCCCGGCATTGCTACGGGCGCGGGATCTCTGAGCTTTACCTGAAATGTTTGCCGATCGCCTCGATCTCGTTCGTCCATATACCCGCCGCATAGTTCTCCGGCAGCCGCGCCAAGTGCGCGGCGTCGTCGATGCCGGTCGAAAAATCGCCGCCGCGATAGGGGCCGAGCACGAAGACCTCGGTTCCGGCATCGTGCATCCGGTTGAGGAAACGGTCCGGCCAGCCCCAGAGCCATGGCGCGATGTTGATCGGCACCAGCATCATCGCGTGTTAGCAGGCATCCGGCAGCACTCCGGTCCAGCCATAGCCGATGTAGCCGAAGAGGCAGCTCTTCAGGCTCTTGCGCGAGGCGGTCTTGATCTCGGGCACCAGCCGGCGCAGGACATCGATCGGCTCGTCGCCGCCATAGACGATGATCTCTGCCCGCCGCTCGGTGGGAAGCCCGTTGAGCACGGCGGCGAGCTTTTCGCCCTCGGAAGGATCGCGGCTCTTGACGTTGATCAGGAAGCGCCGATCCGGAAAGGTCGAAAGGACTTGCGCCAGCGTCGGCATCATGCCGATGCCGCGGCCGCGGAAGGGAAAGGTCTTGCCGCCATCGGCGGTATAGCCGTAGCCGATGTCGAGCTTTCGCATTTCCGCCATCGAATGCTCGCGGGTGACGCCGTGGCCGTCGGTGCGGCAGTCGAGCGTCCAGTCGTGAAAGACCGCGAATGCGCCGTCCGTGGTCGGATGCACGTCGATCTCGACAATATCGGCGCCGGCCGCAAAGCCGGCCTGCATCGAACGGATGGTATTCTCGAGGTAATCATGTTTCGGCGGCAGCATGCGGCTCGCCGTGCAGGTGTCGTTCTTCAGATCGGTCTCGTCGAACCGCTGGGCGATGCCGCGATGGGCGAGCAGCACCGGCTTTCCCGGCCGATGCGCGGCAAGCAGGCTGCTATTGTTGAGATAGATGCCGGCCGCGGCGAGCGCGACCGCGACCGCGCCATAGAAAAGCTTCCTGCCCATATTGCTCCCCCTGATTGCATCGAAGAAGACAACAGCTAGAAAGCGATTCTGGTTGTTCTTGGGCTGTTTTCCGGCTTTTCTATGCGCGGTTATCTCAGGAGAGGATTGGCATCACAATGGAACAACAGGACGACGAACTCATCCGTTTCGAAGCCCATGGCGCCGCGCCCTTGCCACCGGCTTCTGTCGAAGGTCATGTCGGACGCGCCGGCGCCCGCATCTGGTATGCGAGCTACGGCGCCGGGCCTGCCGTCATCCTGCTGCATGGCGGCCTCGGCCATAGCGGCAACTGGGGCTATCAGGTCCCGGCGCTGCTCCAAAGCGGCCGCCGCGTCGTGCTGATCGACAGCCGCGGCCATGGCCGCAGCAGCCGCGATGCACGTCCCTATACCTATGAGCTGATGGCTGCAGACGTGCTTGATGTCATGGACGAGCTCTCTCTTGAGAAAGCGGCCTTTGTCGGCTGGAGCGATGGCGCCTGCATCGCGCTGATTCTCGCCGCGACGGCGCCGTCACGTGTCGCGGGCGTCTTCTTCTTCGCCTGCAACATGGATCCGAGCGGCACGCTGGAATTCGTTGCGACCCCGGTCGTCGACCGATGCTTCAGTCGCCACGCCAAGGATTATGCGGCATTGTCCGCCACGCCGGACGATTTCAATGGCTTCGTCGAGGCGGTCAGCCTGATGATGCGGACGGAGCCGAATTATCGGGCCGAAGATCTCGGCCGCATCCGCGTGCCGGTTGCGATCGTGCTCGGCGAACATGACGAGTTCATCAAACCGGAACATGCCGAATATCTCGCCCGCAGCATTCCGGACGCTCGGATGATCACTCTCAAGGGCGTCAGCCATTTTGCGCCGCTGCAGCGGCCGGTCGAGTTCAACGCCGCAGTGTTGTCCTTCCTCGACGGGCTCCCGTCTTGAATGGCTCCCTCTGGCCTCGCGCCCATTTGCCGCTATCTCTTGCTGTATGAGACCTGATGCACTGCTTTATCCCGCCCCGGAAGGGCTCTATTGCCCGGAAGGCGGCTTCTATGTCGATCCTGTGCGGCCGGTGGAACGGGCGCTCGTCACCCACGGTCATTCCGATCACGCCCGGCCGGGCCATGTGAACGTGCTCGCCACCCGCCAGACCCTCGACATCATGCGCCTACGTTACGGCGAGGGCTTCTGCGCCAGCGAGCAGAGTACCGGTTTCGGCGAGGAGCTGCTGGTCAACGGCGTCAAGGTGAGCTTTCATCCGGCCGGCCATGTGCTCGGCTCGGCCCAGATCGCCATCGAAAAGAACGGTACCCGCATCGTCGTCTCCGGCGACTACAAGCGCCGCCCCGATCCGACCTGCGCCGCCTATGTGCCGGTTCCCTGCGATGTCTTCATCACCGAGGCGACCTTCGGCCTACCGGTCTTCCATCATCCCGATCCGATGGACGAGACGGCCAAGCTGCTGGCCTCGCTCCGGCAGTTTCCCGAGCGAACCCATCTGGTCGGCGCCTATGCGCTGGGAAAGGCCCAGCGCGTCATCAGGCTGCTGCGCGATGCCGGTTACACCGAGCCGATCTACATTCATGGAGCCATGGAAAGGCTCTGCGACTATTATGTCGGTGAGGGCATCGATCTCGGCGAGCTGCTGCCGGCGACGATCGAGAGCCGCGACAGATCCGCGTTCAAGGGCGCGGTCGTCGTCGGCCCGTCCTCGGCCTTCGCCGACCGCTGGGCCCGACGCTTCAACGAGCCGCTGCCGGCCTTCGCCTCCGGCTGGATGATGGTGCGCCAGCGCGCCAAACAGCTCGGCGTCGAACTGCCGCTGGTCATCTCCGATCATTGCGACTGGCCGGAACTGACGGAAACGATCCGCGAGCTGCACCCGGCCGAAGTCTGGGTGACCCACGGCCGCGAGGAGGCGCTGGTGCGCTGGTGCCAACTGCAGGGCATCAAGGCCAAACCGCTGCATCTGGTGGGCTATGAGGATGAGGCGGATTGAGATGAGCCGTGTGCTGGATCAATACCTGTCCATAGCCAACCTTGCTGCCGGCGCCGGCACTTTGGATGTGGCAGCGACGCCTGCTCCACACTCCCTCATTCCTGTGCTTGTCACAGGAATCCAGCCACCGCGCGTCGGCGCGGTGAATGACTCATGCAACGCTCAAGAGTTTCTCGCGCCCAAGGACTTGGGCGCACTGGATTCCTGTGACAAGCACAGGAATGAGGGTGGGGAGACGGGCGGCGCCCTGTATCAAGACCCCTCCAGTGCCGACCTTGCCGCCACTTTGGATGTAGAAGCGACGCCTGCTCGACACTCCATCATTGAGCCTTCCCCCCAAACCGGGAGGCTCTCATGAAAGCCTTCGCCGACCTCCTCGACCGCCTCGTCCTCACCCCCAGCCGCAACGGCAAACTCAAGCTGCTGACCGATTATTTCCGCGATACGCCGGATCCCGACCGCGGCTATGGCCTTGCCGCCATTGCCGGCACCCTGGAGGTGCGCAACGTCAAGCCCGCCATGCTGCGCGAACTGGTGCTGGAGCGCATGGACGAGGTGCTGTTCCGCTATTCCTACGACTATGTCGGCGATCTCGCCGAAACCATCTCGCTCGTCTGGGACAATGAGCGGGATATCGACCGCTCCGCCCTTTCCCAGCCGCGGCTCGGCGAGGTCGTCGCCGGCATGAATGCGCTCGGCCGCACCGAAGTGCGCAGCTTCGTCCGCGACCTGCTCGACCAGCTGGATTCGTCCGGCCGGTTCGCCTTCATCAAGCTGGCGACCGGCGCCATGCGCATCGGTGTTTCCGCCCGTCTTGCCAAACAGGCGCTGGCCGATCTCGGCGACAAGGACGTCACCGAAATCGAAACCCTCTGGCACGGGCTGCAGCCGCCCTATGAGACGCTGTTCGAATGGCTGGCGGACGGTGGCGAAAAACCGGTGCTGGCGACACCGGCGATCTTCCATTCCGTCATGCTCGCCAACGCGGTGGAGGAGGGGGACTTGAGCGGTCTCGATCCCGCCGACTACGCCGCCGAATGGAAATGGGACGGCATCCGTGTCCAGCTCTCCCGTTCCGGCGACCGGCGCAAGATCTATTCACGCTCCGGCGACGACATTTCAGGCGCTTTTCCCGATATTGTCGACGCCATCAGTTTTTCCGGCGTCGTCGACGGCGAGCTGCTGGTCGGCGGCACCGCCCGCTCCAACAGCCCGACCCGCACCTTCTCCGACCTGCAGCAGCGCCTCAATCGCAAGACGGTGACGCCGAAGATGCTGGCCGACTATCCGGCCTTCATCCGCACCTATGACCTGCTCTTCGACGATGACGAGGATGTGCGCGGGCGGAGCTATACCGACCGCCGCGACCGTCTGACCGAGATCATCGATCGCGCCCCCCACGACCGTTTCGACCTCTCGCCGCTGGTGCCTTTCTCGTCCTGGGACGAGCTCGACCGCCTCCGCGCCGCCCCGCCGGATCCGGTCATCGAGGGCGTGATGATCAAACGCCGCGACAGCATCTACCAGGCCGGCCGGATGAAGGGTCCCTGGTTCAAGTGGAAGCGCAATCCCTATAATGTCGATGCGGTGCTGATGTATGCCCAGCGCGGCCATGGCAAGCGCTCGAGCTACTATTCCGATTTCACCTTCGGCGTCTGGGCCGACGACGAGGATGGCGAACAGCTGGTGCCCGTCGGCAAGGCCTATTTCGGTTTCACCGATGCCGAGCTCGAAGTGCTGGACAAATTTGTGCGCAACAACACCACCGAGCGCTTCGGGCCGGTGCGCGCCGTGCGCGCCGACAAGGATTTCGGCTTCGTCGTCGAGGTGGCCTTCGAGGGCATCAACCGCTCGACGCGGCACAAATCGGGTGTCGCCATGCGCTTCCCCCGCATCGCCCGCCTTCGCCCCGATAAGCCGCCTTACGAGGCCGACCGGCTGCGCACGCTGATCGCCATGATCGACGCCAAGCCGGAATAATCTCAAATCCGCCTGCGCAACAATGACGCAGTCCCAAAATTTCAACAGGATGTGTATTGGCGGCAACGATCTTCCGGTGCAAATCTTGTGTGCCGGGAAAATGATTTGGGTGCTGCGTTATGAGCTCGCATGAACGAAATTCCTTTTTCCGCCAACGCCGCGCCGTGCTGGCGGGGCTTGCCGGTGCGCTCGTCCTGCCGCGCATGGCGGCCGCTTTCGATGTCCCGGACGAGCCGCGCCTTGCCAAGCATGATTACGCCAAGGTGCGCAGCCATTTCCGCACGAAGCTGTTGCAGAAGGGGCCGGCGCCAGACAAATACGAACCGCTGAGCGCGCCTGCCGACGCCGAGAAGATCTTTTACCGCTCCGGCTATGGCGAACTCGAACTGGCCGCCTGGGTGTCGAAGTACAAGCGCGAGCGCACCGCCAAGCCGGCCGTGCTCTTTCTGCACGGCGGCAACGCCATGGGCATCGGCCACTGGGAGTTGATGAAGCCCTATATGGATGCCGGCTATGTCGTGATGATGCCGTCACTGCGCGGCGAAAACGGCCAGATGGGCAATTTCTCCGGCTTCTACGATGAGGTCGACGACGTTCTCGCCGCCGCCGAGCGCATGGCGCATCTGCCGGGGGTCGATTCCGGACGCCTATTCATCGCCGGCCACAGCATCGGCGGCACGCTGACCATGCTGACGGCGATGAGCACGCATAAATTCCGCGCCGCCGCGCCGATTTCCGGCAATCCCAATGCCTTCCGCTTCTTCGACCGCTATCCCCAGGATATCCGCTTCGACGACAGCAATGCGCATGAGTTCGAGGTGCGTTCGGCGCTCTGTTACGCCGAAAGCTTCAAATGTCCCGTCCGTGTCGTCCACGGCACGGAAGAGGTCCATTTCAACGACCGGGCCGATCTGCTCGCCCGCCGCGCCCGCGCCGCCGGCATCCATATCGAGACCGAAACCGTCGCCGGCAACCACACCTCGGCGCTGCCGGCCGAGATCGAACAGAGCATCCGCTTCTTCCATGGGGTGGCGGCCTGATTTCGCGCCGTTGCTTCAGATGCAGGCCAATTAGGCCTATATTTCTGGCATGACGACGAACGCAGAGACCGTGATCGTGCCGAACGACTTCCCCGAGCTGAAATCGCTCGTCTGGAATCGGGATCCCTTGCGCGCGATGCCTGCCCGCGAGGCCTTCGCGTTGTATGAACGCAACTGGCGTTTCGTCGATACAGGCAAACTGACTGAGCGGGAGATGCGACTGATCCGTGATCTCGCCGCCGCCTATGGCAACGGTGTTCTGCTCGTCTCCTGATTTTCCGCCTCAACGCCAGCCTCGCGCCAGCCGCGGATGCCATCGTCGCGCCAGATATCGCTGTCTCGCCGATCGTTGATAAGGGTGGTTCCATGAATTTTCTGCTCCGGGTCTTCCCGCTTGCCGGGCTCGTGACTGCAGTCGCGTCGCTGAGCGGCTGCAACATCCTCATTCCCGATGTCGCCGCCGATTCGCCCGCCCGCTTCGTCCAGGAAACCTCGCCGGTCTTCTATCAGCCGCCGGGCGTCGATCCGCGCCGGGTGCGGCCCATTCCCGATCAGCCGGTGCCGCAGACGCGCGAGCTCTACCAGACCCAGTTCCACCAGACCTACGGCCTGCCGGTCAGCAATCCGGTGCACATGGCGATGTATGGCGCGCTGCGCGATGAGGATTTCACCCTGCCGGCGATTCCGGTCAGCCGGGTGCAGCCGCAGTTCCTGCGCCAGGAAGTCGATTACCAGACGACCGAGCGCCCCGGTACTGTCATCGTCGATACCAAGGCGCATTTCCTCTATTTCGTCGAGGCTAACGGCAAGGCGATGCGCTACGGCGTCGGCCTCGGCCGCGAGGGTTACGCCTGGTCGGGCCGCGGCGTCATCCAGTGGAAGCAGAAATGGCCGCGCTGGACACCGCCGGTCGAAATGGTCTCGCGCCAGCCCGATGTTCGCGCCTTTTCGGCCGAAAACGGCGGCATGAATCCGGGGCTGCAGAACCCGCTCGGCGCCCGCGCCATGTATATCTTCAAGGACGGGCAGGATACGCTCTATCGCATCCACGGCACCCCCGACTGGCAGTCGATCGGCAAGGCCACCTCGTCGGGCTGTGTGCGCATGCTGAACCAGGACGTCGTCGATCTCTATGACCGGCTTCCCGCCAAGGCGGAGATCGTTGTGATGTAGCGCTGCAACAGCGCCGCTGATATCGTCCGATCGAGGCCGGACACGTCTGCGTGAAGCTATGGTTTATTTGGCGCAAGCCGATAGATCTTCTGATGTTGTTCTCGGCATCGGGCGAATCGCCGTTCACGCGCGGTTTCGTCCGGCTCCCGCATCAGAGGAAATCAGTCCCGCGTCATGAGCTTCGATAGACATCTTTCCCGCCGCAGCTTTCTTTCCTTTTCGGCATTGACCGCAGCCTCCGCGCTCACCGGTTGCGCCTCTTCGGCCAATACGGTCACTTCGGGCGATACGACGATCATCTACCGTTCGCCGATGCGCCTGTTCCAGTCCCCGGGAGCATCGAGCGTGCCGAGCGGGGCCGAGCTTGCCGTCATGTATGGCCCCGTCGAGGATGGCGGCTTTCTCATCCCCGCCGTTCCCTATGAGCAGATCGACCCGCGCTACTATCGCCAGCGCGTTCTCGACCCAACCGGCCAGCCGCCCGGCACCATCGTCGTCGATACGCCGTCGCGTTTCCTCTATCTCGTCCAGGGTGACGGCATGGCGATGCGCTACGGTGTCGGCATCGGCCGCGAGGGTTTCGCCTGGCAGGGCTCGGGCGTCATTCAGTGGCGTCAGAAATGGCCGCGCTGGAAGCCGCCGAACGAGATGGTCGCCCGCCAGCCGGAACTCGTCAAATATTCGATCGACAACGGCGGCATGGAGCCGGGCCTGAAGAACCCGCTCGGCGCCCGCGCGCTCTATATCTTCTCGAATGGCGAAGACACGCTCTACCGCCTGCACGGCAATCCCGACTGGCGCTCGATCGGCAAGGCGGTCTCCTCCGGCTGCGTACGGCTGATGAATCAGGATATCATCGATCTCTACGATCGCGTTCCGACGAAGGCGCCGATCGTCGTCTGGCAGTGATGTCAATCCGGGCGGCCGAGATCCGGTCGCCCGATCTTGCCTGATCCAGACGGCCGTTCAGGGGTAAAAGCTTCCGCTTTCCACCGCTTGGAAAGTTTTATTTTCAAAAAACCATTGCTTAATTCGCTAAATAACCTACATCGTGCGTATCGAATTGCTTGCGACCTTTGTCCAGGCGCTGAAGCGCTCCGTCAGATATCCTCTCAACATCGATACGGCTTGTCGGACATTCCGCAAGCGAAACACAAACGGTTGAAAAGGAGATCGTTATGAATTCAGGCGTCGTCAAGTGGTTCAATGGCACCAAGGGTTTCGGCTTCATTCAGCCCGATGATGGTTCTACGGACGTTTTTGTCCATATTTCAGCGGTCGAACGCGCCGGCATGCGCGAACTCGTTGAAGGCCAGAAGATCCGTTACGATCTCGTTCGCGACAAGAAGTCGGGCAAGAATTCGGCCGACAACCTTCAGGCCGCATGATTTGTCATTCGCCTATGCTGACCAGATGCTGGCAGCGCGCTGACCACGGATGTACTGGCAGCGAGTTGACCTATTGGCAGAGAAATGGCTGAGTGACTGGAAGAGGTCGGGTGCCAACCCGGCCTTTTTGCTTTGATCGCTGGTCATCCGGAACGGCTCCCGGTCGTTCTGATTGACCGGTTGAGCAGCCGAAGAGTTGAAGGGACGCTGAAATGGGCAGGCCAAACTATCAAATCGGCGATATGATCGTGCTGAAATCGGGTCTCACCCGCACGGCGAAAGCCGATAAGCGCTGCCGGATCGCCAGCATCCTGCCCAACGACCACGGGCATGTGCAATATCGCGTCCGGTTCGATGCGGAGAATTTCGAGCGCCGCATCACCGAGGCCGACATCGATACCGGGGAATCGCCCTCCAGGCTTTCCCCCGAGGCGGCGGCCAAATCCGACGGCGCCGAGCCTTGGCTGAAGTTTTCGAGCATCCGGACGGGCAAGTAGTCCAGCCGTTTTCACTATCACAGCGCGGCTTGGCCGCCGACAGGAAGGATATCGTTTTGCAGGTTCTCGTCAGGGATAACAACGTCGATCAGGCGCTCCGCGTGCTCAAGAAGAAGATGCAGCGGGAAGGCCTTTTCCGGGAAATGAAGGCGCGCAGCGCTTTTGAAAAGCCGTCCGAGAAGCGCGCCCGAGAAAAGGCCGAGGCCATTCGCCGCCAGCGCAAGCTTGCCCGCAAGAAGCTGCAGCGCGAAGGCCTGCTGCCGGCACCGAAGAAAGTTCTCCGCGCCCGCTGATCCCCGGCCGCGGAATCGCGGCCAACGTGGAATCACGGCCCCCGCCGTGAACAGCCGTGGAACCATGGTTTCGGCCACGGGGCCATGGCTAAATCAGCCGTCATCACCTGAGAAAGGGGCACATGACCGCCACCAAGGGAGAATTCTTCAATCCCGCCAAGCTTTCGTCGCGCGACAAGGCGGAAGCGACCGATCACACGGCGCGCGCCATCATCGCGGCCGAGGCATCGGCCCGTGACAAGAAGACGGAAAAGCTGAAGGCCCTGCGTCTGCAGCAGGAGGCCGAGGCAGCACCTGAAGCGGCGCCTGCCAAGAAACGCCGGTCGCCGGCCAAGGCGGCTGTGAAGCGGCCCTGATCCTCGGGCGCACACCCGTTTTGGGCTGGCCCGGCGGATGCGGTCAGTCGCCGCTCGTGGCGGCCCGGCCGAGATTGCCCCGCAGCCGATGCAGCATGTCGCGCATCGCTGCCAGTTCCTCGAGGGTGCAGCCGGCAGCTTGGCCGATCGCCGTCATGATCGTATCGATCTCCCCTTTCATCGCCTCGCCCTTCGGGGTCAGCGACACGATCACCTGCCGTTCGTCGCGCAGGTCGCGCAGGCGCTTGATCAGTCCGCTTTGCTCCAGCCGTTTCAACAGCGGCGACAGCGTGCCGGAATCGAGATCGAGCTGTTCGCCGATCGTCTTCACCGGCAGTTCGCCGCGTTCCCACAGCACCAGCATCACCAGATATTGCGGATAGGTGAGACCCACCCTGTCCAGGATCGGCTTATAGGCGCGGGTGAAGGCGTGCGCCGTCGCGTAGACCGCGAAGCACAACTGCTTTTCCAGCCGTTTCTCCTCCTGCGGTATCTCCATCGTTTTTATCGTCTGCGCTTTCATATCCATCATCCCCAGAGCATGATGCCGAAAAGTGTGAGCGATTTTCGGATGACATCATGCTCTCACTCTTTAACGTAGGCCGAGCCGGCCTAAAATCATCCTGCTCTTAAGGCCGTGATTGTCGTCTTTTCCTTGTCGAAATGCAATTTGCAAAATTCACTTGCGTACAATTTAATTGTGCGATAATAAAAATCCAACCCGATCGAAGGGTCAACCAAAGGAGATCGTCATGCCTATTCTCTATACGACCAAAGCCTCTGCCACCGGCGGCCGCGCCGGCCGCGCCGTTTCCGAAAACGGCGTTCTGGACGTGACCCTGACCGTTCCGAAGGAACTCGGCGGCGACGGCGCAACCGGCACCAATCCCGAGCAGCTCTTCGCTGCCGGCTACTCCGCCTGCTTCCTCGGTGCCCTGAAATTTGTCGCGGGCCAGCAGAAGGTCAAGATTCCAGAGGAAACGACGGTCTCCGCCAAGGTCGGCATCGGCCCGCGCGAGGATGGCACCGGCTTCGGCATCGAAGTGGCCCTGACGGTCGACATCCCCGGCCTCGACCGTGAAACCGCCGAGAAGCTCGCCGCCGCTGCCCACATCGTCTGCCCTTACAGCCACGCCATGCGCACCTCGACCGAAGTTCCGGTCACGGTCGCCTGATCCGGGCGCGTCCAGTGAAATGCGGGCGATGGCTTTCGGCTTCGGTCGGGGCCGTCGCTTTTCTGTTGCTGATATCAACGTAGTGCTCGTCGCATGGGTTGCCGTCGATCCGCGATCGCAGCCCCTCACCCTAACCCTCTCCCCGTAAAAACGGGGAGAGGGGACGTGCCCTGCGAGAGGTTGGTGGGGAACGGAGAGGTCGCGGCTTGCCCCCTTCGCCCCGCGAGCGGGGAGAAGGTGCCGGCAGGCGGATGAGGGGCAAGCCCGCGCCCTATTCGCCCATCGCCCGCCCGCTATGGCGCGGCCGGCGCAGCGGCGTCTCAACCGCCATCCCGGACACTGCCAGCAACTCCTGCCGCAGCCGCGCCGAACCGCCATCCGGCAACCTGCCGTCAAGCATCGCATGCGTCTCTTTCCAGATCGGCAGCGCTCTTGCGAGCACCGCCTTGCCTTCGGCGGTGAGAACAAGCAGCCGGCGGCGTCGGTCCTTCGGATTTTCCATCACCATCACCCAGCCTTTGCGCTGCAGCGGCTTCAGCGCCGCCGTCAGTGTCGTCTGGTCCATGGCGAGCAGAGAGGCGACCGGCCCCATCGGCGGCGGCTCCGGCCGGTTCAGCGACATCATCAGCGAAAACTGCCCGTTGGTCAGCCCGGCCGGCCGCAACGCGTCGTCGAACAGCCGGGCGAGCGCCCGTGCCGCCCGCTGCGCATGCAGGCAGAGGCAGGTATCGCGCACCAGCAGCGTTGTAGAGAAAGGAATTTCAACCGAATTTGACATGCCTCATTTCTATTGATATCAATGTATTTAGTCAAGGAGAAGGAGATGTGCCGGCTCGCCGGCAGCGCCGGAGGAGGGCGCATCCCATGCAGAATGAGGTTGTGTCCCGTGAACAATGGCTTGAGGCCCGCCGTGCCCTGCTCTTGAAGGAAAAAGAGGCGACGCGGCTGCGCGACAGCGTCAATGCCGCCCGCCTGGCGCTGCCCTGGGTGAGGGTCGACAAGGATTATGTTTTCGACACGCCCGAGGGCAGCAAGTCGCTCGCCGATCTCTTCGATGGCCGCAGCCAGCTGCTGATCTACCATTTCATGCTCGGCCCGGATTGGGATGCCGGCTGTCCCGGCTGCTCCTTCCTGTGCGATCACGTGGACGGCGCCCTGCCGCATCTCAACCATCACGACGTCACCTGGGTCGCCGTCTCGCGCGCCCCGCTTGACAAGATCGCCGCCTACAAAAGCCGCATGGGCTGGAAATTCCCCTGGGTCTCGTCCTTCGGCAGCGAATTCAATTTCGATTATCACGTCTCTTTCAGCCCCGATGACCTTGCCAAAGACAAGGTCCTCTACAATTTCACCGCTATCGAGCCGGCCGAGGCCCATGACGAACTGCCGGGGCTGAGCGCTTTCTACCGCAATGACAAGGGCGAGGTCTTCCATACCTATTCGAGTTATGCCCGTGGGCCGGAGGAACTGATCGGCACCCTGATGATCCTCGACCGTGCCCCGAAGGGCCGCAACGAGGACGGCACGATGAATTTCGTGCGTCGCCACGACGAATATGAGGAGGCCGCCAAGACGCCATCCTGCTGTCACTGAAGTTAAAGCCAACATCACGCAAGGGAGAGAAGGACGATGAAGACCGCAGAAGCGCTGAAGGAACATTCCTTCCTGGAAAGGCTGATCGGCGAATGGACCGTCACCGCACCGGAAATGTCCGGCGACGAGCCCTGGACCGAAACCGTCCGCTCGCTGCACGGCATCTGGTGGGTTGCCGAAGGCACGGGCCGCATGCCGGATGGCAAACAAGGCACCAGCATCCTGACGCTTGGCTACAACGCCGCCAAAGGCAAATATGTCGGCAGCTGGATCGGCAGCATGATGGACTACATGTGGGTCTACGAGGGCGAGCTCGACGCTTCGGGCAACATTCTGGATCTCTATACCACAGGGCCCGACTTTAATAGCGAAGGGCTTGCCGATTACCGCGAGCAGATTGCCTTCGTCGACGCCGATCACCGCACCTTTATCTCCAGTGTCAAGCAGGCCGACGGCTCATGGAAGCAGTTCATGGAAGCGCGCTACACCCGCAAGATCTGACAGTCACGGCGCGCAAATATCGGAAAAGCGGCGCCTCCAAAGGGAGAGTATGATGTCTGAGACGCATGGAAAGTTTATCTGGTGCGAGCTGATGACCCCCGACACATCGGCTGCCGTGACATTCTACAGCTCTGTCGTCGGCTGGACGACTTCCGAAATGAAAGTAGAGGGCATGCCGCCCTATACGATCTTCGAGGCGAACGGCATCGGCGTCGCCGGCCTGATGGAATTTCCGGCCGAACTCGAGGGCAGCGGCATCCCGCCGAACTGGACGGGTTATGTCGATGTCGACGACGTCGACCAGGCGGCCAAGGATTTCGCCGCCAATGGCGGATCGGTCCGCCGTCCGCCGGACGACATCCCGGGCGTCGGCCGCTTTGCCGTCGTTGCCGATCCGCATGGCGCGGTGCTCTGCATCATGACGCCGGCGCCGATGGACAAAGCCTGGCCGGAACTGGCCCCCGATGCTTCAGGCAATATCGGCTGGCATGAACTCTATGCCGGCAATGGCAAAGACGCCGTCGCCTTCTATTCCAAGCTGTTCGGCTGGACGAAGGACAGTGAAATGGACATGGGCCCGATGGGCGTCTACTACCTCTTCGCCCGCAACGGCAAGCAGATCGGCGGCATGATGACCAAGCCGGACAACATGCCAATGCCCTTCTGGTGCTATTATTTCATCGTGCCGGCGCTTGATGCCGCGATCGAACGCGTCACCTCAGGCGGCGGCAAGGTCGTCAACGGCCCGATGGAAGTCCCCGGCGGCAGCTGGATCATCCAGGCGACGGACCCGCAAGGCGCCTTCTTCTGCCTGGTGGCGCCGAAGCGGTAGACAGTTGCCTTCAACCGTGGCCCCYCATCCGCCTGCCGGCACCTTCTCCCCGTAAAACGGGGAGAAGGTGATATGCCAGGACCTCTCGGTTCCCATTTACCTCGCGTAGAGCACGTCCCCTCCGTTTGGGGCCGAAGGAGATTTGTTGCGGGCCGCGATGGCGGATGAGGGGGCTGCACGGCACCCCCTCACCACCCATCACCCCGCCACCGAAGCAAAGAACCCTTCCGGGCTGTCGACTTCCACCAGCCGCTTCTTCTCGATTAGCCAGAACCGGTTGCCCACCGCCCGCACGAAACTGCGGTCGTGCGAAACCAGCAGGCAGCTCGCCTCCTGCGCCATCAGCTCGCTTTCGAGTGCTTCCTGTCCCTCGATATCGAGGTGATTGGTCGGCTCGTCGAGCAGATAAAAATTCGGCTCCGTCAGCCTGAGCACCAGCATGCCGAGCCGCGCCTTCTGGCCGCCGGAAAGCTGGCCGATCGGTTTTGCCTGCATGTCGATCGTCATGCCGGCCCCGGCCAGCAGCGCGCGCGCCCGCTGATCGCCGACATCGAAGCGGCGGATGATCGTGCCGATCGGCGTGTCGGTATCGGCAAGGTCGGCAAGCGCCTGATCGCCATAGCCGAGAACCAGCGACGGCGTCGTCTTGATGCCATCCCGAGCGGTCTCCGGTCTTTCGATCGCCTGCTTCAGCATCAAGACCAGCCGCGATTTGCCGGTGCCGTTGAGACCGAGAAGCACGATCCGGTCGCCCTGGCAGATGAACTGCCGGCCGGTCTTGACGAGCAGCGTGCCATCCGGCGTCGTCACCGCCGCATCCTCCAGCGTCACCAGCACCTTGGCATGGGTGCCGCGGTTGGAAAGCCGGATGGCGCCGGCAGTGCGTTCCAGATGCGCCGGTTTTGCCGCATCCTCCAGTTTCTCCGCCCGCTGCTTCAGCTGTTTCGTCTTAACGACGAGCAGATCGCTGCCGGAATTGATGCCGATATTGTTGAGCTTGGCCGCCTGCTTGCGCAATTGCTCCGCCGCCTTCATGTCGCGCTCGTAGCGCCGGGCTTCGGAGGCGTCGGCCTCGTCGAGGGCGGCGCGCGCCCTGCTATAGGGCAGGGCGAAGACCGGCGATTGCTCTGGCCGCAGGAACAGCGTCCGGTTGGTCGTCGCATCGAGGAAGGCGCGGTCATGGCTGGAGAGGATAACCGGCACGTCGCGCGGCAGCGCGTTCAGCCAACCCTCCAGCTGGGCGATCTTTTCGAGGTCGAGATGGTTGGTCGGTTCGTCGAGCAGCAGCACGTCGGGTTCGCTGACCCAGCTGCGGGCAAGCATGGCAAGCCGCTGCCATCCGCCGCTCAACTGCTTCAGCGGCCGCCGACGCATGACCTCCGGCACCTCGAGCGATTCCAGCACCACGTCGACGCGCCAGCTTTCGCTTTCGGCCTGATCCGCCGGCAACGCCTGCAGCACTGCATCGTAGAACGGCGTGTCGAAAAGGGCGGCCGGCACATTCTGGGCGACATGGCCGACGGTCAGTCCGCGCGCCTTGGTGATCTCACCCGCGCTCGGCTCCAGCGCGCCGGTGATGCAGGCAAGCAGGGTCGATTTCCCTCGTCCGTTGGCGGCGACGAGGCCGATGCGGTCGCCTGAATTGACGACGAGATTGAGTTTTGAAAACAGCGGATTGCCCAGCGTTACGCCGAGATTGCGGATATTGATGAGGGTCATGATCGTTCTCTGGTCTTGACCGGGGACGCGATCCGGGGCGTTCAGCCATCACGGAATTGCGCCTATCGGGCCCGGGAAGTTTACAGGAATGCGGGAGCCAACCATAGGTTACGGCGCCGCATTGGCCACGAAGGGCAGACCAGGAAGAGATGTCGGGAAACGGTCTCTGGGTCAGCCCTGCAAACGCATTTGCAGGGCGTCGACGGGACCACGCTGGCGATTAAACCGGAAATAATACTGCATGGCGTGATCCTCCTTTCTCGAAAGGGTTGCAGGATTGAAATACCATTGCCTGGAGTAGGAGGCAAGGGAGGCGCCGTTGCCCGGCGCCCAAGAGAGCCTCAGGTGCACTGGTGGTTGGACGCGAGGAGCAGCGCTGGAGCGTGTCCTTCGAGGCTCCGGCCTTTGGCCTACGCGCCTCAGGATGAGGGAGGGTGCCGCGCTCCCGAAAGGTAGGGGAATGGAAAGGTGCCGCTGGCGGAGGCTCCCGATGCTCTCGAGAAACGTCGATGCGCCGTTCAGAAGTCATTGACGGCAAAGGTTACTTATTGCTCCAACCTTTTGCTGCAGGTCCGCAAGGGCTTTGGCAGCCAGTTCAGTACCCAATTGTTTGTACGTCGTGATGTCGGCCATCTTTTCGGCGAAACAGGTGCAATAGGTTTGGATTTGCTGCTGGGTAATAGCTTGGTTGAGTGAGGCCTGCTTTCGAACGCAAGCAAACTGGGCGTCGGCGATGAATGATTTTCGAGCTTCGCCACCGATTGCTTCGTCGCGAGAGAACACAAACTCTCCGTAGGCAAAAAGGCCGACGAAAATTGTGACAAAGAGCGCCGCGAACGTGACTGCCCCCCGGATGGCACTTGCGTTCGACTTAGCTTGCTCCCTTTTGAAAACGTTTCGTATGGCTGCAATCACCACAAATAATAGTGGCGCGGCGAGAACCTGCCCACCTAAAGCGCTAATCGTTTCCGCACTCCGAGTGTGGGCGTAGTTTGCTAGTTCAAAGCCTCGACCGTTCACGGCCTGAAGTAACAAGATGGCAGCGCTGAGACCAACGCCAATATTGGCGCTTCTCCAAAGGCTCCACCTTTGCGCCTCACGATGCCCGATCGCCTCGTCCATAGTCATGCCCTTCTCCTCCAAGTCGCCGCGGTAGCTGTCATAGGTTGAATTTGTTATATCTTGCAAGTATGGCATCGCTTTCGAACTGGGGACATGAAGCCTTTTCATGGCGAAACGGGCTAGGATGCCGCGCTCTCCCCAAGGCGGGTGGGAATGGACAGGTGCCACTGGCGGAGGCATTGCTGCTTCCTCTGAAATCACCCACCGACACCGCCAGCCAACTCCAGCCGCCGCCCTATCCCGATGCTCTCGAGAAACGTCTCATCATGACTGACGACCAGCAGTGCGCCGTCATAGGCACGCAGCCCGGCCTCGACCGCTGATATCGAATCTATGTCGAGATGGTTGGTCGGCTCGTCGAGGATCAGCAGCGGCGGCGGTGCGGAGCCGAGAACGCAGGCAAGGCCGGCGCGCAGCAATTGTCCGCCGCTCAACGTCGAGACAACCTGCAGCGCCGCGTCGGCCCTGAACATGAAGCGGGCGAGGGCGGCCCGGCAGGTGTTTTCATCGGCCTGCGGGTTGATCCGGCGGAAATTGTCGCGGATCGAGGCCGAGGGATCGAGAAGGCTGACCTTCTGATCGAGCATTGCAAAGCCGGTCATCACGGCGACGGTGCCGGTCCAGGGCTTGAGCTCGCCGGTGATCAGCGAAAGCAGCGTCGTCTTGCCCGAGCCGTTGCGGCCGGTGACGGCAACGCGTTCCGGTCCCGTCACGTCGAAGGAGAGATCGCCGATGACCGGGTCACCCGGCCGATAGCCCGCTGTGACGCCCTCCATCTTCAACACAATCTTGCCGGCGGAGAGCCCAGTCGGCGGCAGGCGCACCGACAAGGGCTGGAGGATCTCGATCTTTTCGCGCGCGGCCGTCGCCTCCTCCATTGCCTGGGCGCGCCGGCGTTCGGCGAGCCGGGCGTTGTCGCCGCCGGTCGTCTCGCTGCGCTCCTTCATGCCGCCGAGCATGATGCGCGGGATGCCGCCCTTGGCGGCCATCTTCCGCCCAGTGCTGTCCCTGTGCGCCTGGCGCTCCACGGTCGCCTGCGCCTTCCGCGCAACCTCGGCCATACGCTTTTCGGCATCGGCGAGATCGTGCTCTGCCGCCGCAAGTTCCAGCGCCTTGCGCTCGCGATAATGGCTCCAGTTGCCGCCATAGCGGGTGGCGCCGAGCGAGGTCAGTTCGACGATCGCATCCATGCTTTCGAGCAATTCCCGGTCATGGCTGACGATGATCGCGCCGGCCCGCCAGCACGATATCAGCGCGATCACCGCCTCGCGGCCGTCGCGGTCGAGATTGTTTGTTGGCTCGTCGAGCAGCAAAAAATCCGGTTCGGTGAAAACCAGCGCGGCAAGCCCGGCCCGCGTCCGCTGCCCGCCGGAGAGCGCAGCAAGCGGCGTCTGCGGCTCTGCGTTGAGCCCCGTGCGATCAAGCGCAGCGGCCATGCGCGCCTCCAGCGTCCAGTCCGCGGATAAAAGTTCGTCGGCCGTTGCCGTGCCGGTTTCGGCCCGCTGAAGGACGGCGAGCGCATCGGTCGCGCCGAACAGATCGGCGACGGTTTCATTGGGTGCCACCTGCACGTTCTGGCGCAGGATGCCAAGGCTGCCGCTGACGGACAGCGTCCCCGACTGCGGCCGGATGCCGCCGGAGACGAGCTTCAGCAGCGTCGTCTTGCCGACGCCGTTGCGCCCGACGAGGCCAGTGCGGTCAGTCCCGAAACTCAGGTCGAGATCGGAAAAAAGCGGCCGTCCGTCAGGCGTGGCCCATGAAATTTGCGAGAGAGTGATGGATGCAGGCATGGATGTGGATTTCCCCGTTGGCAAGGCGAACTGGCATTGCGATCGGGTTGAAATCCATTGCGGCACACATCCTGTTGAAATGGTCGATGGCGGGTAATTTAGGGGAGGAAAGCAGGTGATTCAAGGCAGGGAACAATCACGCTTTCTTCCAGAAAGCCGCCCCTCACCCTAACCCTGCCGGGGTCGAGCCGCTTGTCTCGACCCGTCCTTCGGACCCCCGTAAACGGGGCGAGGGGACGTGCCCTGCGAGGCGCTGGTGAGTACGGAGAGGTCGCGGCAAGCCTCCTTCGCCCCGCAAGCGGGGAGAAGGTGCCGGCAGGCGGATGAGGGGCTTACAGCGCGCCGCCTGCGAATAACTACCGCTTCAAGCTCCCCAGGATCCCGCGCACCAGCGCCCGGCCGACCTGGGTTGCCACCGTGCGCGCCACGCTCTTCATCGCCGCTTCCACCACCGTTTCGCGCTGATAGCCGGAAGAGCGGCCGCGGGATTGGCCGCGGCCCTGCTGGTTGTCGTCATTGCTGCCGCCGAAGCCCGGCAGGCTCCAGCCGGATGTGCTGTCCGGCTGCTGCTCGGCCGCTTCCTCCTGCGCCCGCTTGGCGGCGTCGGCATCCGCCGCCTTCTTGGCGCGCGTCGCCAGGATCTCGAAGGCGGATTCGCGGTCGATGTCCTCGTCATAGACGCCGAGCACCGGGCTCCGGTCCATGATCTGCTGGCGTTCACCATCCGTCAGCGGGCCGACGCGGCCGGAGGGCGGGCGGATCAGCGTGCGCTCGACGATCGATGGCGCCCCCTTGGCCTCCAGCGTCGAGACCAGGGCCTCGCCGGTGCCGAGATTGGTGATGACGGTGGCGCAATCGAAGGCCGGGTTCGGGCGGAAGGTATCGGCCGCCGTCCTCACCGCCTTCTGCTCGCGCGGCGAATAGGCGCGCAGCGCGTGCTGCGCCCGGTTGCCGAGCTGGGCGAGCACCGTTTCCGGCACGTCGAGCGGGTTCTGCGTCACGAAATAGACGCCGACACCCTTGGAGCGGATCAGCCGTACCACTTGCTCGACACGTTCCGTCAGCACCTTCGGCGCGTCGTTGAACAGCAGATGCGCTTCGTCGAAGAAGAAGACGAGCTTCGGTTTTTCAGGGTCGCCGACCTCCGGCAGTTCCTCGAACAGTTCCGAGAGCAGCCAGAGCAGGAAAGTGGCGTAAAGGCGCGGGTTCATCATCAGCTTGTCGGCGGCAAGCACCGAGATCTGACCGTAGCCATTATTGCTGGTGCGCATGATGTCGGAGATCTTCAGGGCCGGCTCGCCGAAGAAATGTTCCGCGCCCTGCTGTTCGAGAACGAGCAGCGCCCGCTGGATCGAGCCGACCGAGGCCTTGGAGATCAGCCCGTACTGGGTGGAAAGTTGGGTGGCGTTCTCGCCCATATAATTGAGCAGCGAGGTGAAATCCTTGAGGTCGAGCAGCGGCAGCCCGGCCTGGTCGGCGATCTTGAAGGCGATGTTGATGACGCCTTCCTGCGGTTCGGAGGCATCCATCAGCCGGGCGAGCAGCAGCGGCCCCATCTCGGCGACGGTAGTGCGCACCCGGTGACCCTTCTCACCGAACAGATCCCAGAAAATCACCGGGAACTGGTCGAATTCATAATCGGTAAAGCCGATCTGCTCGGCCCGTTTGGTGAGGAAATCCTTGGCCTCGCCCCTGGCGGCGATGCCGGAAAGATCGCCCTTGATGTCGGCGGCAAAGACCGGCACACCGGCCCGCGAGAAGCCTTCGGCCAAGACCTGCAGCGTTACCGTCTTGCCGGTGCCGGTGGCGCCGGTGACGAGGCCGTGGCGGTTACCGAATTTGAGGTCGAGATACTCAGGCTTGTTGATGCTGTCGTCGGGATTGCGGCTCGCGCCGATGAAAATCTTGCCATCCTCGATCATCCGCAATTCTCCCTTCGGCGCTGCCGCTCTTTGTCGGAAGACTGGCTTGCGCCGCCTTCATCGAACCATCGTTTCTCTGTTATAAGCAGGCAGGCGGATGCGGACAACTGTTTGCATCGAAAGCAAAACCGGACATTGAGTTGCGCTCGAATCTCGATTAACGCTGACGTTAACGTCAAAAAATAACAGGAGGCTGACGATGAATGAAATTGTGACCCAGATCGCCGATCGTGTGGGTATCGCGCCTGATCTGGCCGAAAAGGCGCTCGGCATGATGCTCGGCTTCCTGCAGCGCGAGGCGGCCGACGGCCCGGTCGCCCGGATGATCGAGGCAATCCCCGGCGGCGCCGATCTCGTCGCCCAGTTCAACGGCGAAAGCGCCGGCGGCGGTGGCGGTCTGCTCGGCGGGCTGATGAGCGCGCTCGGCGGCGGCGGCATCATGGGCCTCGGCCAGCAGCTGATGGCTGAAGGCCTCGGCATGGGCGAGATCACCTCGCTCGCCAAGGAAACCATCGCCATCGCCAAGCAATATGCCGGCGAAGAGGTCGTTGACGAAGTCGTGGCTTCGGTGCCGGGGCTCAGCCAGTTCGTCTGATACACAGAGTCGAAAGGAGCCTCGCGGCGTCGCTGCGGGGCTCTATACTGCTCGCCAAACTTTGATCGTCCGCGCCCGCTCTATGGGGAACAATGAACGCATATCGTCTGTTTCTGTCGCATCGCCGACACCAGAAGGAATAGGATCATGCGCAGGCTTATTGCAGCAACGACGATCGCTCTCCTCAGCCTCTCCGCCCCGGTTCTTGCCCAGTCGAATATGGGCATGGATGCCAGCGGCCGGATCGACGGCACGCCGCCGCTCGGCACAGCGCCGGGTGCCGAAACCCAAAGCGGGCTGGTCATTCCGCTCGACTCGATCGAAACCGGCAGCGTCGACAACGGCGCCCCGAACGGACGGGTCGATTGGGCGCGCTGCCCGCCGCGCAAGGCCCGTGGCGCGCTTGCCACCGAAGGCGGCAATAGCGGCGCCTCCGTCAGCGCGGCCTGCCGCGATCGATAACACAGGAGCGTTCTATTTGCCGTCCTTGCCGTTGCGATGCAGCAGGACGCCAAGTTCGTGCCATTGCCGCCCGTCGCGCTCGATGAGGCGATCGGCGCAGTCCGGTCCCATGCTGCCCGGCGTGTAAGCGTCGGGTGTGCTCGGGTCCTTCGCCCAGATATCGAGGAAGGGCTGCACCGCCGCCCAGCCGGCCTCGATGCCGTCGGCGCGCTGGAACAGCGTCTGGTCGCCGATGAAGAGATCGTAGAGCAGCGATTCATAACCGGTGGTCTTGCCGATATCGAATTTGTCGGCATAGCGGAAATCGAGTGAAACCGGCGTGGTATCGACCGAAAGCCCCGGCGACTTGATCGAGATTTCCATGCTCATGCCCTCGTCCGGCTGCACCTGGATCACCAGCCGGTTCGGCGGCAGGCGGCGATTGACCTCGGTCTCGCGGAACTGCGCGAAGGGCACCGGCTGGAAGGTGATGACGATTTCGGTGTCGCGCGCCGTCAGCGCCTTGCCGGTCCTCAAGTAGAAGGGCACGCCCGCCCAGCGCCAGGTATCGGCATAAAGCTTCAGCGCCACATAGGTCTCGGTCCGGCTGTCGGGCGAAACGTCCTTGCTGTCGCGATAGGCCGGAAGGTCGGCGCCGTTGAGCGGACCTGCGCCATAGGCGCCGCGCACGCCATGCGTCTTCGCCTCATCGGGCGTATAGATGCGCAATGCCTTCAGCACCTTGCTCTTCTCGTTGCGGATCGCTTCGGCATCGAAACTGTTCGGCGGTTCCATGGCAATCATCGCCAGCAGCTGGAACAGATGGTTCGGCACCATGTCGCGCAGCGCGCCAGTCGCATCGTAGAATTTGCCGCGGCTGCCGACATCGACGATCTCGGCGGCGGTGATCTGCACATGGTCGATATAGCGGCTGTTCCACAGCGACTCGATGATCATATTGGCAAAACGCGCCGTCATCAGGTTCTGCACCGTCTCCTTGCCGAGGAAATGATCGAGCCGGTAGACTTGGCTTTCGCCGATCTGGGCGAGAATCTGCGCATTGAGCGCCCGCGCCGAGGCGAGATCGGTGCCGAACGGCTTCTCGATGGCGACGCGGCGGAAGGTGCCGTCCTTTTCATCGGTCAGGCCATGGGCGGCGAGTTTCTCGACGATCGAGCCGAAGAAGGACGGCGGCACGGCGAGATAGAAGGCGGCATTGGCATCCGGCCCCAGCCGTTTGCCGATCTCGAGGAAGATATCGTCCTTGGTGAAATCCCCGGCCATATAGGAAATGCGCCGGCGCAGGCTCTCCCAGACCTCGTCCTTTTGCGTCTGCTCCTCACCGCTCAGATGCTTTAGGAATTCGTCGAGCCGTCCGCGCAGGAATTCGTCGTCGCCCGGCTCGATGCCGATGCCGAGAATGTGGAGATCGTCACCGACGAGGCGGCCGCGCGTCAGATTGATGATCGCCGGCACCAGCAGCCGGCGCGTCAGGTCGCCGGTGGCGCCGAAGATGACGAGGGTGACCGGCGGGGTAGGGGTAGCGTCCATATGTGTCATCTCCTTTTCCGGCCGACTATAATGCGCGCCGGTTTCGCCGCAACATATGAGAGCGAGGGATAACAGGCATTTGACAGCTTGCGGGCCTGCCCCTCATCCGCCTGCCTAAACCGGAGCACTGATCAGCGCCCGCCTACCTCTTCACCGCCACCATGAAAATCCGCGGAAACCGCAGCAGCACCCGCCCGTCCGACATCTTCGGATAAGCCTTTTCCACCCGTGCAAGATAATCCGCCAGAAAGGCCTCGCGATACTCCTCACCGGCCCGGGCGAGGTAAGGCATCAGCCCAGTGCCCTTCACCCATTCGACGATCGCTGCCGCATCCGCCATCGGGTGATTGTAGATGGTGTGCCAGATATCGACGCGCGAGGCTTTGCCCGTCAGTCTGGAGTAGTAGGCGGACGGCGCAGGCAAACCCTTGCGGCGTACGCTCTTTCCCTCGAAGGCGCTCTTCCAGGGGCCGTTATTCGCCGTCTCCTCCATCAGGAGATGACTGGGTTCGCCAAGATTGTCGGGCATCTGCACCGCCAGCGCTCCGCCTGGGGAAAGCCCGTCCATCAGCCGGTCGAAAATGTCGAGATGATCGGGCAGCCACTGGAAGACGGCATTGGCAAAGAGCAGGTCCGTGGGCTCGGTCGGCTTCCAGCTGCCGAGATCGGCCTCGGCGAAGGCGGTGCCCGGAAGCCGCTTGCGGGCTGCCTCCAGCATGTTGAGATCGCTGTCGAGGCCCGAGACGCCCTCGGCACCATACCGCTCGATGATGAGTTCGGTCGAATTGCCCGGCCCGCAGCCGAGATCGACGGCGCGGCGGATGCTCTGCAGCGGCACTTGCGCCAGAAGGTCGCGTGCCGGTCGTGTGCGTTCGTCCTCGAATTTCACATATTGGCTGGCGGACCATGCCATGGCGGTACCTCCTGGTGTCGGGCCACGTCTTCCCTTTGGCGAATACGGATCTTGTCGACGTTGCGGCCGGGTCGGACAGCTTCGAGGCGCGACATAAGGCGCCCGCAACCTTCACTCCGCGGACACAAGTATCTTGTCCACGCGCCTGCCGTCGAGATCGACGACTTCGAAGCGCCATCCATCCCTCGTGAAGCTCTCCCCCAGTTCGGGCAGATGTTTCAGCTCTTCCAGCACCAGGCCGGCCACGGTCTGATATTCGAGATCGTCATCGAGCTTGAGGTTCAGGAATTCGGCGAATTCGTCGATCGGCGTCCAGCCGGATACCAGGTAGGAACCGTCGTCCCGGCGAGCGATGGCCTGTTCATCCACCGGTCCCTCCTGGAGAGCGCCCATGATCGCTTCCAGAATGTCGCCTGAGGAAACGATCCCTTCGAAATGGCCGTACTCGTCAAAAACCAGCACCATGTGGACCGGCGATTTCCGGATGGCTTCAATCACATGGATGGCGGTTGAAAGGTCGGAAACCACCGGCACGTCCTGCGTCAGAGCCTTGATATCGGCGCTGCCGTGTTCCGACATCGAGTCGTAAAAGTCCTTGACCGGAAGGATGCCGATCACCTCGTCCGAACTGCCTTTGCGAACGGGCAGCCGAGACCGTTTCGTCCGGTGCAACTGCGCCCGGATTTCATCAAGGCTGTCGTCGATATCGATAATTTCGACGTCGCGCCGGGGCGTCATCAGCGCCCGGGCGGTGCGGTCCGCCAGCCGCATGACGCCCGATATCATCGCCGACTCTTCGCTTTCGATCACGCCGGCCGACTGCGCTTCGGCGAGAACGGTTTTGATCTCCTCGTCGGAGACATTGTCGCCGCTTTTGCCTGTTTGGCCGAGGAGCTTCAGCACAAGATTTCCGGAGGCGTTCAGAAGCCAGACGAGCGGCAGCGCGATTTTGGAAAGCACCGCCATGGCGGGTGCGACCTTCGCCGCAACGGCTTCGGGTTCCCGCAACGCGATCTGCTTTGGCACAAGTTCGCCGACGATCAAGGAAAGATAGGTGATGGCGACGACAACCGAACCGACGCCGACGGCGTCCGCGGCCGTCGACGACATTCCCTGCGTCTGCAGCCATCCCGCGAGGCGGCCCCCGAGCGTGGCCCCCGAAAAAGCGCCGGAGAGAACACCGACCAGCGTAATGCCGATCTGCACCGTGGAGAGAAAGCGGCCGGGGTTTTCGGCAAGTTTGATGGCTTGCGCCGCCCCCTTGCTGCCATTGTCGGAGAGAACCTTCAGGCGGGCCGTTCGAGAAGACACAACAGCCAACTCCGACATGGCGAGCACACCATTGAGGATGGTGAGAAGCACCACAATTCCAATTTCCAGAAACACGGGGACCCTATTCGTTGAGGTTTCAATGCCGCATTGATCAGGCGACACGGCCAAGCATTCGAAGAGACGCTATATCAGCATCGCCCTTCGTCTTTCCATCGTCGTATTAACATCGAGGCGGCCCGTCATTCGCAATGATCTGGAAGAAGGCTGCTCCCTGCGGGATATGCTCAAGGCGAGGCGGAGATCATCGCACGGTCTACAGCGGTTGCCACCTTCCTCGGTCGGGAAATCCCGACTGGAACGGGCGGAGCTTGTACTGGACGGGTCGCTGTCGGGCATGTCGCAATTTTGGCGGTGAAACGGTGCCGACGCAAGAGGCGTCCAGCAAAAATCATAGTACCGTATTGATATGACAGTTTCGAAAAGGTCGGCGGGCCCACGTTCCGGCCGGCAATTTCTGCGGGATTTTTCGCATTTCTGCATGATGCCGAACCGCTCGAAACGGTCCGGCATCATGTATGCGCGCATCAGGCCGCCAGGATCGTAATCCCGTAGGCATTGGCGGCTGCCGTCATACGGGCGATGGTCTCCGCCGAAGGGCTGGCCTTCGGAGGCTCCGTCACGCCTTCCGCTTCGATGAATTCGGCCATGTCGCGATCGACGACCGCGGAAAAGATTGCGGGGGCGGTCCCGCGATTGGAATAGCCGTGCACCACGAAAGGCGGGATGCTGACGATGTCGCCGGCGCCGGCCTCGATCTCTTCAGGGCCGTTGTCGGTCAGCCGCCAAATCGTGAGCCGTCCTTCGAGAATGCGGAACACCTCGGGGCTCGCATGCGCATGTTTCGGCGTCCGGCTGCCTGATGGTACGGTGACGTCGAAGATGTTGAGCCAGTTTCCGCGGATACGAACCCGTCGTTCGACCCGGTCGCCGAGGACGAAGAAGCGCTTCGCTTCGTCGCCGGCATGCGTTTTCACAAATGAGTTGGACATCATGTCTCTTTCTTCTTCTTGGCTTTTTCTTGCGGACGCAGCCGTTAGGCCTTTGTGCCGTCTTTGGCAACCACCGCAATAATGCGTGTTGGCAAACCAATGGCCCCGATATCGGTGCGGCGGGACGCTTTCGCAAGACCTGCCAGGCGGTGGCAAGAGCTGGTTGTTCGCTCCGCCTGCCCTTGCCATGCGTTCGTGCCAAAGCGGGAAGCCAGAGAGCGATGGCTAGGGGCACGGCTTGGCTCCGTCCTTCGGACCCCCGCTGGGGAGAAGGGGAGTCGTGGCAACGCATTGCCGGGTCTCTTTGGCCATAGCATATCGGAGGAACGAGAAGCGGAATTGCCTCAAGAAAACCGCGTGATCACGCTGATGCCCGTCGCCTCCGCCTTGTCGAGCGTCATTAGCGCCGGCACGGCTTCCTCCAGGCTGATACGGCGGCCGATCAGCTTCTGCGGGGCGATCTTGCCGGCGGAAAGCATCGACAGCATGGCGTCGTAGCGCCAGGCCTGCATGCCGTGGCTGCCGTAGATCTCCAACTCGTGGCCGATCACCTGCGCCATCGGAATCTGCGGCGTGGCATGTTCGCCGAGCATCAGCCCCACCTGCACATGCCGGCCGCGTCGGCGCAGATTCTTGATCGAGTTGAAGCAGGTGGCGGGGTGGCCGAGTGCGTCGATCGAGACATGCGCGCCGCCCTTTGTGATCTCGCGCACCGCCTCTGCCACATCGGCAACGCTCGAGGCATTGACCGTCGCCACCGCGCCGCATTCTCTGGCGAAGGCGAGTTTCTCCTCCGATATGTCGATGCCGATCGCATTGGCGCCGAGTGCCGTGGCGATCATGATGGCCGACAGGCCGACGCCGCCGCAGCCATGCACGGCGATCCATTCGCCGGGACCTGTACGCGCCTGATCGGCGACGGCGCGGAACGAGGTGGCGAAGCGGCAGCCGAGGCTCGCCGCCGTCGCATCGTCGATCGTGTCGGGCAGATGCACCAGATTGGTATCGGCATAATCGATCGCCACATATTCGGCGAACGATCCCCAATGGGTGAAGCCCGGCTGGAACTGGTTCGGGCAAACCTGCTGGTTGCCGGAATGGCACTCCCCGCAATGGCCGCAGCCGGAAACGAAGGGCACGGTCACCCGGTCGCCCACCTTGAAACGCATCACGCCGCGGCCGGTGGCGACGACCTGCCCGGCAAGCTCGTGCCCCGGCACATGCGGCAGGCGGATATCGGGATCGTGTCCCATCCAGCCGTGCCAGTCGCTGCGGCAGAGCCCGCTGGCGCCGACCGATATGACGACGCCGTCCTCGGAAGGGGTCGGATCGGGCAGGGTACGGATTTCGGGCGCCTGTTCGAAGGCTTCGTAATACATCGCTTTCATCGGCGTCTTCCCTTGCTGCTGTCCCGCGTTTTTCTCTATGATCGCACGCGGCAGGCCGCCGTTCCAACATCCCATTCCATCATTTTTGCTGATGCACCCATCGCTGAAGGCGTGGGCGTCGCGCACGAATATTGCGGGCTGGACCCATCCTCCGGCATTTTCTTGCTTCCGCATTTCCCATCCGGATTTGTCCTTGACCCCGCCCGCTGCGGCGGTTTTTGCTTCCGAGCTTTACAGGGGAGGGCAGCATGGCCGTCGATACATCACCGCGTTCAACCACCTGGACTCATGTCGACGGGGAGTGGCTTTCCGGCAATCCGCCGCTGATCGGGCCGACCTCGCATGCCATGTGGCTCGGCTCCACGGTCTTCGACGGCGCCCGCTGGTTCGACGGCATAGCGCCCGATCTCGACCTGCATTGCCAGCGCATCAACCGCTCGGCGCTTGCCATGGGGCTGAAGCCGGTGAAATCATCAGAGGAAATTGCTGCGCTCGCCTGGGAAGGCGTTGGCAAATTCGATGGCGCGACGGCGATCTACATCAAGCCGATGTATTGGGGCGAACACGGCGCACCGGGCAGCATTGTCTCCGTCGATGCCGAATCGACCCGCTTCGCGCTCTGCCTGTTCGAGGCGCCGATGGGCGGTCATGCCGGCACCAGCCTCACCGTTTCGCCCTATCGCCGCCCGTCGCCTGAGACGGCGATGACCGAGGCAAAGACCGGCTCGCTCTATCCGAACAGCGGCCGCATGATCGCCGAAGCCCGCGGCCGCGGCTTCGACAATGCCTTGGTGCGCGATCTCAACGGCAACGTCGTCGAGACCGCCTCGTCGAATGTTTTCCTGGTGCGCGACGGCGTAGTCATGACCCCGACCGCCAACCGCACCTTCCTCGCCGGCATCACCCGCGCCCGCGTCATGGACCTGTTGCGCAAGGCCGGTTTCGACGTCGTCGAGGCAACGCTGTCCGTCGAGGATTTCCTCGCCGCCGATGAAGTCTTCACCACCGGCAACTACTCCAAAGTCGTCGGCGTCACCCGCCTCGACGGCCGCGATTTCCAGGAAGGCCCGGTCACCCGCAAGGCGCTGGACCTCTACATGGACTGGGCCCACGGCAGAAGCGAGAGTGAAGAGTGAGCCACGATCCCGCGAAGCCGGAGCAATCGATCCAGTGAATCGATTGCAGTGGCGAACGCCCGAAGCGCAAGCGCAGGGCTGGAATGGTCCGTCGGCAGAGTCCGGTCCGCCCCTCATCCGCCTGCCGGCACCTTCTCCCCGTAAACGGGGCGAAGGGGATATGCCGCGACCTCTCCGTCCCCATTTACCTCTCGTATGGCACGTCCCCTCGCCCCGTTTACGGGGAGAGGGTTAGGGTGAGGGGCAGCTGATTCGCTGTGAGAGCGGCCTATTACAGTGAAATCGCCCCCCTCACGTCATCCACTTCCGATGCTCCGCAAATCTCTCCGCCAGGAGGTCGATGAACAGCCGCACCTTGGTCGCCAGATGGCTGCGGTTGGGATAGACGGCGTTGATGTTGAATTCCACCGGCCGGTAGTCCGGCATGATCTTCACCAGCCGCCCTTCGGCGATATCGTCGAAGACCACGAAACTCGGGGCCAGGAAGATGCCCTGGCCATTCAGCGTCAGGAAACGCAGCATCTCGGCGCTGTTGGAGACGGCATTGCCGCCGATCTTGACGCTTTCCTGCCGGCCTTCGCCATCCTCGAAGCGCCATTCCTCACCATAGGGGTAGTAGGCATATTGCAGGCAATTGTGATCGGCGACCTCGGCCGGCCTTTGCGGCATCGGATGGCTGTCGAAATAGGCCGGCGAGCAGACGAGCATATGGCGCCAGGGCGTCAGCTTACGGGCGACGAGCGAAGAATCCGGCGGCGGCACGGTGCGGATCACCAGATCGTAGCCGTCCTCGATCATGTCGACCATCCGCTCGCCGACGCTGAAATCGAGCGCGATCGACGGATAGAGTTCCATATATTCGCCGACGACGGGCAGCAGGAAGCGCACGATGGCGCTGCTGGTATAGACCTTCAGCGTGCCGCGCGGCGTGGTGCTGAGCGCGCCCGCCGTCCGGTCGGCCTCGTCGAGTTCGGCAAGGATCTGCGAGGATCGTTCATAATAATATTTGCCGGTTTCCGTCAGGCTGACTTTGCGGGTGGTGCGGTTGAGCAGCCGCACGCCGAGCCGGTCCTCCAGCGACTGCACATGATTGCCGACCATGGTGACGGACATGTTCAGCCGGCGCGCGGCGGCGGAAAAACCGCCGCATTCTACCACCCGGCCAAAGACGGCGAGGCTTGTCAGTCGGTCCATATTGTCTCCGGATTATCCGCTGAGAGTTGATGATCCTTCCCGATATAAGCAGATTATCAAAAGGAATGGCAGGGTGCATTTTCCGTCGCATCGAACAGGGCCTCGCAGAAACGGGGCGACAGACGAAGGAAAAGGACGATGGTCGAGCTACCCCGCAAGCAGGTTTTCGAAAGTGCTGGAGAGGCCGAGCGGATCTTGGCCGAGGAGGCCGCTAGAGCGCCCACCGCTGAAGCACCCGCGATGCCCGTGGCCGGAACCCCGGTTGCGCAAGCGCCTGAGAAGACCGGCCGCCGGATGCTCAAGCGTGCGGTCATCGCCGCAGCACTGCTTGCCGGCGCCGCTTTCGCGGGCGATTTCGGCCATCGCTACTGGACGGTCGGCCGCTTCATCGAATCCACCGACGATGCCTATGTGAAGGCCGACTATACCACCGTCGCCCCGAAGGTTGCCGGCTATATCAGGCAGGTGCTGGTCAATGACAATGACCAGGTCAAATCAGGCCAGGTTCTCGCCCGCATCGACGACCGCGACTTTCAGGCCGCATTGTCGCAGGCGAGGGCCGATGTGAAGGCGGCCGAGGCCGCCATTACCAATATCGACGCCCAGATTGCCCTGCAGCAATCCGTCATCGGCCAGGCCAAGGCGACGATCGATGCCTCGCAGGCCTCGCTGGATTTTGCTGTGTCCGATGCCGCCCGCTCCGCCCGCCTGATCACCAACGGCGCCGGCACCCAGTCCCGCGCCGAACAGAGCCAGTCGGCCCGCGACCAGGCCGCTGCCGCCGTCGAACGCGATCGGGCAGCGCTCGTCGCGGCGGAGAACAAGGTGCCGGTGCTCCGGAGCCAGCGCGAACAGGCGGTTGCCGAGCGCGACCGGGCGGCCGCGGCCGCACAGCAGGCCGAACTCAACCTCTCCTATACGGATATCGTCGCCGCTGTCGACGGCACGGTCGGCGCCCGTTCGATCCGCGTCGGCCAATATGTCACATCGGGTACGCAACTGATGGCCGTCGTGCCGCTACATGCCGTCTATGTCGTCGCCAATTTCAAGGAAACGCAGCTGACCTATGTCCGTCCCGGCCAGTCGGTCGAGATCAAGGTCGACAGCTTTCCCGATATCGCCATCAAGGGTCACGTCGACAGCGTTTCGCCGGCAAGCGGTCTGGAATTCTCGCTGCTGCCGCCGGACAATGCCACCGGCAACTTCACCAAGATCGTCCAGCGTATCCCCGTCAAGATCGTCATCGACGACGAGGCTTTGAGCGGGCTGCTGCGCTCGGGCATGTCGGTCGAGCCTGAAGTCGATACCAAGGCTGCCCAGAGCGAGGCTTCCCAGGCCTCCGGACAAGCCGAGGAGGAATTATCCAGCCACGCTGGATGATCCTTCTCCTCCCGAAATATCGCCGAACCCCATCGTCGGAAAGTTTCCGCAACAGTCGGAAGGAGATAGGTCATGGCCACTGTTCAGATCGCAGCAAACGGCAATTCGCTTGCGCGCCCCGCCGCTGCAGTGCCCGCGACGCCTGCCGTCATGAGCCCGCTACGCGTGTGGATGGCTGTTGTCGGCTCGACGCTCGGCGCCTTCATGGCGGTCCTCAACATCCAGATCGTCAATGCCTCGCTCGCCGATATCCAGGGCGCCATCGGCGCCGGCACGGATGACGGCGGCTGGATCTCGACCTCCTATCTGATCGCGGAGATCGTCGTCATTCCGCTCAGCGCCTGGCTGGCGCGCGTCTTTTCGCTGCGCAGCTATCTGCTGGCCAACGCCATCCTGTTCCTGATCTTTTCCGTTGCCTGCGCCTTCGCGGCAAACCTGCAGCAGATGATTATCCTGCGCGCCATTCAGGGCTTTGCCGGCGGCGTGCTGATCCCGATGGCCTTCACCATCATCATCACGCTGCTGCCCAGGGCCAAGCAGCCGATCGGCCTTGCCCTCTTTGCCCTGTCGGCCACCTTCGCACCGGCGATCGGCCCGACGATCGGCGGTTACCTCACCGAGAACTGGGGCTGGGAATATATCTTCTACGTCAATCTGGTGCCCGGCGCGCTGATGGTCGGCCTGCTCTTTGCCTCGCTCGACCGGGCGCCGATGAACCTGAAGCTGCTTTTCAACGGCGACTGGCCTGGTATCGTCACCATGGCGATCGGCCTGGCCGCTTTGCAGACCGTGCTGGAAGAGGGCAACAAGGAAGACTGGTTCGGCTCCGATTTCATCCTGCGGCTGACGGTTGTCGCCGCTGTCTCGCTGACGCTGTTCATCGTCATCGAGCTGAGAGCGGCTCATCCGCTCCTGAACCTGCGTCTGCTGCTGCGCCGCAATTTCGGCTTCGGCATTGTCGCCAACTTCCTGCTCGGCATCGCGCTTTATGGTTCGGTCTTCGTGCTGCCGATCTACCTCACCCGTATCCAGGGCTATAATTCCGAGCAGATCGGCATGGTGCTCGCATGGACAGGCATCCCGCAGCTGCTGCTGATCCCGCTGGTGCCGCGGCTGATGAAGCGTTTCGACGTCCGCCTGCTGATCGTCGTCGGCTTTGCCCTGTTTGCCGCCTCGAACTTCATGAACGTGCATATGACCGGCGATTATGCCAGCGACCAGCTGTTCTGGCCGAATATCGTGCGCGCCATCGGTCAGGCGCTCGTCTTCACGCCGCTGTCGGCGATCGCCACATCTGGCATCGAGCAGGAGAATGCCGGCTCGGCGTCCGCCCTCTTCAACATGATGCGCAATCTCGGCGGGGCGGTCGGCATTGCCTCGCTGCAGACCTTCCTGTCGAAGCGCGAACAGTTCCATTCGAACATCCTGACCAACTCGGTCTCGGTCTTCGAGGAGGCCACCCGCGATCGTGTCGCGAGATTGACGGCCTATTTCATGAACCACGGCCTCAGCGATCAGGCGCTCGCCAGCCACAAGGCCATCGTCGCCATCGCCCTCAAAATACGCAGGCAGGCCAATATCATGGCCTTCAGCGACACCTTCTTTCTGCTCGGCGTCGCCCTTGTCGTCGCCCTGCTGGCAAGCCTGCTGCTCCGGAAACCCGGCCAACTCTCCGGCGGCGGCGCTCACTAACGCCGCCTGCCCGAAAGGAGGAGAACACGATGACAACTGCGATCCATGCCCCCGATCTCGACCGGTTTCAGCCAAGGGCTGCCGGCCATGCCGTCAGCACCGGCGCGTTGCTCTCCATCATCGAATGGCTCTCCGGCGACGAATGCCATGCGCTCGACGAGGCGGGCCTTGTCTCCGGCCTTGGCCGCAGGCTTCAGGCGCTTGGCCTGCCGGTGGACCGGTTGACCCTGCATCTGATGACGCTGCATCCCGAGTTCGTCGGCCGCACCATCGCCTGGGCGCCGGGCGAGCCGGTCGAGATCCACGACCGCGAACACGGCGCGCGGGCCGCGATATCAAACACGCCGCTGCGCAAGGTCATGGAAAGCCGGGAACCGCTGGTCGTCGGTCCTGACGAAAGCGTGCACGGCCGCTGGCAGCATATCGACGTCTTCGCCGATCGCGACCTGATGCAGCTTGTCATCGCGCCGCTCTGCAATATCGACGGGCCGGTCGGCGCCGCCGTCTTCGGCACGAGGCGGCCGGCCGGCTTCACAGCCTCCGAACGTCAGGTGATCGAGCGCATTCTGCCGGCGCTGCGCAACACCAGCGAGCTGCGTATTCTTCGCCAGGTCGAGCTCAGCCTGCTCGACACCTATGTCGGCCCGCTGACCGCAAGCCGGATTCTCGCCGGCCGCATCCGCCAGGGCGAAATCGAATCGATGGAGGCCGCCCTGCTGCTCTGCGATCTGCGCGGCTTTACCGAGCTGTCGAACCGGCTGCCCGGCAGCACCGTGCTTGGGCTGCTCAACGCCTATTTCGACCGGGTCGTCCCGGCCATTACCCGGGAAGGCGGCGAAGTGCTGAAATTCATGGGCGACGCCGTGCTTGCCTTCTTTCCCGGCTACGCTGCGGCCCATGCCTGCGGCGCCGCCCTGGCATCGGCCCGCGCCATCCTCGATGAGATCGAGCGCTTCCAGTACGACGGCATCGGCGTGAACGCCGGCATCGCCCTGCATTACGGCGAGGTCAGCTACGGCAATGTCGGCTCCGGCCGCCGTCTCGACTTCACCCTGATCGGCGGCGACGTCAATCTGGTCAGCCGCATCCAGACCGCCTGCAGCGAATTGGGAGAGGCCCTGCTGATGTCGGCGCCGTTCTGCCAAGAGGCCGGGGCAGGGGATGTGGTGTCGGTCGGGGCGCATGGGTTGAAGGGGTTTGCCGAGCCGGTGAAGCTATTTACGATCGTGCGGTAGATGTGCGGTGCTCCGCCCACCAGCGCGCACCTGCACGAAACGCAGGGCAGGCTTGCCCCAAAACGGCTTCGCTTCCCCATAGCTTTCCGCCATAGTGCCCGCGACTCCAGATACCGAGGAAAAGGCCTATGACCGTGCTGTCCGACGAACAAGGCGAGATCATCCGTGAACTGGGCGTTGCCGCCGAGATCGATCCCGAGCGCGAGATCGCGCGGCGCACCAATTTCCTCAAGGATTATCTCGTCGCCTCAGGGCTGCGCGGCTATGTGCTCGGCATCAGCGGCGGCGTCGATTCGCTGACGGCCGCCTTGCTGGCGCAGAAGGCCGTGCGCGAACTGCGTGACAGCGGCCATACTGCTGAATTTATCGCCGTGCGTCTTCCCTATGGCGTCCAGGCTGATGAGGCCGATGCGCAGAGGGCGCTCGCAACGATCGGCGCCGATCGTTCGGTAGTGGTCAACATCAAGGCCGCGGCGGATGCGATGCTGGCCGCCGCTCAGGACGGCGGCCTCGCTTTCGCCGATGCCGGCCGGCAGGATTTCATCCTTGGCAACATCAAGGCCCGTCAGCGCATGATCGCCCAGTTCGCGCTTGCCGGGGCGCTCGGCAGCCTCGTCATCGGCACCGATCATGCCGCCGAGGCGGTGATGGGCTTCTTCACCAAATTCGGCGATGGCGCCGCCGATATCCTGCCGCTCGCCGGCCTCAACAAGCGCCGCGTCCGCCTGCTGGCAAAGCGGCTCGGTGCCCCGGACGAGCTGGTCTTCAAGGTTCCCACAGCCGATCTTGAGGACCAGCGGCCGCTGCGCCCCGACGAGGAGGCCTATGGCGTCAGCTATGACGAGATCGACGATTTCCTCGAAGGCAGGCAGGTCGGCGAGATTGCCCGCCGCCGCATCCTCGCCGCCTATCGCGCCACCGGCCACAAGCGCGCGCTGCCGGTGGCCGTCAACGCCCTCTGAGGGTTTGGTTTACGGTCGAACCGGCGAGCCGGTCCGACCGGACGATGCGACGTAGGCATGCGGGGCGAAGTAGACGCCACCGGCATCGAAGGCTTCGAGGTCTTCGGCCTGCATCGCCTCGCGCACCTTCGGTCGCGCCGCCACACGGGCCATAAAGGCGTGCAGCGCCGGCCATTTTCTGAGATCGATTTCGATCCAGGGCGACCAGTTCAGGCAGACGAAGAGATAGGCGTCTGCCACCGTGAAGGCCTCGCCGGTGAGATAGGGTACGGCAAGACGGCCGTTCAGCCAGGCGAGCCGCTTCGATATCAACGCGCGAATCTCGGCATGCACGCTCGCATAAAGCGGGTTGAAGAGCAGCACCATCGGCTTGTGCAGCTCGGCGGTGATGAAATTCAGATAGGATTGCACCTCGTTGCGGCTGAGATTGCCGACTTCGGGCAGCATGGCTGATCCCTGCGGCACGCTGTCGGCGAGGAACTGCACGATCGCCGGCCCTTCGGTCAGCACCTTGCCGTCGTCGAGCACCAGCGCCGGCACATATCCGTTGCCGTTGACGGCGAGGTAATCCTCGCCGTCGCTCGCTTTGTGGGTTTGCCGGTCGACCTCGACGAGTTCGATATCGAGCCCCAGCTCGCGGCAGACGATATGCGGCGAAAGCGAGCAGGCTGCGGCGTTCATATAGAGTTTCATGGCGATTTCCTCTCTCTGTTCCTCTCTTGGCGCAGCCGGTCGATGCCGCCTGTCGATCCCATTGAATATTTGTACTGTTCCGCATAAAATAACTTTCGTCAAGAATTTAATGCGAAACGGTACAAAATATGAAGGATGGAAGGAAGCGTGGCCGCCCGAGGGCTTTCGACGCCAAGGCCGCACTCGGCAAGGCGCGCGACGTCTTCTGGGACAAGGGCTTCGCCGCCGCCTCGCTCGACAATCTGAGTGCGGCGACCAATCTCAACCGCCCGAGCCTTTACGGCGCCTTCGGCGACAAGGAGGATCTTTATCTCGATACGCTGGAAGGTTATCGGCAGGACGGCATGGATGCGCTCGCCGAAGCACTCGATCCGTCGCTTCCGCTGCGCGACAATCTCGCCCGCGTCTATGCCGGCGCGTTGGCGGTTTATCTGCATGGTGAAACCGCCGCCCGCGGCTGTCTGCTGATCGGCACGGCGACGGTCGAGGCGGTCGAGCGTCAACGGGTCCGCGAGGTGCTCGGCCGCAGCCTCGGCGATTTCGACGGCGAGATCGAAAAGCGCATGCGCCTTGCGGTGGAACGCGGCGAGCTTGCCGAAGGCGCCGATCCGCAGATGCTGGCAAGGCTTGCCTCCGCTGTCATGCATTCGCTTGCCGTGCGCGCCCGCGCCGGCGACAGCCGCGAGACGCTGGAAGCGATCGCCCGCTCCGGCGTCGAACTGATCTGCGGACGCTCCTAAACTCAGCTTGGTTTCTTCTGATCGCGCGGCCGCACCAGCCAGGCATAGGCAGCACCCACGACAAGCAGCACCGAGGTACCGAGGAAAACCGCCCGCATGCCGATATGCCCGCCGACGAAGCCGCCGAGGATAGGGCCGGCCACCTGGCCGACATATTGCGAGGAAATGGAAAAGCCGAGAATGCTGCCCGCCGCACTGTCCGGCACGCTGTGGCGGATGACGGCGGCGATGCAGGGCAGCAGCCCTCCAAGCGCTGCCCCCATCAGGAAACGCAGGACGATCAGCTGCCAGGAGCTGGTGACGAAGGCCTGCGGGATCAGCAGCAGCCCGGCGACGGCGAGCGCCCCTGAGATCACCGGCCAGTGGCCGATCCTGTCGGCAAGCCGGCCGAGCCATGAGGCCGAAAGAATGCTGCCGAGGGCGGCCGCCGACATGACGATGCCGGAGATCATTGTCACCTCACCGGCGGCCGGCACGATCTGCGCGACATAGACGGTGATGATCGGCTCGATCGACATATTGGCGAACATCAACAGCATGCCGGTCGCCAGCATGGCGATCACAGGCCGCCTATCGCTGATGGATTTCCAGCCGCCGCTTGCCTTGGCGGCCTGTTTGCGGGCCGGCGATTTCTCCTCCTTGATCAGCAGTGCGGTGGCGAGAAAGGCGAGGAAGATCATCGCCCCGGCGGCGAGAAACGTGCCGCGGATGCCGATAACCGGCGGCAGCACCCCGCCGATCAGCGGCCCGACAAGATTGCCGGCCATGATGCCGGAAGAAAGCACGCCGAGCGCCCAGGCCGAGCGGTCTTTCGGCGTCTGCGTCGCCACCAGCACCATCGATCCGGAGGAATAGCCGCCGGCAAGCCCGACGAAGAGGCGCAGTGCCACCAGCTGCCAGACATTGCCCGCCATGCCCATCAGTGAAATCGCCACCGTCATGCCGAGGCTGGCGCGCACCAGCATCAGCTTGCGCCCGTAAATATCGCCGAGCCGGCCCCAGAGCGGCGCAACGAGCGCCGCGGCCAGGAAGGTGGCGCCATAGGCAATGCCCGACCATTGCACGATTGCCGCATGGTCGCTGACGCCGAGTTCCTCGACATAGAGCGGCAGGAAGGGCAGCAGCAGCGTCATCGCGACGATGGTGGTGAAGGAGCCGATCAGCGAGATGGCGAGGTTGCGCTTCCAGTAGATCGAGCCTGTCCTAACGCTCGCCGCGTCCAATTGCGTATCGGTCATTCCTTGCCTCGGCATCGATCATGAGGGCGCGATTGCGCCGAAACTGGATCATCTCGGATAAAAGTGCTAGATATACTGATTGCGAAATGCAATCGGTTAATCGGAGGATATTGCCATGAACGATATGCGCACGAGGCGGCAGATCGTCCGCGATCTCTACGCCGCCTATCTGGCTGACCGCAAGGATAAAGTCGGCGCCATGCTGACGGAGGATTTCACCTTCTCCAGCCCGCGCGACGATCATATCGACCGGGCGACCTATTTCGAGCGCTGCTGGCCGAAGCAGCCGGTCTTCCGCGCTATCACGATCGAATTCCTGGCGGTCGAAGGCGACGAGGCGGTTGTTCGCTACAGTGTCGATAAACTCGACGGCGGCAGCTTCGGCAACGTCGAGAGCCTGCGCTTCCGTGGTGATAAGATTGCTTCCGTGGAGGTCTATTTCGGCCGGAATCTGTAGTCCGGGCGGTACCGTTTAAAGAAGCCTTATCGCCGAAGTGGCGATGATGACCATCGAGACCGCCACCATCAGCGCCCGCACCGGCAGCCGCTTGACGAGGATGGCGCCGAAAGGGGCGGCGATGACGCCGCCGATGATCAGGCCGATCGCCGAATTGAGCTCCGACCAGCCGAGCGTCAGGATGAAGGTCAGCGAAATCGTCAGCGTCACCGCGAATTCGGTGAAATTGGTCGAGCCGATCACCCGCTTGAGATCATGGCCGCGGCCGACGAGCGTGCTGGTGACGACAGGTCCCCATCCGCCGCCGCCGATCGCATCGAGAATGCCGCCGCAAAAGCCGACGGGCGGCACTGCCCAGTCACGCACCTCGCGCTTGCCTGGCGGCCGAAAGGCCTTGTAGAGAATCAACAGGCCGATGGCGATCAGATAGGCCGACACGAAGGGCGCGATCACCTTGCCGTCGATATTGGCCAGCAGATAGGCGCCGATCGCGCCGCCGATCATGCCGGCCGGTGCCAGCCGCGCCACCAGCCGCCAGTCGACATTGCGATGATAGGCATGCGAGATCCCCGATGCGGCGGTCGTGAACATCTCCGTCACATGCGTCATGGCGCTGGCATTGGCGGCCGGCACGCCGAAGGCGAGAAGGCTCGTCGTCGACAGCACGCCGAAGGCCATGCCGAGTGCGCCATCGACGATCTGCGCACAGAAGCCCACCACGATGAAAAAGAAGATGTCCGATGTCATACGGTCCCCTCAGACGAACGGTAGCATCAGAATCTGCGATGCGGGAAAAATTCTGGTGTCAGGCGGAAAGTCCGCGCTGCTTCAGCCGGACGATCTTGAAGAAGCCGTTTGGAAAGACCGGCATTATATCGGTCGCGGAAATATCACCGCGCCGCTCCGCCCATGCGAGGATGCGATGGATGCGAAAGGCGGAGGACCAGCCGATGTGACGCACGAGCGGCGCCACCGCCGCCTCGATCGCGCCCTGCAGGCCTGCGCCGTCGCCGAGCTTGCTGGCGAGAATGATCTCGCCGCCCGGCCGCAGCACCCTGGCGCATTCGTCGAGCGCCCGCTCGGGCTCGGGGATCAGGGTGATGACGAAGGGCAGGCAAACCGCATCGAAAGACCGGTCGGCAAAGCTCAGCGCATGCGCATCCATCACCTCCAGCGCCTTGACATGCTGCAGCTTGGCGCGGCGTACCTTTTCGCGTGCCCGCGCGATCATGTGTTCGGAAATATCGATGCCGGTCACCCGGCAGCGGCTGGGATAGTGACCGAGCGTCAGGCCAGTGCCGACGCCGACCTCCAGAATATCGGTGCCGGCCGCAGCGGCGAGCGCGGCAAGCTTGCGGTGGCCGTCGCTGAGAATGCCGCGATAGACACGGTCATAGACCGGCGCCCAGCGCTGATAGATTTTCTGCTGATCGTCCGCCCTGCCGCGAATCTCTGCCATCCCGCACCTCCCTGAAGCCCAGTCCTCAACTCCTAAGGGTAGCGTCCGGTTCCCCCAGAAATGTGACGGAAGGCACATATTCGCAGAGCGGATCGTACCGGGCAGCCTATCTTGCCGGCGCGAGACCAAGTTTCTTGGGGTCGAGCTCGCTGCCGATCTCGACGGTTTTCGTCTGCTTGTCATAAACGCAGATCTGGACGACCAGGCCCTTGGCGCCTTTCGGCTTTCCCGTTACCAAAGCCAGTCCGTAATGGCTGGTGCCGAAGGGATCGACGCTGGCCGCCGGGTTCTCGATCGCGACAGCGGCCGTCTTGCACTTGGCCTCGACGTCGGCTGCCAGCTGTTTCCAGGCCTCGTCCGAAGAGGCATGTGCTGCGCCCGCGAGACTAATAAGCGCGGCAATGGTCGGAAGCGGGATTATATTCCTGTTCATATTGATCTCCGTTGCGGCGTATCGCCGGGAAGTGGTTTCCGGGGCGGGCATCCCGGGCGATTTTCTCGCCGGATTCCAGCCTGGTAACTGAGGCAAATTTTCCTCCGACGGATCGTTTTTTGACATTTCGCCGGTTGCCTCTCCGTGCTTCCCCTCCTATGTTCCGCCTCACCTGCCGATGACGCAATCTATTGCCAAGAGGAGATCTGACATGGCTTTCGAATTGCCTGAACTTCCCTATGATTACGAAGCACTTGCTCCCTTCATGTCGAAGGAAACGCTGGAGTTTCACCACGACAAGCACCACAAGGCCTATGTCGACAACGGCAACAAGCTCGCAGCCGAAGCCGGCCTTTCGGATCTGTCGCTCGAAGACGTCGTGAAGAAGTCCTTCGGCACCAATGCCGGCCTCTTCAACAACGCCGCCCAGCATTACAACCACATCCATTTCTGGAAGTGGATGAAGAAGGGCGGCGGCGGCAACAAGCTGCCGGGCAAGCTCGAAGCAGCCTTCGCCTCCGATCTCGGCGGCTACGACAAGTTCAAGGCCGATTTCGCCAATGCCGGCGCCACCCAGTTCGGCTCCGGCTGGGCCTGGGTTTCCGTCAAGAACGGCAAGCTCGAAATCTCCAAGACCCCGAACGGCGAAAACCCGCTCGTCCACGGCGCCACCCCGATCCTCGGCGTCGACGTCTGGGAACATTCCTACTACATCGACTATCGCAACGCCCGCCCGAAATACCTCGAGGCTTTCGTCGATAGCCTGATCAACTGGGACTATGTCCTGGAGCGCTACGAAGAAGCCACGAAGTAAGCGGCCCCGGACTCGCAGCCCACGGCGGCGATGTCTTAGCCTTTTTAGTGCAGCACCCGGCGCCCAAACGCCGGGTGTTTCGTTTTATGCGCCAGTTGCGAAATCTTTAAGTTTTGAGCGGCCAAAGATCGATTGATGAAGCAGCTTCCATTCAAGCCCGAAGCCGTCCTGTTCGACATGGACGGTGTAATTTTCGATACCGAGGCTTTGTATCGGGACGCCCTTATCAAGGCCGCTGAGGAAAACGGGTTTGATATCCCGGTGTCCGTCTATCTGGAAACGATTGGTTTACCCGGCACGTCGGCCAGAGCGTTTTTGGGCACGCATCTTGGCGGAGAATTTCCCATTGAGGACGTGTGGAAACAAGCCTCAGACTGGTTCCAGACGATGGTCGCCACAGAGTTGCGCCTCAAGCCGGGGGTCATTGAAATATTGGACTGGCTGGAAGAAATTCAGCTCCCGTGGGCCATCGTCACCTCCTCGGACCACGACACGGTGCTTAGCCATCTGCTGGCGGTGAATCTGAAGGATCGCTTTGCGCACATCATTGCCCGCGGAGACTATACCGCGGCCAAACCTCATCCAGAGCCGTATCTGAAGGCCACAAGCCGGTTAGGGGTGAACCCGAGCCGTTGTGTTGCACTCGAGGATTCCTGCAACGGTGTGCTTTCGGCATCTCGCGCCGGCCTGATGACCATTATGGTGCCCGACCTCGTTCAGCCAACGCTGGATATCCAAAATCTATGCGCCTATGTCGCGCCAGATCTACACGACGTTCTTGCCGTTTTGATCGATAGGCTCCACACACTTGGGGATCTCGACAATTGACGCAGTTCGATCATGGTTTAGGACACCGTCACATCCCTGTCACCCGCCGCTCCTAATCACGCTCCATGTCATCTTCCGCTCTTCCCCTGTTCCGCTTCGGCATCATCGCCGACCCGCAATATGCGGCAGTCCCGCCGCATGCGACCATGGACCGCTATTACGCCAACAGCCTTGCCAAACTCGCCGAGGCGATCGAGGTCTTCAATGGCGAGGAGTTGAGCTTCGTCATGACGCTCGGCGATGTCATCGACCGCAGCTTCAAGAGCTTCGACGATATCCTGCCGGTCTATGAAACGCTGCGGCATGAGGCGCTCTTCCTGCTCGGCAATCACGATTTCTCGGTCTCCGCGGGGCATCTCTCCGAAGTCGCCGCACGTCTCGGCATGCCGTCGCCCTATTACAGCTTCCACCGCCACGGCTGGCGCTTCATCGTGCTCGACGGCAACGAGGTCAGCACCTTCGCGCCGCCCGAAGGCCATCCGCATCGCGAGCTCGCCGCACGGATGCTGGCGGAGCTGCAGGCTAAAGGCGCCAGGAATGCGCATCGGTGGAATGCCGCGCTGAGCGACGCACAGTTCGCCTGGCTCGGAGACGAGATCGCTAAAGCGGGTGAGGCCGGCGAAAAGGTGATCGTCATGAATCACTATCCCGTGCATCCGCCGAGCGAGCACGGCATGTGGGACAGCGAACGCATCGTTACGCTGCTCGCCGCGCACGACAATGTCGTCGCCTATCTCAACGGCCACGATCATGTCGGCAATTACGGCAAGGTCGGCGCCTGCCATTTCGTCAATTTCAAGGGCGTGGTCGACACCGAGAGCGAAAACGCCTTCGCCATCGTCGACGTCCATCCCGACCGAATCGAAATCCGCGGCTTCGGCCGGGAAGAGAGCCGGACGCTGGCTTATTAGGTGATGATTCGCACGCCCGGTTCGTGCGATGGCTGCCCCTCACCCTAACCCTCTCCCCGTTCTGACGGGGAGAGGGGACGTGCCCTACGCGACGTTGGTGAAAAATGGAGAGCTTGCGGCTTGCCCCCTTCGCCCCGTTTACGGGGAGAAGGTGCCGGCAGGCGGATGAGGGGCAGGCGGCGATCGCAGTCCTCACATTTCACCCCGGCACAGCCTTCTCCGTCCAGCCGCTGGTCCACAACTCCCGCAGCCTGTCGCCATCGCCCTTGAAGAATTCGTCACGCGCCGCGCAGTGTTCCACCCGGTCGCTGCGGAAATTGCGGATTGCCTGGCGCAACTCGCACCAGGCGACGATATTGGCGGTCTGCGAATAGTAGATCAGCGCGATCGGCTGGATCGTCCGCTCGCTGGCGCGGCCGAGTTCGTCGCGGTAGCCGAGCATCAGCTTGCATTCGTCGCGGATCGCCCGGCGCACGATCGCAAGGTCGAAGCCCGCCGGCTGGGCGGTCGAGCCCCAGGCATAGAGCGCCTTGCTGTCCATCGCCTGGCGAAGCGGCGCCGGCACGGCGCCGGATATCTTCCGGTTGACTCGGCGGGCGGCCTGCTTCAGCTCTTCGTCGGCGGTGCGTTCGAGCAGCGCCAGCGACAGCACGATCGCCTCCATCTCCTCGATCGAGAACATCAGCGGCGGCAGGTCGAAGCCCGGCCGCATGATGTAGCCGATGCCGCGCCCGCCCTCGATCGGCACCCGCATCGCCTGAAGGGCGGCGATATCGCGATAGATCGAGCGCACCGTCACCTCAAGCGTCTCGGCCATCGCAGCCGCCGTCATCGGTTTTCTGGCGAGCCGCAGGATCTGAATGATCTCGAAAAGCCGTGAGGCCTTGCGCATTTTGCCTCTCCCATCCCTTAGGCTCCTGACAATACACTGTCAGTTGGGTTTGCGTATAGAGCCGCCTATCGAATTGAAATCAATCAGGGTCTTTCAAAACGGCCCATGGACCGACAAGGCGGTAACTGACATGAACTACCACGAAAACCTCTGGCTCTTCTTCACCCTTCTCTTCGGCATCATTATCGTGCCCGGGATGGATATGCTCTTCGTGCTCGCCAATTCACTGACCGGCGGCATCAGGCGGGGGCTGGCGGCGACCGGCGGCATCATGGCCGGCGGCGCGGTGCATTCGGCCTATGGCGCGGCCGGCGTCGGCTTGCTCGTCACCATGCTGCCGCAGCTTTTCAACGTGCTGCTCCTCGCCGGCGTCGCCTATATGATCTGGATCGGCATTTCGCTGATCCGCAGTTCGATCACCGTCGAGGCGGTCGGGCCGGGAACGGCACGCTCCGGCTGGCGCGCCTTCCGCCAAGGTGCGGTCACCTGTCTCGTCAATCCGAAGGCCTATATTTTCATGTTCGCCGTCTATCCGCAGTTCCTGAAGCCGGAATATGGCCCGGTCTGGATGCAGGGGCTGATCATGGGCGCCATGACGGTTGCCACCCAGTTCGCCATCTACGGCACGCTGGCAATGACCGCCGGCCGCAGCCGCGATCTGCTCGTCGCCAATCCCGATGCCACGGCCTTTGTCGGCCGCTTCGCCGGGCTGCTGCTGGTTGCGGTTTCCGCATTCAGCCTCTGGCAGGGCTGGAAAAGCGCCTGAGCCTGCGAGTCCCCCGACGCGGCGGCGAACACTGCGACAGGTTCAGCAGTGACGGGCGGCAGTCCTGCGGAGATGTTCTCTTATCATCGCGCGAAACTCGCCGAATGTCTTGAACCCGATGTGCCGTACCAGTCGGTGGACCGTCGTTGGAGAAACGCGGCACCTGCGCGCAACCGCTGCCGCACTTTCAAAGGCGGTCATCTCCGGCCTTTCCAGGATTTCCCGGGCGACGCCTTCGAGGCCAATGGGAAATACGAGCTGTCGGCGGGCGACCAGGCACTTCAGTTCGTGCAGTGTCGAGGGAGGAGGAGAGGGCTGATCCCGTAGCATTGCAATCACTTTCGAAAGATCTCCCTTCGGGCAAGCGCGCCGCGATCTCTCGCGGCGGTCGAGGTGAAATCGGATGCGTTCCGCTCTCGACTAGATCGCTTGCGGCTTGAAATCGCTGGCCGCAACCGGCATGACGCCCTGCAACAGAGCGACGGACTTCTCCAGCCCTTCCAGACTGTTCAGAAGCACGTCCTCATGCTCGATCGAAAGCCAGCCATCGTAACCGGCCATTTTCAGCCTGTAGCAGAACTGCCGCCACCATTCTTCGCCATGCCCGAAGCCCAGCGTGATGTAGGACCAGCTACGCGCCGGGATGTCCATCAGGCTGCCGTTCTCCAGAAGGCTTGTGACGGCCTGCTTCGGAGCGTTGAGGAGGGTATCCTTGGCATGAACGTGGTATATGGCGTCGCCGAGCGCTTCTGCGGCGACAAGGGGATCGGCGCCCATCCAGAAGAGATGGGACGGATCCAGGTTCGCTCCGACGATCGGGCCCACGGCTTGGCGCAGTTTCAGCAGCGAAGGCACGTTATAGGCGCACTGGTTGCCATGGAGTTCCAGCGCGATACGTTCCACGCCGTGATCCCTGGCGAGTGCCACGATCTTGGTCCAGTAGGGGAGGAGCTTTTCCTCCCACTGGTAGCGAAGGATCGCCTGCGTCTCCGGCGGCCACGACGAGACCACCCAGTTCGGCATGGTATCGGTGGCATTTCCGGCCGGAAGTCCCGACATCGCGCAGACGGTCTTGATACCCAGTTCGCCCGCCGCGCGGATCGTATCCTCAAGACCCTGCCCCTGGGCAGGATCGGTCGGATGCAGCGGATTTCCGTTGGCGTTCAGACTTATCACTTCCAGTTCGCGATCGGCGAAAGCGCCCAGGAATGACTTCTGCGCATTCTTGTCCCGAAGGATTGTCGGCAGATGGAAATGCGGCGCCGTCGACCAGCCACAGGTATTGACCTCGACGCCGGAGACGCCCAGTCTTCGAGCGTGATCCAGCATCGCCTCGAAGGGCAGCGCGCCGAGGCTGTCTGATACGAATCCAAGCTTCATGCGTAAAACTCCGGTCTGGCAATCATTTCCACGGGAATCTTGCGGCCGTCGTTCAAGGCTCTGACGCCGGCTTCGGCGACCTTCGCGGCGCAGTATCCATCCCAACTGCTCGAAGCGATGTTCGGGAATACCCCTGTTTCGACGAACCGGACAAAAGCGCGGTTCTGGCGGCGATAGGCTTCGGCGTAGCGGCTGCGCCAATCCGCCTCGTAGCTTGTGCTCTGGCCGAGTTCCCGGTCGACGCGGGTGTAGTTGACGGCGTTCATGGCGATCGTCGCCTTCTCGCCCACCAGTTCCGCGCGGACGTCGTAGCCGTAGGCGGCGTTGTTGTTGATCTCGATATTGACGAGTTGGTCATCCGCCGTTTCGAGCACCATATAGACCGGTGCGACCAGCGCGTCTGAACGCTTCGGCTGGAAGGCGGAGATCGATACGTATTCGGTGTCGAGGACGTGTCGGACGACATCGAACTCGTGCGGGGCGGAATTGGTGATCGCCATCGCTCCGGTAAAGTCCGACGCGGGAGTTGCGACATTGCGATGAAAATTGTGCATCATCAGCGCGCGGCCAATCGCACCGTGCTCCAGAGCCCGTTTCATTTCGACATAGGACTGGTCGAAGCGGCGCATGAAGCCGAGCATTATGAACTTCGATCCCGCGGCTTCTTCCGCCTGCATGATCTCCACGCATTCTTGCGAGGATTGCGACAGCGGCTTTTCGCAGAGAGCCCGTTTGCCGGACTTTATGCAGGAGAGCGACAAGGGCGCGTGCGTGAAATCGGGGCTTGCGATGATAACGGCGTCCACGTCCCGACGAGCGGCGACCCGGCCGGGGTCGGAGCCGACATCATGAGCACAGTAGGCGTCTGCCACTTTGCGGGCGCGGTCCGCATCCATGTCGCAGACGACCTGGAGGCTTGCTCCTGGCAGATCTTCGGCGATGATCCGCGCGTGATCGGCTCCCATCAGTCCCGCCCCGATGACGGCGATCCTTACTGTCATTTCGATATTTCCTGTCGTTTGGAGAACCAGCGATTTGCGGCTTACAAGCATGACCCCTGGTGGGAAACGCGTGCCGGTAGCCCCATCCCGGCACGCACCCTTGGGAGGGCTTACTTCTTTGCGTACTGGTCAACGTTGTCCTTGGTGATCGAAGCGAACGGCACCAGCTTTTCGGCCGGAGCATCCTCCCCCTTTTTCAGCCCTTCCACGACCTCGAAGGCGGTCTTCGCCTGGCCTGCAGCGTCCTGGAAGATCGTCTGGGACATGGTGCCGGCCTTGATCGCATTCAGAGCATCGGCCGTGCCATCGACACCGGAGATCATCACGCCCTTGAGGCGGTCAGCGCCCTGAAGTGCTTCCAGCGCCCCCAGCGCCATCTGGTCGTTGGCTGCGACGATCGCATCGAATTTCGGAAAGCTCTGGATCCAGTCTTCCGTGACCTTCATGCCTTCTGCGCGGTCGTAATTGGCTGAGAGACTGGCGAGAGTGGCCACGTCAGAACGGCCGAGCGCATCCTCGAAGCCCTTTTTGCGCTCCTGCGTGTGCGAGAGCCCCGGTGTGCCTTCGAGGTAGAGGATCTTGGCGTCCTTCGGCAGGTGTTCCTTCATGTACTCGCCCTGAAGGCGGCCGGCATCGATATTCTTCGAGCCGACGAAGGTGTACTTGCCGCCTGCCGATTGGATGCCGAGAGCGATGACGGGAATGCCGGCCTGGTTCGCCTTCTCGACGCCCGGTACGATGCCTTGGTAGTCGACCGGCACGACGACGATCGCGTTGACTTTCTGCGCTATGAAGTTGTCGATCTGATCGAGTTGCTTGCTGACGTCGTTGTTGGCGTCGGAGAAGTTCACTTCGACGGCCGGATCGGATTTCGACGCTTCGATGAAGGCGTTCTTGCGCGCCATGACGAAGACGTCCGTATCCGCCATGTTGGCGTATCCGACGACGAATTTATCTGCGGCGAATGCGGCGCCGGTGGAGATGGCAGCAAGGGATATGGCGCAGGCGAGAGCGAGTTTGGAAATGGCTTTCATAGGATCCTCCCATAGAGTTTCAGGTTCATTCCAGATGCGGGAAATCCCCGCCGACAAAGAGGTGGTTCGGAAGCAGGCGCTGGCCTGCCGAAGAACGTCGGTCATGCCTTCTTTTTGCTGCGGGCAGATTTGGTCCAGACATCGAGGATCACGGCGATCGCGATGATCAGACCCTTGATGATCTGCTGCCAGTACGAGCTGACATTCATGAGATTGAGCATGTTGTTGATGACGCCGATGATCATCGATCCGATGATCGTGCCGGTGATGGTTCCGGTGCCGCCCATCAGGCTGGTGCCGCCGACGACCACAGCGGTGATCGCATCGAACTCGTAGCCGACGCCGCCTGCCGGCTGCCCGGAATTGATGCGAGACATCAGGACGATGCCTGCGACGGCGCACAGGATGCCGTTGAAGATGAAAGCCTTCACGACGATACTGTCCGGATTGATGCCGGAAGCGCGTGCGGCTCGCTCATTACCGCCGACCGCATAGACATATCGGCCGAACTTGGTCTTGTTGAGAAGAATCCAGGATAGGACGACGATGGCCGCAAGAATAGTCACGGAAATCGGCACCGGGCCAAGCGAGCCCTGGCCGATCACCTTGAAGTCGCCTAGTCCCGTCACTGGCGAACCGCCCGTGTAAAGCAGCACAGCGCCGCGTGCCACCGTCGTCATGGCCAAAGTCATGATGAATGACGGGATGCGGAAAAAGGTGATGACGAAGCCGTTGATGACGCCGGTGACGATCCCGACCGCAACACCCGCAGTAACCGCGAGAACGATGCTTCCGGTCATCGCCATCACGCTGGCCGCCAAGACGCCGCAGAGCGCCAGGACAGATCCCAGCGAGACGTCGATATGCCCCAGAATGATGATGAAGGTAACGCCGCAGGCAAGCAGGCTCACCACGACGACTTGACGCAGGACGTTGGTTAGATTGGCCTCTGTCAGAAATGTCGGGCTCAAGATCGAGGCAAGGATGCAGATGCCGATGAAGATCAGGATTGTGCCGTACTTGCGGTAAATCTGGGAGAAGCTGATGGTCCGAGGGCCTGAAGTGAGCTGGCCCTCTCGTTTCACAGCCGCGTCTGCGCGTTCGATGCTCATCAGTGTCCTCCCGTGGCGAGGCGCATGATGTTTTCCTGAGTGGCCTCGTCTCTTGTTAGTTCGCCGGTGATCCGGCCTTCGCTCATCACCACCACGCGATCACTCATGCCGAGGATCTCGGGCAGCTCGGACGAGATCATGACGATCGCGAGTCCCTGACGCGCGAACTCGGTCATCAGTCTGTGAATTTCAGATTTCGACCCGACATCGATGCCGCGCGTGGGTTCGTCGAGAATGAGCAGCTTCAGATCACCCAATAGCCATTTGGCCAGGACGATTTTCTGTTGATTGCCGCCGCTGAGGTTCTCCACGATCATTGCCGTATCGGGCGTCTTGATCTGGAGCATCCTGATCATGCGCTGCGAGGCTGCCTCTTCCTGCCGCTCGCTGATGAAAAGGCCGGAGGCAAACTTCTTAAGGTTCGCAAGCGAAATGTTCTCGCCGACGGACCGGCAAAGCACCAGGCCTTCCGCCTTGCGATCTTCCGAGGCCATGGCGATGCCGTTGGCGATGGCATCCTTCGGCGACGTGAGCTTTAGCGGTTGTCCATTCAGGCGGATCACACCGGCGTCCGCCGCGTCCAAGCCGAAGATCACCCGGGCTACCTCCGTCCGCCCGGCGCCGATCAGGCCGGAAAGGCCAACGATCTCGCCGGCACGCACCTCGAAGCTGACATTTTCGAAAACGCCGTCACGAGAGAGGTTCTCGACGGAAAGGACGATCTCGCCGATCGGCACCTCCTCTTTCGGAAAGATGCTGGAGATCGTGCGGCCAACCATCTGAGAAATCAGCTTTGCGGGCTCGTAGTCGCTCGCCGGCGCGGCAGCGACGAACTGGCCATCACGCATCACCGTGATGTAGTCGGCGATCTGAAAGATCTCGTCCATCTTATGGGTGATGTAGATGATCGCGACGCCCGCTGCTTTCAGGTCTGCGATCTGCCTGAAGAGCATCGTAACTTCCGTGTCGCTGATCGCCGATGTCGGTTCGTCCATGATGACGAGAGAGGCCTCGCGCGAAATCGCCTTGACGATCTCGATGAGTTGCGTCGTCGCGATGGACAGATCTCGCATCTTGGTTTGGGGGCTGTATTTCAGACCCAGACGATCGAGGAGCGCCTGCGTGTCCGAATTCATGCGATTGAAATCGACGAACCGGGACAAAATGCCCGTCCTGCTATAAGTGGGTTCGCGGCCGAGAAAGATGTTTTCGGCGATGGTCATGTCGAGCACCGGGCTAAGTTCCTGATGGATCATCGAGATCCCTCGATCCAGCGCGGCTGCGGCGTTCTGGTGGTCGAGCTTTTCGCCTCTGAAAAGGATCTCTCCGCCGTCGATGGCGTAGATGCCGCTCAGAATCTTCATGAGCGTCGACTTGCCCGCGCCATTTTCCCCGACGAGGACATGGACCGTGCCGGCACGAACCTTCAGGCTCATGCCATCGAGCGCGAGAACACCAGGGAACGCCTTGGTGATTGAGCACATTTCAAGAACGAAACCGGCTCCGCTATCCATAGGCGTGCGATGGCCTTCGCCGCCCGAAGGCGGCGCCACCTTTTGAAAGGTCGCAGACATGAGAGTATTTCCTCCAGATGAGAGAGCTCTCCCAAGCCCTCCTGCCAAACTGGCTTTTACTGGAAGACGAAATTGCGAAAATTTCACAACGTGTCAACGAACTGGTGGATTTTTCTCCCAAAACCTCTCATAAATAACATCAGATAATGAGAGGTTCGCGATGTCTCGTGCAACGATCCCTGACTTGGCAAAGGCCGCAAATGTGAGCATTTCAACGGTCGATCGTGTGCTGAATGGTCGCGATCCCGTGCGTCCGCAGACGGCGGAACGGGTTCTCAGCGCGGCCCGCCAGATCGGTTTTCATGGGGTGACCGCCATCGCTCGGCGACTTGAGCACGACAAGCCGGTGATCAAATTCGGTTTTCTTCTCAAGCAATCTCACCGCAAGCTTTATCAAATGTGGAGCGACGTCCTCATTGCTGCGACCGAGGCATTTCCCGACGCCCATGGAAGAGCCATCGTCAGATTCATGGATGACCTTGCGCCCGACAAGGCTGCCGAGGCGATCTATGCTCTCAGTCGCGAAGCCGATGTCATCGGAATGATCACCTCCGACCACCCGCAGGTGAACCACGCCGTCGATGGTCTGGCGGCAGAAAACATTCCGGTTGTGACCATGATTTCCGACATTTCCACTGCCTCCCGTGCGGCTTATGTCGGCAACGACTGCGTCAAAAAGGGCCGCACGGCCGCGTGGTTCATAGCCGGGTTGAATGGCAACGGCGGTAAGGTTTCCGTCTTCGTCGGAAGTCACCGATATCTGGCCCAGGACCTGAACGAAATGGGCTTTCGGTCGTATTTCCGGGAGAGTGCGCCGGGCTTCCAGATGCTGGAGACCGTTGCTACTCTTGAAGAGCCCGAAATTGCCTATGAGGCGACGCGCCGCCTTCTGCAGACCGAGCCGAATTGGGTCGGACTCTACGTTGCCGGCGGCGGCATCACGGGCGTGATGCGAGCCCTGCGGGAGGATGGCGGGCCGGCAGCTAAACGCCTGGTGGTCATCGCACACGAGCTCACGAACGAAACGAGAGCCGGGCTTGCCGAGGGGCTGATCAAGGTCGTCCTGTCTCATCCGGCAAAGTTGCTGGGAGAGACTCTGGTGCACGCAATGGCGGAAGCTCTCGATACCGGCCGATCGGCAACAGTTTCGCAGCACATTGTCCCGTTTGAATTTTACACTGCCACGAATATTTGAAGCTTCTTTCAGCTGCGTATCACATTGTTTTTATGGTGATCCGGCAAAACGTGACTGCCCGGAGGGCATGGATTTTGTCATGCTCCCGGTGCAGATTGGCCACCGGCCGCCTTGGCCTTCAGAAAATTGGAGAGGAAATATGAATTGGAAAGCAGTAGCTGCCGCCGCAGCGATGGCAGGAATAGCCTTCGGTTCGGTGACCGCCGCCGACGGCACGCATGATTCGCGCATTGCCCTGATGAAGCAGATCGGCGGGGCGGCCGGCGCCTTGGGAGCCATCGCCAAGGGCACCAAGCCTTACGATGCGGAAGCGGTGAAGACGGCGCTGACGACGATCGCCGCAACGGCCAAGGTTTTCCCCGATCAGTTCAAGCCGGGCACGGAAACGGGCGACGCAGAAGCGAGCCCGAAAATCTGGGAAAACATGGATGATTTCAAGGCGCGCGCCGCGAAGCTCTCCGCCGATGCCGAAACCGCGCTCGCCCAGCTTCCGGCCGATGCCGCGGCTGTCGGCGCCACAGTCAACACGCTCGGCGCCAGCTGCGGCGGCTGTCATAAGGCCTATCGCATCAAGGAGTGAGCGATAGGCCGTTTTGATCAGGAGCAATTCCAGCAAAAGTGTGCAGCGGTTTTGCGTCCGGAATTGCGCAGGCAAAGACACCGATCCGCGCCGGCCTTGCCGCTGGCGCGGATCACCTTATTCTCCGCCCGTGCGGGTTGGTGGCAGAATCGTTCGGCCCGGGAAAATCTCGGCAAAAGGGGAGGCGGAGCATGATCCGCAGGTTCATCCGGTTTCTGCTCTGTCTGATCGGCGTCGCCGTGCTGGGCGGAGGCGCCTTCTATCTGGTGACCGCGCCCGATCCGCTGCCGGAGAGCCATTGGGCCGGTCTCGGCGCGCCGGATCCGGCAAACGGTCAGATGGTTTTCTGGGCGGGCGGCTGTGTCAGCTGTCATTCCGCCCCCGGATCCGAAGGCGATGCCAAGCTGACGCTGTCGGGCGGCCTGGCGCTGAAGAGCCCTTTCGGCACCTTCCACGTGCCGAACATCTCGCCGGATGAAAAGGCCGGCATCGGCGCCTGGACGCTCGCCGAGTTCGGCAACGCGATGAAGCGCGGCGTCGGGCCTGATGGACAGCATCTCTACCCGTCCTTTCCCTATGGTTCCTATTCCCGGATGAGCGACAAGGACGTCAACGATCTCTTCGCCTTCCTGAAGACGCTGCCGAAGAGCGCCAACGTCGCGCCCCCGCATGAGCTGCCGTTCCCCTTCAGCATCCGGCTGGCGCTCGGCGGCTGGAAATTCCTCTATTTCAGCGATCAGCCGCGTGTCGCGCTTGCCAAGAGCGACGACAAGATCAAGCGCGGGCAATATCTCGTCGAAGGCCCCGGTCATTGCGGCGAATGCCACACGCCGCGCGATGCGCTCGGCGGCTTTGAGGCCGGTCAGTGGCTCGCCGGCGCGCCCAATCCGGAAGGCAAGGGCCGCATACCCGATATCACCCCGGCGTCGAAAAGCATCGGCGGCTGGAGCGAGACCGATATCGCCAGCTACCTCGAAACCGGCTTCACCCCCGATTTCGATAGCGTCGGCGGCTCGATGGTCGATGTGCAGCAGAACATCGCCCATCTTCCGGCCGCCGATCGCGAAGCGATCGCCGCCTATCTGAAGGCGGTGCCGGGACGGTAGGACAGGCCTGCCTCAAGCGATCGACTGCATGTAGCGCATGCCGGTGACCGGCCGCGGGGTGAAATCCAGCTGTTCGTAGAAGCGGTGCGCCAGCACGTTGCCGGTGGCGGCGCTGACGGAGAGATAACCGCAGCCGGCATTGCGCGCGGTCTCGCGGGCGCGGTCGACGAGCAACTGGCCGGTGCCGTGGCCGCGATGGCCGTCGCGCACGAAGAGATGGTGCAGGTCCATGCCGCGCTTTCCCTCCTGCGCCCTGTAGAGCGGCACGAGAATGGCGTAGCCGATCAGCCCGTCGCCGGTTTCGGCGACCAGCGCATGGATCCAGGGCAGGGGGCCGAACAGATCGCGCTCCAATTGTTCGGCCGTCGTCGCCGCGGCATCGCCGTGATGGGCGGCCAGCAGGGCGATCATTTCGTTGAGTTCGGGCAGGTCGCGCGGCTTGGCGGCACGGATCGTCACCACCGACGGGCGCATCAATGAAATTTCGCTGTCTTCGATTTCGGTCATGGTCTTCGCGTCCTTTGATAGTCTGCCGTCAGGACGCTGCCGATACAACAAAGCCGCCTGACGGCGGCTTGTTGACAATATGATCTGTCCGGCCGCCCTTTACAGGTACAGCCAAAAATACGAGCGGCTCTGGTGCGCGTTTTTGATCATGACGCATCAATCGTCGGAAACGCGGTCTTTGTCAATGGCCGATTTTCTGTCTTGATAGTATACCCCCCTATGCTACATAAGAGCCCATGTCCCACACCACCCTGCAGAAAAAGAAACTCATCGCCCGCGTCAGCCGCTTGAAGGGTCAGATGGAAGCCGTCGAACGCGCGCTCGAGGCCGAGCGCCCCTGCGGCGAGATATTGCAGTTGCTCGCCTCCGTCCGCGGCGCCCTGACCGGGCTGACCGGCGAGGTGCTGGACGATCATCTGCGCGAACATGTGCTGAATGCCGATGACGATGCCGCGAGAGCAGAGGCGGTCGAGGAAATATCGGAAGTGCTGAGAACCTATATCCGCTGAGTGCCGTGACGAAGGAACCTGTAATGAGTGCTGGGATCGAGAAGGCTGGAACGAACGCCCTGGAGCATGATCATATCTTCCTCGGTGCCGATCATGCGGTGAACGAGCGGCGCATCTGGCTGGTGATCGCGCTGACAGCGGTGATGATGGTGGCGGAAATCGCCGCCGGCACGGCGTACGGCTCCATGGCGCTGGTTGCCGATGGCTGGCACATGTCGACCCATGCCAGCGCGCTTTTGATTTCGGCGCTTGCCTATCTCTTCGCCCGCAAACAGGCGCGCAATCCGCGTTTCACCTTCGGCACCGGCAAGCTCGGCGATCTCGCCGGCTTCGCCAGCGCTATCATCCTCGCCTTGATCGCCCTGCTGATGGCCTGGGAAAGCTGGCTGCGCCTTTCGAACCCGGTGCCGATCGGCTTTGCCCAGGCGATCGCCGTCGCGGTGATCGGCCTTGCCGTCAACCTCGCCAGCGCCTGGCTGCTTGGCGGCGGCCACGCACATCACCACGGCCACCACGCGCATGGCCACCACGCGCATGGTCACCACGCGCATGGTCACCATGCGCACCATCACGGCGACCATGCCCATCACGGTCATGGTGCCCATGCCCATGATCATCACCCCCAAGACCATCACGCAAAGCGCGGCGACAACAATATCCGAGCCGCCTATCTGCATGTCATGGCCGATGCCATGACCTCCGTGCTCGCCATCGCGGCGCTGACGCTCGGCAGCCTCTATGGCTGGCTATGGCTCGATCCGATCATGGGCATCGTCGGCGGCCTGGTCATTGCCAACTGGTCCTGGAGCCTGATGAAATCCTCGGGCGGCGTGCTTCTCGACGTCGTGCCGCACGGCGAGACGTTGCCGGCAGAAATCCGCGACGCGATCGAGACCGAGGAGGACCGGATCACCGATCTGCATGTCTGGCAGGTCGGCCCCGGCCACCACGCCGCCATCGTTGCCGTCGTCACCCCGAGCCCACGCGAACCGGCTTTTTACAAGGGCCGGCTGTCGGCGCTGACGGAATTGTCGCATGTGACGGTCGAGGTCACGCGCGCCGCGTAATCGCCGCGGCGCACGATGGATTGCTCGGCGGACGACTTCGTCGCTCGGCGGACAACAGAGTTGCCGCGGGGACGAGATGCCGCCGCAATCGCCCTTTAGCCCTATCCTCCTCACCGCCGGAGGAATCATGGATCTCAATCTTACCCGCCGCATGCTGATAGGCTCGGCGCTTTGTCTGCCTACCTTGGGCCTGCCTGCGCTTACGCTTCCCGTCCGTGCCGAGGAGAAGGCCGGGGAGGGCGACGACGATATCGAGAAGCGCCTTGCGGCGCTGGAAAAACGCACCGGCGGCCGCCTCGGCGTCTCGGTGCTCGATACCCAGACGAGCATCTCCTTCGGCTATCGCGGCAGCGAGGCCTTTCCGATGTGCAGCACCTTCAAGGCGCTGGCCGCGGGCTTCGCGCTTGCCCGCGCCGACAAGGGTGAGGAGAGCCTCGACCGGCGGGTGACCTACGGCAGGGACAAGCTCGTCGACTATTCGCCGCTCAGCGAAAAACACGCTGGCGCCGACGGCATGACCATCACAGAACTCTGCGAGGCGGCAGTGACCGTCAGCGACAATACCGCCGGCAACCTGCTGCTCGAAAGTTTTGGCGGCCCGGCCGGGCTGACCGACTGGCTGCGCTCGATCGGCGACGGTACCACCCGCCTCGACCGCACCGAACCGACGCTGAACGAGGGCAAAAAGGACGATCCGCGCGACACGACGACACCGGACGCGATGCTCGACACGCTCGGCAACCTGACCCTCGGCTCGATCCTCACGGAAGCCTCCTCGGACCGGCTGATCGCCTGGCTGGTGGCAAGCACGACCGGCGGAGAGCGGCTGCGGGCCGGCCTGCCTAAGGAGTGGAAAGTCGGCGACAAGACCGGCACCGGCCAGAACGGCTCCCTCGGCGACATCGCCGTCATCTGGCCCCCCGACCGCAGCCCGATCGTCGCCGCCGTCTATATCGCAGAGGCGACCGCGCCGGTGAAGGAGCTCAACCCGGTCTTTGCCGAGGTTGGGCGGATGATTGTCGAGATGGTTTGAATTGGGGAAGATACATCGGCTGTCCGGTCCGTGCGTGAAAACCCCTCCCCAACCCCTCCCCACAAGGGCAGGGGAATCGCATATAAGTATTGCGTCTTTGGATGTGCTGGATTCAGTAGGGGCTTTCTCTGATTTGGGGAGAGCCG
>NZ_MAWZ01000019.1:0-68156 GCF_001854685.1 Rhizobium sp. RSm-3 | reverse complement strand
CGACCCATCGAACAAGCCTCCATCGCTCATTCAATCAAATCTGATTTGCGACAAAAGCGGAATCCCGATTCAACCAAGTCGCAAACCGCTCTAGGTGCGCGGCTTCAGATTTTCCGGGTCGTAGATCGGTTTGTAGCCGACGCCGACAACCTCGACCGGATAGGTCTCGGCAAAGTATTCGACATTCAGCTTGCGACCGACCTGGCAGTGCGACCAGGGCAGGTAGGCGAGCGCAATGTTCTTGCCGACCGTGGGGCCGTAGGCGATCGAGGTCGTGTAGGAGCGGCGGCCGAGCTCGTCGACCAGGACCTCGCCGGTGGCGGGATCGACGACCGGCAGGTTGCCGAGCGGATAACGCTTCACGCCCGATTTATCCGTATTCTCCGTCATCACAAGTGTGCAGAGCATGGCCGGCTGGTGTTCACGCGCCTTGTATTCCAGATGCTTGGCCTTGCCGCGGAAATCGGCTTCCTTGACCTTCGGACGGGCGAGATCGGCTTCGATCAGATTGTACTGGGTCAGGAGGTCGGCGTTCTGCAGGCGCAGGCTCTTTTCCATGCGGCGCGAGTTTGCATAGGTCTCGACGCCGAAGGCCATCACGCCGGTGGCGCGCAACGCATCCCAGACGGCGAGGCCGTCTTCGTACTTCATGTGCAGTTCCCAGCCCTGCTCGCCGACATAGGAGATGCGGAAGGCGGTGACTGATTTGCCGGCGATTTCGATCGGCTTGATCGCCGCGAAGGCGAAGTTTTCCTGATCGAGCCCGGCCGGATCGGCCACGGCCTTTTTCAGCGTGTCGCGGGCGTTCGGACCCCAGATGCCGATCGTCACGAATTTCTCCGAGACGTCGGTGATGGTGACGTCGAGGCCGCGGTCTTCGGCGACGCGCTTCATATAGTACAGGTCGCGCGGGCCGGCGTCGGCGCCGTTGACGAGACGGCAGCGGTCGGCCATGCGGAAGACGGTGAAGTCGGCGCGGACCATGCCTTCATCGTCGAGGAAGTGGGTGTAAACGCCCTTGCCGATGTTTGCATCGCCGCCGACCTTGGCGGCGCACAGCCATTCCATCAGCTCGACATGGTCGGGTCCCTCGATATCGACCATGTGGAAGTGGCTGAGATTGACGATGCCGCAATCCTCGCTCATCGCCAGATGCTCGGCATTCGAGACGCGCCAGAAATGGCGGCTGTCCCATTCGTTCTCGCGCACCGGCACGCGGTCGGCATATTTCTCCAGAAGGTGCTCGTTGGCGGCGTAGCCGTGCGCACGCTCCCAGCCGCCGAGTTCCATGAAGTAGCCGCCCAGCTCCTTTTCGCGCTCATAGAAGGGCGAGCGCTTGGCGTTGCGGCCGGATACATAGGGTTCGCGGGTGTGAACGGCGGGGAAATAGATCTTCTGGGCGGCTTCGTAGCAGCGGCCCTCGATGAACTCTTCCGTCAGCTGATGCGGATAGAAGCGGGCGTAATCGATGCTGTTGTGATCGATTTCGGTGCGGCCGTCGGTCATCCAGTCGGCGATCAGCTTGCCGTAGCCCGGGCCGTCCTTGACCCAGATGGCAACGCAATACCAGAGACCCCTGACCTTCTGGCTCTCGCCGCAGGATGCGCCGCCGCTGGCGGAAACCTGCAGCAGGCCGTTGAAGGAGTGGCCTTCGTTATAGCCGAGCTCGCCGAGGATCGGCGTCAGTTCCATGGCGCGTTCGAGCGGCTCGATGATCTGTTCCATCTCGAGGTCGCGCTGGGACGGCGAAAGGCGCGCTTCGTGTTTTTCGAGAATATCGCGCGGGTGGCACATGCGCGGATTGTTGGCTTCGTAATAGCCCCACTCGATCTGGCCGCCTTCCGTCGTCGCCGGGTCGCCGGTATCGCGCATATAGGCGGAGTTGCCCTGGTCGCGCAGCAGCGGGAAGCCGATTTCCTTGCCGGTGCCTTCGAACTCGTTATAGGGGCCGAAGAAGGTGAGCGGGTGGTCGACCGGCATGACCGGCAGGTCTTCGCCGACCATTTCGGCGATCAGGCGGCCCCAGAGGCCGGCGCAGACGATGACGTGGTCGGCCATAATAGTGCCGCGATGGGTGACGACGCCCTTGATGCGGCCGCCTTCGACGATCAGCGACTTGGCCGGCGTGTTGCCGAACACCTGCAGCTTGCCGGCCTTTTCGGCGGCATCGACCAGCTTGCCGGCAACGGTCTGCGAGCGCGGAATGACGAGGCCGGCATCCGGATCGTAAAGGCCGCCCATCACCTGGTCTTCCTCGATCAGCGGGAACTTTTCCTTGATCTCGGAAGGGCTGACATAATGGGCGCGCGTGCCGAAAGCGCGGGCCGAGGAGAGCTTGCGCTTGATCTCTTCCATCCAGGCATCGTCGCCGGTGCGCGCCACTTCGAGGCCGCCGATGCGGGCGTAGTGGCCCATCTTCTCGTAGAAATCGATCGAATATTGCGTCGTCCAGACCGAGAGGTAGTCGTGGCTGGTGGTGTAACAGAAGTCCGAGGCATGGGCTGTCGAGCCGATATCGGTCGGGATGCCCGACTTGTCGATGCCGACGATGTCGTCCCATCCGCGCTCGACGAGATGATGCGCGATGGAGGCGCCGACGATACCGCCGAGGCCGATGATGACGACCTTTGCCTTTTCCGGAAATGCTGCCACGTGCTGTTCCTTCTACTGATCGGACGAACTAAAACTTTGCCAGCCGCCCTCGACTTGCGACGGGGGCATTATGCATCAGACGGATGATCGCCATTGGTCCTACGCCGCCGAGGACCGGCGTGATTGCGCCAGCCGGGCTCGCCAGGTGCACCGGGATCACGGCGCTGAAATCGCCTGCAGCCGGTCGATATCCACCAGCACGATGTCGTCGGAAACCGGCTCGCGATTGTGAAGGCGGAACCATTCCACCGCTTCGCGCACGCGCTCTCCATGCGGGCCTGGATAGGCGCCGAGGCCGAGAACCCATTCGCGCACGGTCTCGCGCTCCATCCGCCCGGCCCGGTATCGATCGCAGACGGTTTTCGCCGAGGCGACGAGATCATTGATGCTTTTCAAGACTATTCCTCAATGGACGGACGGTTCTTCATCGTCGAGAAAGGATCGCAGGCCGTCGCGCGCGACGACGGCCAGGAATTCGTCGAATGCTTCCCGGTCGGTGGCGAAGGGCTCGTCCCAGCGGATCAGATCCTCGGCCTGGGTGACGACTTCCATCGTCCAGTCTTCATTGCTGCCGGATGTGCGGAAGATATCGACGAGCACGGTGATCCCGTCATCGCTGAATTCTCCGGCCAGTTCCGAGTGTTCGAGCTTCTGCTTCTTCGTCATCATTCAGCCACCCGCGCCGGGCGGCGCGTCGTTTTCGAGATATTCTTCATATTGAACCGTTTCGGTCTCGTTGGTGTCGATCGAATTTGTCCGTTTGGCAAGGCGCACACCGGCCCCTCCACCGTTTTCCGGGATGAAAACGACGCCGCCTGCTTCGAGCGCCTGCTTCATATCCTGAAGGGTTCGGTCATAGGGCGAGCGTTTGCCGGCCTCGAAATTGGCGATCGTCGCCTTGGCGACGTTTGCGGCCGAGGAGAGATCGTCCTGCGACCAGGCCAGCAGGGCGCGCGCGGCGCGGCATTGGGCGGAAGACAGGTCCGTCATGATAGCCTTGCGTCGAAAGTGTCGTGGGACGGATTATATAAAAGATGCAATCTTGCACAAGCGGTGATGAGAGCGCGGATGGCGAGCACGGCTGTCAGGTCCGCGATTGACCAAGACCCCTCCCCAACCCCTCCCCACAAGGGGGAGGGGCTACGATGCCGCTCCCGACGCTTTTCACTTCAACGTTTCATCTGCAGAAAGGCTGATGTTTTTTGCAGGCGGATGCCGCGGCTTAGCCCCTCCCCCTTGTGGGGAGGGGTTGGGGAGGGGTTGGCAAACCCGCCTGCACAGCGCTCCGGTTGTGCCTGACAGCTACCCCGAATGTTACTCCACCCCGCATTCATTCGACCCTCAATACTCCACTTTCAGCCGCTGAAAGGGAAGGTTGATTGACGGAATATTATTAAAGCCTAATTTTGCAGGCCCTTAATCACGCGCTCGGGAGGAAACAATGCGTGAGCCGGATATGCAGAAACTCGATGCACTGGTCGGCCGGCTGGTCGGCGATGTCGGCGCCGCCATGTCGGGCGCCTTGGTCGTGCTGGGCGACAAGGTGGGAATTTTCAAGGCGATGGCCGACGGGACGCCGATGAACGTAAAGCAGCTTTCGGAAAAGACCGGGGTGAAGGAGCGTTACCTTCGGGAATGGCTCAGCGCCCAGGCGGCGGCTGACTATATCGTCTATGACGAAAAGACCGATCGTTTCAGCCTGACGGCGGAGCAGGCGATGGTCTTTGCCGAGGAAAACAGCCCGGCCTTTTTCGTCGGCGCCTTCGAAGTCGTGCAATCGATGTGGATGGATGAGCCGAAGGTCACTGATGCCTTCCGCACCGGCCAGGGTCTCGGCTGGCATGAGCACAGCACCTGCCTGTTCAGGGGAACCGAGCGGTTCTTTCGGCCGGGCTATAACAGCCATCTCGTCGCCGAATGGATTCCAGCCCTTGCCGGGATGGAAGACAAGCTCAAGGCCGGCGCCAAAGTCGCCGATGTCGGCTGCGGCCATGGCGCCTCGACCATCCTGATGGCGCAGGCCTATCCCGCCTCGCGCTTTACCGGCTTCGACTATCACGGCCCGTCGATCGAAAAGGCCAAGGCGGCTGCGAAAGAGGCAGGTGTTGGCGACCGTGTGACCTTCGAGCAGAGCCGGGCGGCGGAATTTCCCGGCCGCGGTTACGATATGGTCGCGATGTTCGACTGCCTGCACGACATGGGCGATCCGGTCGGCGCCGGCCAGCATGTCAGGGAAACGCTCGGGCCGAACGGCACCTGGCTGATCGTCGAGCCCTTTGCCCATGACCATCTCAAGGACAATCTCAACCCCGTCGGCCGCGTCTATTACGGCGCCTCGACGATGATCTGCACCCCGGCATCGCTCTCGCAGGAAGTGGGGCTCGGGCTCGGCGCCCAGGCGGGAGAGATGAAGCTGCGCAAGGTGGCGCTCGACGCCGGCTTCACGCATTTCCGCCGCGCCACCGAAACCCCGTTCAATATGGTGTTCGAGGTGCGGGCCTGAAGGAACTGTGTCCTATCTGAGCTTGCCGATGCTGGCATACATGCCGGTGGTGCGGAATTCCGTCGGGTTGGTGCCGTAGACCCGGCGGAAGACCTTGGAGAAATAGTTCGGATCTTCGAAGCCGCACATGATGGCGACTTCCTTGACCGGCAGGAAGTCCGCCTTGGTCAGAAGCTTGACGGCGCGCTGCAGCCGCTGCTGCAGCACGAATTCGGCCGGCGGCATGCCCTCGCTCTCGGCGAAGCTGCGGGAGAAATGCGCGCGGCTGAGGCCGACGATGCCGGCAAGGTCGCTGACCGGCAGCGGTTTTTCCAGATTGGCATTGATATGGTCGATCACCGGCTGCATCGGACTGAGCTCGGCGGCAAAGGCCGGCGAGCCGAAGACGTCGTCGTAGAGCGCCATCGCCGCCTCATAGGCAATCGCCGAGGCAGCGCCCGGCGAGGTGGCGCCGGTGACGAGGCGCAGGCTGCAATCGGCGAGATGATCGATGGTCGAGGGCTGCAGCTTCAGCACCGGGCCGGCGGTCGATAGTACCAGCTGGTGGATGCGCAGCGTTTCCTCGCCATTCATCGAAATCCAGAAATATTCCCAGCGGTCGCCTTTCTCCAGCCAGTAGCGATGATTGTGCGGCACGAGCACCAGCAGCGTGTCGCCGCCCTGCAGCCGATAATTGCGGTTCTGGTAGCGCAGCCGGCCGGTGCCGCTGATCGTGTGCTGCAGCACGGTGAAGGGCGTCTGGCCGCGCCTGCGGCCATCCCAGTCATAGGGTTCGTTCTCGCGCACTTCATAGCCGGAACTGGTCGGCATGGCATGCAAACGCTGCCGGCCGCGGGGCAGCGAAACCGTCCTCATCGACTGTCCGTTGGCAATCAAATTCTGCAGCACAAAATTACCCCTGAAAGCATAATCCTTCTCTGGTCGCCCCGCTGAATTCGGGCATAATCCCGCTCGACAAACAGGGAAGAGACCACGGCCGATCGAGCGGCCGGGAGGAAAACAGGCAGTTTTTCGGCTTTTTCAACCACATGTTCCGGCATGCGGGCCGATCCTCCATATCAGTTCTTTTCTGTAGCATTCGAATGGGCCGAGGTGAAGATCATGAGTTTCAAAATCGCTATCATCGGTGCGGGCAGCGTTGGCTTCACCAAGAAGCTGTTCACCGATATTCTGTGCGTTCCGGAGTTTCGCGACGTCGAATTCGCGCTGACCGATCTCAGCGAGCATAATCTGGAGATGATCAAGGCGATCCTCGACCGGATCGTCGAGGCGAACGGGCTGCCGACCAAGGTGACGGCGACGACCGACCGGCGCCAGGCGCTTTCCGGCGCCCGTTACATCATCAGCTGCGTCCGGGTCGGCGGGCTCGAAGCCTATGCCGACGATATCCGGATCCCGCTGAAATACGGCATCGATCAATGCGTCGGCGATACGATCTGCGCCGGCGGCATTCTCTACGGCCAGCGCAACATCCCGGTGATTCTCGACTTCTGCAAGGATATCAGAGAGGTCGCCGAACCCGGCGCAAAATTCCTCAACTATGCCAACCCGATGGCGATGAACACCTGGGCGGCGATCGAATACGGCAAGGTCGATACCGTCGGCCTCTGCCACGGTGTCCAGCACGGCGCCGAACAGATCGCCGAGGTGCTCGGCGCCAAGTCGCTGGGTGAGCTCGACTATGTCTGTTCCGGCATCAACCACCAGACCTGGTTCATCGATCTGCGCCTCAACGGCCGCAAGATCGGCAAGGACGAGCTGATTGCCGCCTTCGAGGCGCATCCGGTCTTTTCGCAGCAGGAAAAACTGCGCATCGACGTGCTGAAGCGGTTCGGCGTCTATTCCACCGAGAGCAACGGCCATCTGTCGGAATACCTGCCCTGGTACCGCAAGCGGCCGGAGGAAATCACCCGCTGGATCGACATGTCCGACTGGATCCACGGCGAGACCGGCGGCTATCTCCGCCATTCCACCGAGACCCGCAACTGGTTCGAGACGGAATTCCCGCAATTCCTGGAATCCGCTTCGAAGCCGATCGACCCGGCCAAGCGTTCGAACGAACATGCCAGCCATATTCTCGAGGGGCTGGAGACGAACCGGGTCTATCGCGGCCATTTCAACGTCAAGAATAACGGCGTCATCACCAACCTGCCGGCCGATGCGATCATCGAATCACCGGGTTTCGTCGACCGCTTCGGCATCAACATGGTCTCCGGCGTCACCCTGCCGGAAGCCTGCGCCGCCACCTGCATCGCCTCGATCAATGTCCAGCGCATGTCGGTGCATGCGGCGGTCACAGGCGACATCGACCTTCTGAAGCTCGCCGTGCTGCACGATCCGCTGGTCGGCGCCGTCTCGACGCCCGAGGAGGTCTGGCAGATGGTCGACGAGATGGTCGTTGCCCAGGCGCGCTGGCTGCCGCAATATGCCGATGCCGTGCCGGCCGCCAAGGAGCGGCTGTCGAAATCCAAGGTGCAGACCCGCGATTGGGCGGGTGCCGCACGCCGCAACGTCCGCTCGATCGAAGAGCTGCGCGCGGAAAAGGCGGCGCTGAAACAGGCCGTCTGACATTTCGTGAAGGCTGGTCGTCATGGGTTTCCGGGAGGGAGGTCCATGACACCGGGCCGGCCTTCATATCGTTCGAGGAGAAGAGAGCCGCGTGACCCGCGCTCCGGAACAAAAGGGAGAAACGATCATGAATTTCCGCAACGCAAGCATTCTGGCCGGACTGGCGCTCGGCGTCTCGGTCCTGGCGCTGAATGCATATGCCTCCGAGGCCACCGTTCCGCCGGCGCCGGCGGATTTCCCGGCCGAAGGCAAGATCAATTATGTCGCGCGCGACTCCATCCTGGAGTTCAAGGCGCTGCCCGAATATCACGAGCCCGACTGGGTCACGAAGAATTTCGTCGCCACCGGCAAGCTGCCGGCGGTGAAAGACCGCCTGCCGAAGGAGCCACTGGTCTTCAAGACCGGCAACATGCCCGACGGCGTCGGCGTCTATGGCGATACGATGCGCCACGTCATCGGCGGTCGGCCGGAGGGCTGGAACTACGGCGCCGGCCAGACGCAGGGCTGGGGCGGCATCGACATCGGCCTGTCCGAATGCCTGACGCGCACCGCGCCGCTCTTCCAGGTAAAAGCCCAGGACACCGAGCCGCTGCCGAACCTGGCCAAGAGCTGGGATTGGTCCGCCGACGGCCACAAGCTGACCATGCACCTGGTCGAAGGCGCCAAATGGTCTGACGGCGCGCCGTTCAACGCCGACGACATCATGTTCTACTGGGATGACGAAGTCGTCGATCCGAACGTCTCGCCGCTCGGCGGCGGCGCCTCGCCTGAGGCTTTCGGCGTCGGCACGACGCTGAAGAAGATCGACGACTACACCGTCGAATGGACCTTCAAGGAGGCCTTCCCGAAGCAATATCTTTACACGATGTCCTACCCGAACTTCTGCCCGGGTCCGTCGCATATCCTGAAACCGCAGCATCCGAAATATTCGAAGAACACCTACGACCAGTTCAAGAACGCCTTCCCGCCGGAGTTCATGAACATGCCGGTCATGGGCGCCTGGGTGCCGGTGGAATATCGTTCCGACGATATCATCGTGCTCCGCCGCAACCCCTATTACTGGAAGGTCGACGAGAAGGGCAATCAGCTGCCTTATCTCAACGAGCTGCACTACAAGCTCTCCACCTGGGCCGATCGCGACGTGCAGGCGGTGGCCGGCTCCGCCGATATTTCCAACCTGGAACAGCCGGAAAACTTCGTCGCCTCGCTGAAGCGCGCGGCCGAGAAGACCGCGCCCGCCCGGCTGGCTTTCGGGCCGCGCCTCATCGGCTATAACCTGCGCATGAACTTTTCCGCCAACGGCTGGGGCAGCCCGGACGAGCGCGGCCAGGCGATCCGCGAGCTGAACCGCAATGAGGACTTCCGCAAGGCCGTCACCATGGCGCTCGACCGCAAGGCGATCGGCGACTCGCTGGTCAAGGGACCGTTCACCGCGATCTATGCGGGCGGGCTTTCCTCCGGCACCAGCTTCTACGACCGCAACTCCACCGTCTACTATCCCTTCGATCTCAAGGGCGCCAAGGCGGAACTCGCCAAGGCAGGGCTCAAGGATACCGATGGCGACGGCATCGTGAACTTCCCGGCCGGCACGGCCGGCGGCAAGAATGTCGAAATCGTCATGCTGATCAACAATCAGTACACGACCGACAAGAGCCTTGCCGAAGGTGTCGTCGGCCAGATGGAGAAGCTCGGGCTGAAGATCGTCCTCAATGCGCTCGACGGCGCCAAGCGTGACGACGCGCATTATGCCGGCCGCTTCGACTGGCTGATCCAGCGCAACACGACGGAACTGTCATCGGTGGTGCAAAATACCGAACAGCTTGCCCCGGTCGGCCCGCGCACCAGCTGGCAACACCGCGCTGGCAAGGACGACAAACTCGATCTGATGCCCTTCGAAAATGAACTCGTCGACATCGTCAACAAGTTCACCACGAGCCAGAGCAATGACGACCGCGTCAATCTGATGAAGCAGTATCAGAAGATCTCGACCGAGCACGTCAACACCGTGGGCCTGACCGAATATCCAGGCGCGCTGATCATCAACAAGCGCTTCTCGAACGTGCCGCAGGGCACCCCGATCTTCATGTTCAACTGGGCTGAAGATTCGGTGATCCGCGAACGCCTGTGGGTGGCTGCCGACAAGCAGGGCAAATACGAGCTGTTCCCCGAGCAGCTGCCCGGCAAGCCCGGCGACAAGGGCCCTGTTAATAACTAACTCCCTCCCAGCTGACGCGAGAGTCAGGCCGCGCGTGGCGCGCGGCCTGATATGACCAACAAGCCGGCCGCGCTGACAAGGAGCGACTGGCGGCAAGGAAAAGCGGACCGTCCGATGTTACGATTCCTGCTCGTGCGCATAGCCTCCGCGATCCCCGTCCTCTTCATCCTGAGCGTGGTGACTTTCGCGATTATCCAGGCCCCGCCCGGTGACTATGCCGATTATATAAGATCCCAGCTGATCAATCAGGGCGGCGCTTCCTACGCCCAGGCCGATGCGCAGGCGCAGGCCTACCGGGTCGAGCACGGTCTGGACAAGCCGATGGTCGTGCAATACGTCAATTGGATCGGCGGCATCGTCACCCGCGGCGATTTCGGCTACAGCATGTTCTACAACAAGCCGGTCGCCGACGTCGTGGCCGAGCGGCTGCCGCGGACGCTGCTTCTGGCGCTCGTCTGCCATATCTTCGCTTCGGTGCTCGGCATCGGCTTCGGCATCTGGGCAGCGACCCGGCAATATAGCTGGATCGACAGCACGCTGTCGGCGGTTTCCTTCCTCGGCATGACGGTGCCGCGCTTCCTGATGGCGCTGATCATCGTCTATCTGCTGGTCTTCCAGTTCAACGTGTCCGAAATCGGCAGCTTCTTCTCGCCGCAATATGGCGGGGCGCCCTGGTCCTGGGCGAAATTCGTCGATCTGGTCCACCATGTCTGGCCGGTCGTGGCGATCGCCACCTTCGGCGGGCTCGCCTATAATATGCGGGTGATGCGCGGCAATCTGCTCGATACGCTGAACGCCCAATATGTCGAGACGGCCAAGGCCAAGGGGCTTTCCGGCGGCGCGGTGGTGATGCGCCATGCGGTGCCGAACGCGCTTCATCCATTGGTGATGTACCAGGGCGTGGTGCTGCCCTACATGCTGACCGGCGAGATCGAAACCGCGATCATCTTCGCGCTGCCGACCGTCGGCCCGGCGATCGTCGGCTCGATGGCGATCGGCGACGTCTATGTCACCGCCACCTTCATGATGGTGCTGTCGGCGACGCTGATCGTCGGCAACATCATCGCCGATATGCTGCTGGCGCTGCTCGACCCGCGTGTCCGCCAATTTGAAGGAGCCTGAGATGCTGGCTTTCGACTCCTCGCCGCCACCGCCGACGACGACCGAACCCTCGGTCAGCAAGCCATCGCGCGGGCATGAGAGCTATATCGCCCTGGTCTGGCGCCGGCTGCGGCGCTCCTGGACCGGCATGGCTGGGCTCATCCTCGTCGGGCTGCTGCTGCTCATGGCGATCTTTGCCGATTTCGTCGCGCCGATGGACCCGAAGGCGACCGATGTCGGTTTCGCGCCGCCGCAGATGATGAGCTTCCACGACAAGGACGGCAATTTCGTCTTCCAGCCGCGTGTCTATGGCCTTGCCGATTCCGAGGCGCTCGACCCGGTGACCTTCCAGCCGATCGTCGGTGTCGATTACGACAATCCGCGGCTGCTCGGCTTCTTCGTCAAGGGTGCCGAATATCAGCTGTTCGGCCTGATCCCGGCTGAGCGCCACTTCTTCGGCACCACCGACGGCCAGCCGGTGCATTTTCTCGGCACCGACAAATTCGGCCGCGACGTGCTGTCGCGCGCCATCATCGGCTCGCGCATCTCATTGATGATCGCGCTGACCGTCGTCTTCATCGTCACCGTCATCGGCACCACGGTTGGTATGGTCTCCGGCTATTTCGGCGGCACTTTCGATGTCTGGCTGCAGCGTTTCGTCGAGCTGGTGCTCGCCTTTCCGCAGCTGCCGCTCTATCTGGCGCTGACCTCGCTGATCCCGGTGACGGCGCCGACCAATGTCTTCCTTGGCTTCGTCATCGTCGTCATGTCGGCGCTCGGCTGGGCGCAGATGTCGCGCGAGGTGCGCGGCAAGACCCTGGCGCTCGCCCGCATCGATTATGTCCGGGCGGCAATGGCGGTCGGCGCCACCGACCGGCGCATCATCCTGCAGCATATCTTTCCGAATGTGATGAGCCACGTCATCGTCGCGGTGACGCTCGCCATACCAAGTGTCGTGCTGCTGGAATCCTTCCTCGGTTTCCTCGGCTTCGCCGTCAAGCCGCCGCTGATTTCCTGGGGGTTGATGCTGCAGGATACCGCGACCTATTCGGTGATCGGCTCCTATCCCTGGATTCTCTCCCCCGTCGGCTTCGTGCTCGTCACCGTCTTCGCCTTCAATGCGCTGGGCGATGGACTGCGCGACGCGGTCGATCCTTATTGAGGTGATTGATATGGCTCTTTCCCTGGTCAATTCCTTCGCCCCGTCCCACCGCCACGATCATGACGGCCGCTCGGACACGCCTGTTATCGACGCCCGTAACGTCGCGGTGAATTTCAAGGTCGAGGACGGCATGGTCGAAGCCGTCAAGGACGTCTCCTTCCAGCTCTATCGCGGCGAAACCATCGCCATCGTCGGCGAATCCGGCTCCGGCAAATCGGTGACCGCAAGAACGGTGATGGGGCTGCTGTCGAAGCGCGCCGTCGTCTCCGACAAATCGACGGTTGCCTATGACGGCAGCAATATCCTGAAATTTTCCGAGCGGGAGCGCCGCAAGCTGCGCGGCGACCGCATCTCGATGATCTTCCAGGAGCCGATGAGCTCGCTGAACCCGATCTATACGATCGGCAGCCAGATCGTCGAGGCGATCCGCGTTCACCGCCGGATCAGCAAGCGCGATGCGCAGAAGCGCGCTCTCGAATTGCTCGAACATGTGCAGATCCCCGATCCTGCCGCGCGGCTGATGCAATATCCGCATCAGCTTTCCGGCGGCCAGCGCCAGCGGGTGATGATCGCCATGGCGCTTGCCAACGATCCCGACGTGCTGATCGCCGACGAGCCGACGACGGCGCTCGACGTCACGGTGCAGGCGCAGATCCTCAACCTGATCCGCAACCTGCAGAAGGAAATGGGGATGGCCGTCATCCTCATCACCCACGACCTGACGGTGGTGCGGCAGTTTTCCGATTACGTCTATGTGATGCAGCATGGCGAAGTGCGCGAGCACAACACCACCGAAGCTTTGTTTGCCAATCCGCAGCACGCCTATACCAGGCATCTGCTTGCCTCCGAGCCGCGCGGCGAGGCCAATCCGCTGCCGGAGGGATCGGATGTCATTCTCGATGCCAAGGGCGTGCGCGTCGCCTTCATGATGCGCCACGGCACCTTCCTGAAGCCGGCGATGCGCGAGCTTGTCGCCGTCGACAGCCTTGATCTGACGCTGCGCCGCCACGAGACGCTCGGTCTCGTCGGCGAATCCGGCTCCGGCAAGACGACCTTCGGCCAGGCGATCCTGCGGCTGAATACGCCTGAGAGTGGCGAGATCCATTTCGACCATCAGCCGATCCACGGGCTTTCCAGGGCCGAGATGCGGCCTCTGCGCGCCCGCATGCAGGTGGTGTTCCAGGACCCGTTCTCCTCGCTCAACCCGCGCATGACGATCGGCCAGATCATCGAGGAGGGCCTCGTCGTCAACCGGCTGGGCGCCACCAGGGGCGAACGGCAGGACCGAGTGCGCGAGGCGCTTGTTGCAGCCGGCATGCCCGGCAATATCCTGTCGCGTTTCCCGCATGAATTTTCCGGCGGCCAGCGCCAGCGCATCGCCATTGCCCGCGCCATCGCGCTCGAGCCGGAATTCATCCTGCTCGACGAGCCGACATCCGCCCTCGACCTTTCCGTCCAGGCCCAGATCATCGAACTGCTGCGCAAGCTGCAGGACGAGCGGGGCTTAAGCTACCTCTTCATCTCCCACGATCTGAAGGTCGTCCGGGCGCTCTGCCATCGCGTCATCGTCATGCAGCATGGCAAGATCGTCGAAGAGGGGCCTGTCAACGAGGTTCTCACCCATCCCAAGACCGCTTACACCGAACGGCTCGTCAAAGCCGCTTTCGAGGTAGCATGACTATCGAATGCCGGAGGTTATAATGGCAGCAAATCCCAAGATCACATTCATCGGAGCAGGCTCCACCGTTTTCATGAAGAACATCGTCGGCGACGTTCTGCAGCGTCCGGCCCTTTCGGGTGCGACGATCGCCTTGATGGATCTCAATCCGCAGCGGTTGGAGGAAAGCGCCGTCGTCGTCAACAAGCTGATCTCGACACTCGGCGTCAAGGCCAAGGCCGAGACCTATTCCGACCAGCGCAAGGCGCTTGCCGGCGCCGATTTCGTCGTCGTCGCCTTCCAGATCGGCGGCTATGAGCCCTGCACGGTCACCGATTTCGAAGTGCCGAAGAAATACGGGCTGCGCCAGACGATCGCCGATACGCTCGGCGTCGGCGGCATCATGCGCGGATTGCGCACCGTGCCGCATCTCTGGAAGATCTGCGAGGACATGCTCGCAGTCTGCCCCGAGGCGATCATGCTGCAATATGTCAACCCGATGGCGATCAACACCTGGGCAATCGCGGAGAAATACCCGACCATTCGCCAGGTCGGCCTCTGCCATTCGGTGCAGGGCACGGCAATGGAACTGGCCCACGACCTCGACATTCCCTACGAGGAAATCCGCTACCGCGCGGCCGGCATCAACCACATGGCCTTCTATCTCAAATTCGAGCATCGCCAGGCCGATGGCTCCTACCGCAATCTCTATCCCGATCTGCTGCGCGCCTATCGCGAGGGCAGGGCGCCGAAGCCCGGCTGGAACCCGCGCTGCCCGAACAAGGTGCGCTACGAGATGCTGACGCGGCTCGGCTATTTCGTCACCGAAAGCTCGGAGCATTTCGCCGAATACACGCCCTATTTCATCAAGGAGGGCCGCGACGATTTGATCGAGAAATTCGGTATTCCGCTCGACGAATATCCCAAACGCTGCATCGAGCAGATCGAGCGCTGGAAGGGCCAGGCCGAGGCCTATCGCAGCGCCGACAAGATCGAGGTGACACCGTCGAAGGAATATGCCTCCTCGATCATCAACTCGGTCTGGACCGGCGAACCCTCGGTCATCTACGGCAATGTCCGCAACAATGGCTGCATCACCTCGCTGCCGGAGAATTGCGCCGCCGAAGTGCCCTGCCTGGTCGACGCCTCCGGCATCCAGCCGACCTTCATCGGCGACCTGCCGCCACAGCTGACCGCGCTGATCCGCACCAATATCAACGTGCAGGAGCTGACGGTGCAGGCGCTGATGACGGAAAATCGCGAGCACATCTACCACGCCGCGATGATGGACCCGCACACCGCCGCCGAACTCGACCTCGACCAGATCTGGTCGCTGGTCGACGACCTGCTCGCCACCCACGGCGACTGGCTGCCCGAATGGGCCCGCACCAGTCGTAAAGTTCAAGCCGCCTGACCTTTTTCTCCCGGGTTAGGCGTTAAAGAGCCCCGCGGTGTGGCAACGACCGCGGGGCTTTTGTATGGGGGATAGGCGACATTGGATCGGAAACTACAAATTCCGGAGCCATCGAGTTGCTGGGGGTCGTCGTCTTCCCAGAGCCAAGGCATCGAGGCGCGATTGGAGAGGGCATCAGCATCCAACAACAAACTTCGGCTCGATGTCCGCTGGACAAGGTGTGACTCTTACATTGCGCATTGGGCGCGGACCATTGTAGGTTGCCCCACAGCAATGGCGATGAAGTGTACGTGAAAGCAGGTCCACGCCGGTCGTCTATCAACCTTCTAGTGCTACAAGGGTAGAAATTGACTATCACACCGGGACAGCAAGAAGAGATAAAAGCGGCGCGCTCGGGCGTCTCAAGAACACTACGCCCTACGGTGCAAGCAGTCGAAGATATCCTCTTCCATATTCGTCCGGTGTTGGACCACGGCTTCGTTCGCGTAATAGACTACATGGGCGACGATGCTGCTGTTATACAGGCTGCGCGGGTATCCTATGGTCGGGGAACGAAGAAGGTTTCCGAAGATCGTGGTCTTATTCGGTATCTCATGAGGCACTCTCATAGTACCCCGTTTGAGATGGCCGAAATCAAGTTGCACGTGAAGCTGCCGATTTTCGTTGCCCGGCAATGGGTAAGACATCGTACTGCGAGCTTGAACGAATATTCGGCTAGATATTCGATCCTTGATCGCGAATTCTATATTCCAGAAACAGCGCAGATTGCGGAGCAGTCCAAAATCAATCGCCAGGGACGAGGTAACGCGCTCAACGAAGAGCAGGCCGCTCAGATCATAGCTCTTTTGAAGGAAGATGCGGAGAGAAATTACAACAGCTACGCTTGGATGATCAATGAAGACGAGCGCGGCGAAATGATCGAACAGAACAGGTCAAGCCTCTCTCGAGAACTCGCCCGCATAAACCTTACCTTGAACACCTATACTCAGTGGTACTGGAAGGTGAATCTCCACAACCTCCTTCATTTTCTGCGCCTGCGGGCCGACCCTCATGCCCAGCACGAGATACGCGTCTACGCCGACGAGATACTCAAGATCGTCGCTTCCTGGGTGCCGCTAACCCACGAGGCTTTCCTCGACTTCAGGCTCAATTCGGTTACGGTTTCAGGGCAGGCGGTTAATGTGTTGCAAGCGTTCATGAGCGGCAACCATGTGTCGCGGGAAGAAAGCGGACTTTCCGCCCGTGAATGGGAAGAGTTGGTCTCCCGTTTCCCAGCGCTGAACAATCTGTCAAACCCATGAGTGCAAACGGGGTTCTGGCAGGCACTACGCTGCAAACGTCGAATGCGGCAACCGAGAATCCGCGAGCTGGTCGGATTTCCGGAGTGCGTGCGGGTGATGGGGGAAATCCCTGGGTTTCCTATCCAGTCGACACCAGTCTGGAATTCGACCGTTTTGTCGGCGACTATGCCGTTAACCAAGTGCCGATCCAAGTTTCATTTCGAAACCTGGTGCATTGGATTAAAGGGGAACGCGCCAGTCATTATATCCACCCGTATCCGGCGAAACTGCTAGCGCATATCGCGCACTTCTTCTTGGCCGCGCGGAGGCACGTTCCCCGTGGCGCTGTTGTATTGGACCCGTTTAGCGGGTCGGGCACGGTTGCCCTCGAAACAGTCCTCGCGGGCAATGTCGCGTATTGGTCTGACGTAAATCCTCTGGCGAGAGCCATCACCAAAGTGAAGATTACGCGTGTCGATCTTACCGCCCTCGATAGCGCATTTGCCAGAGTTCGGGCTAGGTATATCGAAGCGAAGGACGTCGCCCCGCCTGAAGTGATAAACATCGGTCTGTGGTATAGCGAAGGGACTACGCGTCGCTTGGCTCGACTGCGATGCGCGATCGGAGGAGAACTCGAAGGCGATGTAACCGACTTACTGTGGGTGATCTTCTCTGGTGTCGCCAGAACCTGTAGCCGCGCCGACCCTCGCTTCTCAGTTCCGGTTCGCCGCAAAGCCGGGATCGTTGCCCGTGGACGGACTGTTGAAGACGATCCCGACGTCTGGGAATTGTTCGAACAAACATTCAAGATAAACTCAGGCAGGATCTCCACCCTTGCACTTGAAGATGGTCTGGGAGCAAACGCCTGCGTCGGCGACGACGCTCGATGCCTCCGCGATCCGTTGGTTCAGGGGGGTAATCTGCCGGCTGCCAGCGTTGACGTCATCATAACGTCTCCGCCATACGCGGGAGCCCAGAAATATATAAGGTCCTCCAGCCTTAGCATCGGATGGCTGGGAATGGCGTCGGTCCGACAAATGAAGGCTCTGGACTCGAAAAGCATAGGGCGCGAGCGTTTTTCAAAAGACTCGCTTGGCAACTTCGCCGAGACAGGAATGCCGAAAGCCGACGTCTTCATCCGCAGGATCGCTGAGAAGAACCCCATGCGAGGTGCCGTCGTCTTCAACTATCTCGCGGAAATGAGCGAAGTCTTCGCCGAGTCGAGGCGGGTTCTACGCCCCGGCGGACGATTGGTGATGATCGTGGGCAACAACACGATCTGTGGAGAGAACTTCGAAACATCGGAATACATGAAGCTGCTGGCGCTCCAATCCGGCTTCGAGGTCCAGCTGGAGTTGGTCGATACCATTAAGGGAAGAGGATTAATGACGGCGCGAAACAAGACGTCAGCAGTGATAACGCGCGAATGGGTCCTTGTATTCGAGAGGCAGCCGGATGAGTCTGATCAGTGATATCAGTTCCATCCTTCCCGAGCCCGAGGACGACGAACCTGTTTCGACGAAGAACGGGCTGCTCGATAGAATAACTGTGCTGAACGACAGGCTTTGGGAAGGTAGGATTAACCGACCACTTGTCGAAGAATGGCTGAAGAATTTCGATGGGAAGACGGGAAATGACGTAGCCACAGAACGTCTGCATGCTCTCTACTGGCTTTCCCAATTCCTCTATTATGGCAGCGTGGAAATCAGGGTGCTGCTCAAGACCCTCTTCCGCGACCTATTTCTAGTTCCACTCATCCAGGAGATCAGGACATCGAATGGAGGGAGCCGTGACCTTGGGGTCTTGGGCCCACTGCTCACTGAGAAAATCAGGTCAACCAGATTTCTCGGTATAGGAAACCCGTCGGAAAGCGGGGTCCATCTGCTTTACTATTTCCGGCAGGAGAATTCGCTTTCCAAGGGAAATTTCCTGGACTCAGGGCAGATTATCGAGAGGGTTGCACTGCACGATGGAAAATTCACGCGAAAGATCGCCGACGAGAAGGTCGAGCAGTACGTATTCGTGGACGATGTCTGCGGATCGGGGCAGACGGCTATCGAGTATTCCCGAAATCTGCTCGCTGATTTGCGGGACCTGAAGTCGAACGCCAAGTTCTGCTATTATTCTCTATTTGGTACAAAGGCCGGTATCGACAAGGCGAGGAAAGACAGTCTTTTCGGTGACAACTGCTCTGCCGTCATCGAGCTTGACGACTCATACAGGTGCCTGTCCGACCAATCGCGCTACCTGAAAGTAGTGCCGTCCGGGATAGATGCCGGAATTCTTAAAACACTTGCGCTCCACTACGGACAGCTCATATGTCCAGGGCACGCCGGTGGGTTCGAGGACAGCCAGATGCTCTTCGGCTTCCACCACAATACGCCCGACAACACGCTCCCTATAATTTGGGGTGAGCGGGGCAACGGCGCGCAGGTGGAATGGGTTCCCGCTTTCCGGCGTTACCCGAAGATCGGAGCACTTACATGATCACCCGCCTTGAGGAAAATCCCTTTGATCTGGTCAAGGCCTCGGACTTTTCCGCAACGGAGATTGTCGATTACTGGGTGGACATTTCCAACAACGACGGCGGACTAGTGCAATTGCTTCAACCCAAATTGCGGACGCCGACGCTCATCCTTGGAGGAAAGGGAAGCGGCAAGACCCATCTGATGCGATATTGTTCGGCACCTGTGCGCGCTGCCTTGTGTGGTGGCGATTTGGGCGTGGCCGTAGCCAACGACGGTTACCTTGGTATCTACATTCCTGCCGAAGGGCTGAACTCCCACAAATTCGAGGGGAAGGGCCAGCACCCCGACCTTTGGCTGGCGATCTTCAATATGTACTTCGAGCTGTGGCTGGCGACGACCCTGTTGGCATCGATCGGCGAATGCGTACGCAGCACCACCGTTGGGAAATTCGACGAGAAGGCCTTCGTGAAAGGCATAATGGAGCTTTTCGACATAGAGGTTAATCTGGAATTCGATACTATCGACGGGTTGATCGCTTTTCTGACTCGGTTACGGAAAAAGATCGACTACGCGGCTAATAATGTTGCCGTCACCGGGCATATGGACCCTATTGAGATTCCATTCTCGCCCGGAAGACTGGTGTTTGGCATACCCGCGGCTCTGGCGAACGTAAGCGTAGCTTTCTCCGAGACGATTTTCACCTATCTCATCGACGAAGCGGAGAACTTCACGCCCGAGCAGCAGCGGTTCCTCAATACCTTGATTAGGTATCGATCCGGAAACACTACCTTCCGCATCGGCGCGCGACTTTACGGCATACGCACTTATCAGACTCTAGGCTCGGGAGAGCCAATTAAGCGTGGGTCCGAATTTCTGCAGCTGGAGCTGGATGCCTTTCTGCGCGACCACGAGCAGGAATATAAAATCTTCGCCTCCAAGCTCGTTATAAGACGTCTCCAGCAATCAGGCTCGACTGTCGCGACCGGTCAAGCAAATCTGAGCGGTTTTTTTGAAGAGCTCGATAGAGAGAACCATTATCAGAAGCCCCTTTTGAAGCTGCTGGAAAATCGGGACAAAGATGGAAAGGAAAGACCGTACTTTCGCAAACTGAAGAAGCAGCTCTCTGAGCATTTCGATCAGCCCGCCGAATGGCATAAGCGGTTGATCGACAGCCTCACCGTGCGTGACAATCCGCTGCTTGAAAAACTTAACATCTTCCTGCTCTATCGCGATTGGTCGGAAAGCGCGTCAAAATTGATGCTGACAGCAGAGGGCATCAAGGAACTGACGGAAGCATATCTAGCTGGCGGCGACCGTAAATCTCCAAAATACGGAGACGTCCTAGCCCATTTCGACTCGGACTTGCTTGCGCAGTTGTATAGGGATTGCGGGCAAAACGTACCTTACTGCGGTCTGGACACACTGATCCATCTTTCACAGGGAATTCCGAGAAACTTGATCGGGATACTGAAACAGATATACCGTCGTTCGCTGTTCAGCGGGGAGCGGCCGTTTGTCGGGGGCCACGTCATAAGTGTGGAATCTCAGTCTCTTGGCGTGCTGGATAGTGCTGCTTGGTTCTGGGAAGACGCTCAGCCAGATGCTTTCGGGGTCGAGGCGAGAGAGAGCGTCGAGGCGCTCGCGGTCCTGTTCCGCACGATCAGGTACAGCGACAAGCCGTCCGAATGTGATCTGTGCACATTCGCTGTCGATGAAGAGAAGTTGACCAGGAACGCGAAGGAAGTTCTGCAGGCTTCGGAAAATTGGTCTTACCTGATCAAAGTGCCATTGGGCCACAAGGGTAAGACCCATCGCGATCTTGCCGGAAAATATCAGTTGGGTCCGATGCTTGCTCCACGTTGGGGCGTGTCGGTTCACAGGCGTGGCACGTTGCAGCTACAGATGGATTTGGCGAACGCCATACTCGATCATGAAAAGAAGGATGACTTGCGCGCCTTCTTCCTAAAACGAGTAAGCGGAATGTTCATAAGCAGCACCTCTGACGAAAAGCAAAAGAGTCTGCTGTGATGCTGGACATTGGTCATCTCATAGACGCCAAGCGCGGGTTCGATGCCGCGGAGCAGGGGCGGCAGCGCGGCATATTCATTTCCGCGTATAACGAGAACGAACGGGTTTCACAACTTTTTACGAAGGTCTTGGCCAACCGCAAAGTCTGGTGGATTCTGCCTGAATATTCATATCTGGCGCACGAGTATCCTGCCGGAGAGATAATCGACGGCTTGCCGTCTTACGAGGCTGATCTCGTTCGGGTCGGATTAGAGAAAAGCGGGTTCGATCCAGCAGATCCACAGCCAATCTGCGTGGACATTACGGGCTTCCTTCATCCCCACATCTTGCTCTTCCTGAGGTATTTCAAGATGTACGGCGTGAAGGATGTAGAATTCGTCTATACGGAGCCCGAGCATTACTCTCAGAAGGTAGACACCCAGTTCTCGCTCGACGACAAATCGGACGTCAGACAGGTTGCGGGGTACGAAGGTGCTCATGTCCCTGAGATGGAGCACGATGTCCTTATGATGGGTGTCGGCTACGAACATAATCTGATGGGGCAGGTCATTACCAAAAAGGAATCGGCACGGCTGGTCCAGGTCCACTGTTTTCCGCCGCTAAGTCCGGATATGTACCAAGAAAGCATATTGCGGCTTGACCGATTGGCGTCTGCTTCAGCTAGGAGTACCGAAGACCTCAACTTCTTTACGACGGCCAATGACCCCTTCGTCACTGCCGCCGTTGTTGGCGAGGCAGTCAACTCCTTGTTTTTACGCAAGAGAGTTACCAATCTTTATCTGTGTCCGCTATCTACCAAGCCGCAGGCTCTAGGTTTTGGGCTTTACTATCTTTCTGCACTCGAGGGTCGACCTGCTAGCATCATATATCCCTTTGTGCAGAAGTATTCTCGACAACACAGCCAGGGCATAGGCAAATCTTGGATTTACCCCGTCTTTTTCTAGGTCGAACGCGCCCCAAAGCAGTTAGGAAATTGGCCGAATTCCCAGTAATTCTTAACGCCAACTTCAACTGTACGCCAAACGATGTGAATCTGAATCCATCCTCCCGAGAAGAGAGGTCGTCGAGAACTATTCATACGTTCGCTCGACGCTGTGACAGCACCCGTTGTCCGTCTTCGCAGCAGGATGGAACACGTCCTGCAAAAAATCGATGGTGCCGACTTGCGAAATTTACCTAAATCCATAGATTGCAGAATGAGATATTTTCCACTATCTGCTCGTCACACTACGCGGAGACTACTTGTCGTTGAAAACGACAAGTAGACAACGTATTTCGGTCCCTATTGCTCGATTTCTCCTAGCTCTATGTCAAAATGGATTCTGTAATATTCGCACTTAGTGCAGACGTTGCTCCGCAAAGAGATGATCAGCTGATCATAATATGCCCGTCTGGGGATCGATGGAATGACTTCGGCTTTCGCATTCGCGTCGACATATTTGTTCCCGACATCTACTCGCCAAGATCTCCGTTAAGGTTGCAGGGGTTTCTGGGTTTTTCTGAGAACAAAAGAACTCAGCCTGACGTCCGTATGCTGGTGGAGCGGCTTAACACGTCGCCCCAACAATGGCTCGATTCAAGCGAATTTCCATCGTTCTTCACGATGCTTCCGGAGATCGGCCTCTACCGAGAATTGGTTTCAAGATTCGGCCCTAAGGATGCAACATCGTTGCTGAACCGCGCGCATGACATGGTGGCCGCAACGCAAAAGGCGGGCAACGGCAGTTGGTTTCGAGAGGCTCAAGAAAGCAGTCTGTTCCGGAAGGCGTTTCTACGTACTTCTGAAGCTTTTTTTGCGTGGACGAACGCTGGCGTCCTGCTACAGGGGCTGGAATTCGAAGAAGTCGGGCGTATCTCAAAGACGTTCAATATCGGGTTCCAACTTGAAGGTCGCCCTAACGAACACAAGCTCAGTTTCGACTTTGATGTGAACGATAAAGTGTTGCCAAAGCGTTTTGCCGTGGTCATAGGAAAAAATGGGGTGGGTAAGAGCCAGACGTTGGGGCGGATCGCAAGAGCTGCACTCGACGGAGATGGATCGCTCACGGACGGAGATGGCGGACGTCCATCGCTCAATCGCCTTTTAGCTTTCGCGTCGACATCGACGAGCTCATCCGCTTTCCCGCCGGACCGCCGTCAAAATCCAAAAGTCTGGTATCGCCGCTTCACTCTTAACGCATCCACAGGCTCACGGTGGGCCTCCACCACGGCAAACATGATTGTCAGTTTGGCTCGTTCGAATGAACAAATCCAAACGATTGATCGGCTGGGAATTTTCCTGCAGGCGATCTCCGCCATCGACGATTGGCGCGAGCTGGGACTTCAAACCTTCCCAGAATATGGAAACATTGTGCCGATCGAAAGCCTCAGCCAAGGGGGAGAGATGGAAAGGCTTGATCGCCTGAGCACGATCGATCTTGCGCGCAGCCCATTGCGCTTGATAAACGGCCGAGCGTTTTCTCTAAGTAGTGGCGAAGAGGCATTTCTACGATTTGCTGCAATTGCCAGCCTCTATATCGAAAACAGCACCCTCGTTCTCCTGGACGAGCCTGAAACTCATCTACATCCGAATTTTATTAGCCAGTTTGTTGCGGTGCTGGACAACATATTGGAGCAGACGGGGTCGGCAGCGATCATCGCAACTCACTCCGTCTATTTCGTGCGTGAAGCGTTCGAAGACCAAGTGATCGTGCTAAGGTCAGGCGAGGATCGCGCTATTCTACCAGAGAAGCCGACGCTCAAGACATTCGGTGCCGATGTCGGCTCCATTTCATATTTCGTCTTCGGTGAAGATCAGCCATCCCGGCTTGCCAGCAAAGTAGAGACCCGTATCACCACGTCGTCGAAGACGTGGACTGAGACCTTCGAGGACTACAAAGACGAGCTCTCGTTGAAACTTCTAGGTGAGATTCGGTCCCGAATCGAGCCTCCTAAGGCAGCACGCGACCAGTGAACAGGCTTGACTTACAACCGTTCGACGACGACGCTGCGTTAGATGCGATTGCCGACAACCGCGCGTTGGCTAGCTATCCACGATTGAAACGGCATGTTCGGGCACTCAAAACCGCTTACGCTCAATATTTGCATGTAGATGGGAACGCCCGGGAAATTGCGCCCGTCAAACTCCCAAAGGTTACCGCGAAATTCCTGAGCGGTCATTTCAACTCGCCGCCTCAGGCAGTAAGAGAAATAGGGGATATCCGACGTAAGACAGGGTCAAGGACCTGCCCGATGTGCGGCTCATTGCACAGTGGTACACTTGATCACGTTATGGATAGAGCCAACCATCCCGCCTTCTCGATTTTTCTCCCGAACCTAGTGCCTGCTTGTAAGTGCAACAGCAAACGATCCAAGGCCCTGGTAGGTCAAAACCCCGGCGAACGAATTCTCCATCCATACTTCGACGACGTCCTTCGCGAGCGGATTGTCTCCGCGAGCTTCAGCGATCTCGGGCCTGCACCCCACATAGAGACAAGAATCATACTAGAAACTAATAACGAGAATTATTCCGCGGCTGTATTCCACCATGACAACATTCTCATGCGCACCGACATTCATAGCTATTTAATTGACCAGTGGTGTAAGCTGGTACAGATGCCCGACACTGTAGCGAGTGATCTCAAGATCAACCCAACCACTCGAGATGACCTTTTCGCGATTCTTTACGATGAACGCGATCGGATAGATCGTTCGAGAGGAAGTAAAAACAACTGGGACTCCGTGTTCATCTCGGGCCTGCTTGATGAGCACGTACTCGACTGGCTGTTCGAGAAATTCAGTCATCCAGGGCGGCTCTCAAACTCATCGCTTCTTTAGCTTCTCTCGTCGAACGTCACGTGCATTACACATTGTTTGATGGTGGTGGGCTTTCAGGAAACTGGCGCCGAGGGCGTATTATCTTTCCCATAGTTAGCGGGCAGTGGAGAATGGCGGATCGGTCGAGACCGACGGCGTGTGCTATATAAGAGGGACTCGGTCAAAGCGCTCTGAAACTGAACACCTCTGGCGCCTTGCAGCGGTTCAGGGCATCCTATGATGGCTGAAAATTGTGTTTAGGCAGTTGGAGGAATGCCGATGCGCTGCTTTACCGTGCTTGGACCTTCGCAGACCGGAAAATCGACAGTCGTGGAAAAGCTCGGCTCCCTGGAGGGGACGCCGAGAAAATCCAGTTCCCCTTATGGATTGAACCTCACAGAGTTCACCTTCGGAAACGAGGCGTGGTGTGCGCTGGATGCGCCAGGACCCAACGAAGCCTTGGCGCATGCGCAGCACGCGCTGCTTGCCAGCGACGCCTGCATATTGTGCGTTTCATCGGCACCCGAGGAGGCTGTGCTCGCCGCGCCCTATCTGAGGATAATCGAAGCCTCGGGGACGCCTTGCATCCTCTTCGTCAACCGGATGGACGAACCGAGAGGGCGGGTGAGGGACGTGATCGCCGCGCTTCAAGACTACGCCAGCCACACCCTTTTGCTTCGCCAGATCCCGATCCGCGAGGGGGACCGGATCATTGGCAGTTGCGATCTGATTTCGGAACGGGCGTGGCGCTACCGGGAAGGCCAGCCTTCGGCGCTGATCGCAATCCCCGAAAGCACTGCCGAGCGCGAGCACGAAGCGCGCACCGAGCTCCTGGAACAGCTGTCCGAATTCGATGACCGGCTTCTCGAGGAACTGATCGAGGACCGCGAGCCATCCAGCGACGCGCTCTATGCCATTTCATCACGGGTTCTCAGGGAAAACAGAATTATCCCGGTCCTGATCGGTGCTGCAAGTCACGGCAACGGCATGATGAGGCTGATGAAGGCGCTGCGCCACGAGGCGCCGCCGGTAGGGATTCTCAGGCAGCGTCTCGCGCAGAGGGGAACCGTCGATGAAAGCAAGCTGGTGGCCGTAAGCTTCCATGCCTATCATCGCCAGAATGTCGGCAAGACGGTGCTGGTGCGCGCACTTGGCGAGGGACTGCGGCAAGGCGCATCGCTGGGCGGCTCCAGCCTCGGCGCCGTCCAAAATCTCGCAAACGGGCGGTCCAATTCGGCGGTTCTGCCGGCACCCGGGGATGTCTTCGCGACCGTCAAGTCCGACCACCTGCCCGTCCCTTCGCTGTTGACCGCCGGCGCGGTGGTCGCCCCGCCTGAGTGGACGGAACCGCCCACGCCGATGCTTGAAAGGATCCTGGTTCCGGGCAGCGAGCGCGATGAAAACAAACTTTCCGAAACGCTGGCGAAACTTTCCGAGACGGATCGCGGCCTGAAAGTCTTGCAGGAGGAAGGCACGGGCGCCCAACTCGTCCGCGCCCAAGGGCCGGTGCATCTGCGTGAACTTTGCCGAACGCTGGCGGAAGTCTTTCACATCTCCGTGACCGACCGAACGCCCAGCCCAACCTACCGCGAGACGATCGCCAAACCATCGGAGGTTCATTACCGCCATCGCAAACAGACCGGCGGTGCCGGGCAATTCGCGGATGTGAAGTTGAGTATTCACCCCAACGAGCGCGGCCAGGGCTTCACCTTTGGCGAAACCATCAAGGGCGGCGCCGTTCCGCGCAATTACTTCCCCGCCGTCGAAGCGGGGGCGCGCGAAGCGATGGAGAAAGGACCGCTAGGCTTCGAAGTCATCGATGTCGGCGTAACGCTGTTGGATGGTCAGTACCATGCCGTCGACAGTTCGGAACACGCCTTCCGGACTGCGTCGAAAATGGGGGTGCGGCAGGCGCTTGCCGAAGGATCGACCGTCTTGATGCAGCCGGTCTTCCGCAGCGAGTTCCACATCCCGTCGGTCTATTCGGGCAGCCTCGTCCAGATCGTCTCCGCCCTCAACGGCCAGGTTCTCGGCTTCGACCGGGATGAAACCGCCAAGGGATGGGACATCTTCCGGGCGCTCGTTCCGGGCGGCGCACTTGACGATCTGGCGCGGGCGCTGCGCTCGGCGACGCAGGGCATTGGTTATTTTTCCAAGACCTTCGATCACTTCGAGGAACTATACGGCAAGGAGGCGGACGCCATTGTGAGGGCAAAGGAGAAATCAGGCAGCGCACACTGAAACCTCCGCGCCGCTTCATGCTCGCGCGCAGGTCTGCCGCCGGACGTCCGATACGAGCCGTTCTCGCGGAACGATTTCGCTCTGGACGCTTGCTGCCTCCTGGCCGATCCGCGCGGATAGTTTTGCGGCTGCCCGGACGAAGTTCCTTCCTGCTTGCCAAAAAACCACAATTGCCTCACTTAGTTCACACATCCACCCTCGGCATGAAGAATTGGATCAACGCTGCATGCGCATAGCTTACGTTTTTCTCGGTGCATTTCTTGCAATCGTACAGTCCGCCTCCGCTGAAGTCGCATCGCCGCCGGTTTTGGCGCCGCTGGAGCGACAGGCGGAAGCCGCTCAGTTGAGCGCGCAATTTCTCTCGCGCTATAGCTATAAGCCGGTTCCGCTCGACGACGCCTTGTCGGCGCGGGTGATGGATGGGTTCATCAAGTCGCTCGATCCGGACCGCATGCTGTTCCTGCAGACCGATATCGACAAGTTCATGGCGGAGCGCAGCGAGATCGACGATGCGATCGAGCGGAAGGATTTGAAGATCCCGTTTGCGATCTTCAACGCCTATGAACAGCGCGTTGTCGACCGCATGACCTATGCGCGCAGCCTGCTGAAGCAGGATTTCGATTTCAGCGGGCAGGATAATTATTCGGTGCTGCGCGAGAAGGCGCCCTGGCCGCAGTCGCAAGCCGAGAGCGATGAGCTGTGGCGCAAGCGTGTCAAGAGCGACTGGCTGCGGCTGAAGCTCGGCGGCAAGGCCGATGCGGCTATTCGCGAAACGCTCGACAAACGTTATGAAAACACGCTCGAGCGCGCTTACAAATTCAAGAGCGACGACGTTTTCCAGTCGTTCATGGATGCCTATTCGAACGCGATCGACCCGCACACGGATTATTTCGGCGCGGCCGCCTCGGCCGATTTCGATGTCTCGATGAAGCTTTCGCTGTTCGGCATCGGGGCGGTGCTGCAGGAGCGCGACGACTATACGACGATCCGCGAGCTGGTGCCCGGCGGGCCGGCTGAGCTTTCCGGCAAGCTGGCGGTCGGGGACCGCATCACCGGCGTCGGCCAGGGCAAGAATGGGCCGATCAAGGAAGTGGTGGGCACGCGGCTGGATGAAGTCGTGCAGATGATCCGCGGGAAAAAAGGCTCCGTCGTGCGCCTCGACATCCTGCCGGCCGATGCCGGCGCCGATGCCACGCATCGCGTCGTCAGCCTGGTGCGCGATAAGATCAGCCTGGAAAAGCAGGCTGCCAGGAAGACCGTGCAGACCGTGAAACTGGGCGATACCGAGCGCAAGATCGGCATCATCACCCTGCCGGTCTTCTATGAGGATTTTGAAGCCAAGGGCAAAGGCGACAAGGATTACAAGAGCGCCAGCCGCGATGTCGCCAAGCTGCTCGGCGAGCTGAAGGATGAAAAGGTCGACAGCGTTCTCATGGACCTGCGCAACAATGGCGGCGGCTCGCTGGACGAGGCGATCGATTTGACCGGCCTCTTCATCGGCAAGGGCCCGGTCGTGCAGCAGCGTCGCAGCGACGGCAAGATCGAGGTCAAAAGCTCGGATCTCGCCGAGCCTGTCTGGTCAGGCCCGATGGGTGTGCTGATCAATCGCGGCTCGGCCTCGGCTTCGGAGATTTTTGCCGCGGCGATCCAGGATTACGGCCGCGGCGTGATCGTCGGCGAAGGCAGCTTCGGCAAGGGCACGGTTCAGACGGTCGTCGATCTCGACCAGATGGTGCACAACAGCAAGCCCGAATATGGCGAGCTGAAGGTGACGATCGCCCAGTTCTTCCGGGTCAATGGAGGCACGACGCAGCTGCGCGGCGTCACCCCCGATATCAGCCTGCCGGGACTGTCCGATCCGACAAGCTTCGGCGAGACCAGCTATGACAATGCCCTGCCATGGGCGGAGATCAAGCCGGCGAAATACGCGCCGGAAGGCAATGTCGCGGCCTTGCTGCCGGCCTTGCAAAGCCGTCATGATGCGCGGGTCAAGGGCGATCCGGATTTCCAGCGCCTGGTGAAAGACATTGCCGACCTGAAGGCGCAGCGCGAGAAAGGCATCGTCTCCTTGAACGAAGCCGAACGCCGCAAGGAAGCGGCGGCACGCGAGAAGCGGTTCAAGGAGCGGGCGCAGGCGAGCGATGGCGATAACCCCGCTGGCGATGATGGCCTGGAGGCGGGCGAGCGCAGCCTGAGCGCCGATATCGCCCTGGAAAACGCCCGCAAGAACGCAAAAGACGCCCTGCTCGACGAGGCCGCCGCCATTCTTGCGGACGAGGTGGGTTTGCAGGACGGCGTGCTGAACGCAGCCACGAAACCATCGGGACAGTCGGACGGGAAATAGGCATATCGGCTGGGCGAGAGATAGCCGACAAAACGCGTAACGACGCCATCTTTACAGCGCTTGTAGAGATGAGTGTCGTTGCACTATGTGTCTGCTCCAGACAGGAGTTTCCCATGCCCTCCCTGCCCAGGAACAAAAGTCCGGAAGTGCTGCTCGAGCGGACCATGTTCACGGTCAGCCCCGAGATCTATGCCGAATACCTTGCCCGCTTCGACGCGCCAGCGCAGCCCAATGACCGCCTGAAACGGACCATGTCGACCAAGGCGCCGTGGGATGAGCCTACATCGCCGGGCTGAAATCCGCCGCCAGCCGCGACGTCCGCTAGTTGCCCCTCACCCTAACCCTCTCCCCGTTTTGACGGGGAGAGGGGACGTGCCCTGCGAGAGGTGGATGGAGACGGAGAGGTCGCGGCATACCCCTTCGCCCCGTTTACGGGGAGAAGGTGCCGGCAGGCGGATGAGGGGCGCCCTCGCCGATCTCCCAGCCGGGATGTCGCGTAGCTATTGAGATCCTGTTCGTTCCCGACCAGCGAAAAATGCAATCGCTTGGGCGCATCATCATGTTTTTTGCCGCTGGTGCAGAGCAGTCGCGTTGACGTTTCCGTAATCACGGGAAGTGCCTTTGCTTGCCGCAGCCGGCTCTTTCCTCGTAGGATTTCTGCGCCATGTCATGCCAGGGCAACCACACAGGGTTCGGTATGGACGCACTCGTCGAACAGCTTCTCAATCTTTCCGCACACACCGATACACTGATTGCGGTCTATGACGGCGATGACCGGCTGCAATATGCCAACGGCGCCTTTCGTTCGGCCTATTTCATCGAGCCGGAGGAGACGCCGCTCTGGCCGGATCTGATGCGGCGCAATTTCGAGCTCGGCCGCGGCACCGTCATTCGCACCGATAATTTCGAGGCGTGGCTGCGCTCGACCCAGTCGCGCCGCGGCAAGATCGGCTATCGCGCCTTCGAGACGGATCTCGGCGATGGCCGATGGCTGTGGATGACCGAGGCGGTGCAGAGTAACGGCTGGATGCTGTGCATCGCCAGCGACATCACCCGGCTGAGGGCGCAGGGTAGGACGGTCCGGCAGGATCGCGATCAGGCGATCAAGGCGTCCTATACCGACGAACTCACCGGCGTCGCCAACCGCCGCTTCGTCATGGCGAGGGTCGAAGACATGCTGGCCGCCGCCCGCAATGGCGGCAGCGGCTGCCTTGCCGTCTTCGACATCGACAATTTCAAGCAGATCAACGATCGGCTCGGCCACCACGCCGGCGATCTCGTGCTGCGCGATTTCGCCCATCGCATCCACCAGAATGTCCGCCGCAACGATTGTTTCGGCCGGGTCGGCGGCGAGGAATTCCTCCTCGTCATGCCGGCAACCAGCGCGGACGACGCCATCGCCATGATCGAGCGCATGCTGACGGTGATCCGCTTTTCCCGGCCGCTGCCGGACTCGCCCGATTTCAGCTACACCTGCTCGGCCGGCATCGCCGCCTGCCTGCCGACGGACAGTGCCTCGGAGCTTTACCGGCGGGCCGATGAGGCGCTCTATGCCGCCAAACTGAGCGGCCGCGACAGGGTGCGGGCGGCGTAGGGTGTCGGCGCTCGGACGGGCTAACCCCTGCGCTTATTGCCCGCGTTTTGCTGATTTAACGCCTTGACCTTTGCATCAAGGTTGTCGAGATCGCTTTGCGACACGGCCTTTGGTTTGGGAAACGTGATTTTCCCAGTCTCATCGAGTTCAACTGGAATTTCGTAATCGGAAGGCACAGGAGTGACATTTGGTACTGTCTCATAGACTGTGACGCCGCCAACGCCGTTTTTATGCCCGATCAATACATGGAACGTAGCGGATGGGTTTACTGCAACGTTCTCGAGTTTTGTACCCGTCTTAGTGTCCACGCAGGGCTTATCGCTAAGCCCGTCCTTTACTGTGATCGATGCGTAGGCTTTCGCAATGTAAACATCAACTTTATATGGCATAATTGCCCTCCCGTTGCTGTAGAATCGACCTACTCGTTATTGAGGCGACCATTGCGATGCGCCATCCTCAGGGTGATGGCGTAGGAACTAGGAGACCTCCTGCCAGGCAACTGCGAATCGAGAATGAGGGTCCTTGCGTTGCCAAAGGTAGTTGAGATTTCGAGGATTTGTTCAGATGCAGTGATCCGCCACATTTTGTAACCCAGCTTACGCAGCTCATCGTCAAAGCCGCAGCCCACTGCCTCCTCGGCAATCGGACCTGTAATAATAAAGATGCGGGTTGAATCCAGTCTGTAACAGTGGCCTTCGAAGGCGTAGCTATAAGCAAGCACTGTGTAGCCGGTTACTATTCCGGCATCAAGCTTCACTTGGAGCACTGCTTTGTTGACAAGCCCAACATCCAGATGGGCGACGCCGTTAGCGTCATTCAAGTCTATGCCGTAGAGTATGATCTCATCCGCGACATAGCGGGGTCCAGGCGGGGCTGGAATGCTGTCATCTGTCATCGATGCCTCCCGTTGGTTGGTTAAAGAATGCCACGCCACCTCATGCAATCGTCAAGCTGATCGAGATAAGAGATCCCGCGCCCGCGGCTGGCCGCCTCGAGCAAGGCCAGGGCCGCCGCCTCAAAAGTCAGGCTGTCGGGGTCGAGGTATCTCCAGGAGCGAATGAGCGCTTCGCCGATGATGTCGCGCGCCTCCTGCAGGGCGGCTTTCGATGCGAAATGCGTCAGCTCATACGACGCTGCCGAGACGTGAAGTCTTTCTTCCATCAGCGCCGGCGCCATCTGCTGGCGCAGATCGCTGAAGCGTCTCGGATCGATGTCGGATACGCCGCGCTCGAATAGCAGCGACTGGTAGACCTCGACGAGGCAGTCGAAGAGGCCCGCAGCAAAGGGCTTCGACTGGTCGTGCACTTCGCCGCTGACATCGCCGATGCGAAGCGAATTGTTGAGCGATCTCAGCTGCTTCTCGTCGCTGAGCTCGGCGAATTTGTCGAGTTCGTTGTGCAGCAGCAGATTGCCGCCGGTGCGGCGCAGCAGCCGGTCGAGCGCCGTGTCGAACTGCAGCAGTCCGAGCAGCGAGATGAAATCGGCGATCGCTTCGTGATAGGAAAAAAAACCGCAGTTCGATCCGTCGCCTTCGAGGATGCCGAGCTCGCTGAGCAGAATGAGATGGCCCATTTCATGGGCGACCGCGTCGAAATTCAGCGCGAAACAGGATGCCGTGCCATGCTCCTCGCTTTCGCCGAGCTCGAGAAAGCCGAAGCCGGATTGGGCGTTTTGCCAATGCGGGATGCGGGGAACGATTTCCAGCCGTTCCAGCATCGGCTGGAAGAACCAGACGATCGCGCGGCCGAGATAGCTCTCGCAGATATCGAGAACGCGGCGGGCGCAGGCATAGCTGTGGGTCGAAAGGAAGGCTGGTGCGCCCGGCCCGATGTGATCGAAATGGCCGTCGGGGCCGGGTTCGGCCGGCGGCTGCAGCAGGCCGGGATAGGGCGGGATGTAGGGCGCGGCATAGGGCAATTTCGGCTCGACCGGATTGGCGACATAGATGCGGCCGTCGGATGGCCCCGCCAGGATCGGTCCTGCCGATGGCCCGATCCACACGACTTCGGGCCTTTCGTAACCGGGAATGAAGGGGGGCTGGGGGAAGACAAGGAAACGTGTCCCGAGCGGCCGCTCTGGAGCTGCCCCGTGGCCTGCGCCCTCGTTCTGCGTGATGGCATCCACTGCTGCCCCCACCGCCCGTTGCCCAACGTCAAGCGATCGTTAACTATACCAGTACTACGTGCTATCAGGCAATAGACTATCGAGCATGTTGTAGTACTCCATGTCGTTGGCAAATGATTCCGTAAGTTCAAATACAAAAGGAAGGACTTCAGTCGGCCGGTTGATCTTTTGGTCGGCGAGATGTGTCAGAAGATTTACCGCATCGCGGTGTTTTCGGCTTGAAGATCCGGTTGGCAGCCAGGCCTTTAGTGCTTCGATTTCGCCGGCGGCGGCGCAATTGTTTTCAGCCGCCGCCAGGAGCTTCGGGAAGGATCTTTCGCTGAAGTGAAGCGCGCGCGCCAGAGATTCGAGCGCGCATCGCAGCCGTCGTTCGATGATGCCGGTGCGCTCGGCTCTTTTGAGCGTCAGCCTGATATCGATGAGAGCGTCGCCCAGGGCACGTGATCCGAGTGCCGCGGGGGCCATCGGCACCGTGACGTCGGCATCGTCGGCGAGCGGGTGCCTTCGGTACCATCGGTAGATCAGCCCGTGGCCGATCATGCCCTGGGGCGCGAGTTCGGCTGCCCTGAGCGCGCCGATGCTGGCGGCGCCATAGATGCGCACGCCGCCGGCCATCGCCCACAGGATTTCCTGGTGGCGGACGGCCGGAAGCTGGCCGAAGACGCCGTCGATCAGCACGATCGCCGCCGGCGCATATCTGGTGACGGCCCGCACGACATCGGCGCAGCCGACGGGGGGAAGATAGACCGCATCCAGATAGGTCCGGGCTTGCGCCTCAGAAAGGGTAGGCCCCAGAAAAACCACGATATCATCCCGCAAGATCGGCCTCCGGATTGGTTTCCAGCGGCGGAGCGACGACCCGGACGACGTGAAGCGGGACGCGGTCGTCCGAATGAAGAACGACAAGAGCGGCCGCTTTGGCGCCGGCCAGCTTCAAGGCCTCGATGATCGGCCGAAGGGATCGCGCTTCGGCCGTTGGACGGTCCGTGGCGAAGGAACGGCCTCCCTTTGCCAGTTGCAGACGCCAGGCGGCCAGCTCCCCGGTGTCGGCATGGGCGTAAAGCTCCGTCCTGATATCGTCGCGCGCCGCTGAAATGACGCCGAGGCGGGACTGGCAGGCTTCCAGCAAGGCGCTGGTCAGCGCCCTGTTATGGCTGATATCGCAGCCGAACCCTTCGGCCGGCAGCGGCGCAAAGGGGGCTCTGCCGCCATCTTCCATGACATGGCACCAGTAGATCGGCAGGGCGTGCGGCGCCGGGATCTGCCAGATGCCGACGACAAACCCTGCCTTGGAGAGCCGCCGCATGATGTCGCCCGCATTGCCCGATTGCACCGACCGGCTGTCGATCTGGCAGCGATCGAAGAAATGCGGGGTCTTCATCGCCGTGCATCGCGCCTGCCGCTCGAGGATCTCCAGGCAGGCATGCAGGACAGCGCTTTGCAGGCTCGTGCCGGCCGCCAGACCCGTCGTGTCCCGGGCGATCCAATGGGGATGCGGCGACGGGACGATGTAGGCGGTATCGACGAGGGCAAGCGGGACGGCCATTTTCCGCCCGGAAAAGAGATCGAGCCCGGCAATCCAGGAGAGCATCGCGTCGTCCCGGCCGGTACCGAGGTGCGACCAGTCTCCCCTTGCGTTCATGTCACGCAGGCTTGCCGTGAAGATCCTCTCCTGATCAATCCGCTCCGAGGCCCAGCCTTCCAGGGATTCCATCAGGCCCGATAGTGCCGCCAGGGGAAGGGTCAGCCCCTTGCCCTGGCTGACGGCGACGGAGCGTGAGCGCGGCCGCACGACCTGGACGACCGGAACGCCGATCCAGTCGAGCCCGGTGATCGAGCCGAGCCTGGTGATGCCATAGTCCTGTCTGCGCGCAAGGATGCGCGGCACCGTCTGCCGGGGATCGGGCGGTGAGGGCTGCCGGATATTGAGGATGGTATCGAGCGTCGCGTCGTCCATCACATCCTTCCGTCCGAGGTTAAAATACCGCCAGCCCGTCCAAAGTGCGCCTTGCCCTTGCGGCCAGCCAGCCGGCCTTCTGGCCCTCGGCAATCTGAATGGCGCGTGTCAGGTCCCTTTTTATCGACGCGGGCGGCTCGTTCAGATCACGCCTCAGCCTGGCACTGCGGCGGTAGAGCTCGGCAAGCCAGAAGGATTGGCCGCTGCTGCGCCCGACATTGATGGCATTCTGGACGGTCGCCAGGGCTTCGGCCGACCTGCCGAGATGCTGCAGCACCTGCGCATGCATGTCGCTGTGCATGGAAAAATTGTCGTCGGTGCCCAATTGCTGCTGGAGAGCCAGGCCGCCGGCAAAACGTTCTTCGCCGCCTGCCGCGGACGAGGTCATCAGCTCCGCCCAGCCGCAATACATGTTGGCCCGCGCCTGGCTTGCCGCCAGTCCGTGCCGCTCGGCGAGCGACAGCATCTGTTCGCCGAGCGCATGGACATCGTCATATCGGCTTTGGCAGCGGGCAAGCACCATGGCGTAATAGAGGGCGTGCACCATGCTGCCGGCATGATCGGTCGCGTTCGCCCATTCCAGGCATTGTTCGATCGCACTTTCACTCGCGCCGGTTTCGTCGAGCAGCAGGTAGGAGAGGGCGCTTTCGCCCAAGCCGCAGACTTTGGCATCATGTCCACCGAAGAAGGCTCGATTCCGCACCGCGCTTTCGGGATCATAGAGCGTAAGGCCTTCGGCGACACAATCGAGACAAAACTCATGCTCGCCGGCATGGAAGCTCGTCGCCCAGCCGCAATGATAGGACTGAAGCCTCGTCTCGCGATCCGCGACGATGCGCATGTCGCCGACGAGGATGCGCGCACGCGACTGCTGGGTCAAAATATTGGGGGCGGTGAACCACCATCCCCAATAGACCGGGAAATGGTTCACGCGCACGGCCGAGGACTGTTTGCGCAGAAGCTGCATGGCGCGGGCATAGACCCGCCGCGCGCTCTCCGATCCCTCGCCTTCGAGGGCGCTTGCCACCAGGCCTTGAAGTTCGAACAGGCTGAGCGCCAGTTCGGTGCGGTCGGGGTGGCGCCGGGAAAGGCTGTCGACCTCCTCGGCACAGAGTTCGAGCGAGACGTTTGCCTCCTGCATTGCCGAGCGGAGAACGCTTGCCTCAGCCGCCGCCAGGGCAAATCGGGCGGCCGCATCATGCAGTCCGGCCTCGGCGCACTGCCAGGCGGCGATTGCCGCCGGCAGGCTGGGTTTTCTTTCGCCGATCAGGAGATCTGCGATCCGCCGGTGGATGCGGCGCCGGTCGATCTTGAGAAGACTGCTATAGGCTGCTTCCTGCGCCAGCACGTGCCGGAACTGATAGGAGCCATGCGTGACGGTCGAGGGCTCGATGATGCCTTGAGACAGAAGCCGCTCGATATCGACGTCGACGGTGCGGCGGCTGCCCCCTTCGACGAGATAGGTGAGCAGCGAGACGCTGAATTCGCGGCCGATGACGCTGGCAAATTGCGCCGCCCGGCGTGCCGAACCGGTCGCGGCCAGCCGGGCGGACAGCAGATCGTTGAGCGAGGTGACGCCGCCTTCCCGCAGCAGCCCTTTCCATTCCGAGAGTGACTTGCCCAAAGGCTGCCTGCCGCGGAAGAAACTGGCCAGTTCTTCCGCATAGAGCGGCATGCCGTCGCATTGATCGAGAATGAAATCCGAGAGGCCGGGCGGGGGATGCTCTCGCCAGATCGAGGCGACCAGATCGCGAACCGCGGCAGCCGTCAGGCCCGGCAATTCGATCTCGCTTGCCACCGCGAGCGATCGTCGGATTCTCGATGTCTGAATGACGAGGATCGGAAGCCTGGCGGCCAGCGATCCCAGCCTGTCGATCAGCTCCAGCGTCATGTCGTCGGCCCAGTGCACATCCTCGAAGATGAGCAGCGTCGGGACCGCCTTGCATGTCAGAATGTCGGCGGCGGCTTCGATGACCTTCCGCCGGAAGGCGCGCCCGGAAAGATCGGAGACGCGGATATTGCGCGACGTTGCCGGCGAACGGTCGGCGGTGAAGGCGAGCATGGTGTCGGCGACGGCGGCATCGACGTCCCGGCCGGAGGTTTGAAGAGCCCGCATGAAGGCGTCGCTGTCGCCATCCTTCAGGACCGAGGGTTCGGCGGCCAGCCGTTCGAGAAACGAAACGAAGGGATGCAGCGGCTGGCTCTCCAAGCGCCTGCCGCACTGAAAGACCAGTGTCTCATGCGCCGTCTGCCGCAGGCTTTCGGCGAATTCGCCGACCAGCCGGGATTTGCCGATGCCGGCCTCGCCAACGACGGCGATCAGACTTCCCTTGCCGCCGAGGGTCGAATTCCAGGCGCCGGAGAGGGCGGCAAGCTCTTTCTCCCGGCCTCGGATCGGCCTCGCCTGCGCCTCGGACGGCGATGGCTCGGCGACCGATCGATCGCGCTCCTGCGGGCGCCAGAGGGCAATCGGATGTTCGAACCCTTTAAGCCTCGCCTCCCGCAGCAGGGTGTAGTCGAATTTCTGCCGGGTGAGCTGAACGGTGGAATCGGCGACAAGGACGGAATTGGGGTCGGCCTCGGCTTGCAGCCGCGCCGCCAGAACCGGCGCCGTGCCGACGATCTCATCGCCGGCCGTGGAGAAGACGACAAGACCGGTGGCCACCCCGATCCGCAGCCGGAACGGCCTGCGTGCCTTGGCCCTCGCCTGGGTTTGCGTCTGGGCACCGGCCACGACGCGCAGCAGTTCCAGAGAAGCGCGCACCGCGCTTTCTGCGGTATCTTCGGACTGTTCCGGATAGCCGAAGAAGCAGCATCCGCCATCGCCGAGCCGCTGATGAAGAAATCCCCCGTGCTTCTTGATGATCGTTTCGGCACTTTGATGTAACGCCGAGACAGACCGGAAGAATTTCTCCGGCTCGCTTCGCAACAAAAGTTCCGTGGAGCCGACGATGTCATAGAAAAGGGCAGTGACCTGTCGCCGCTCACCTGTGAACCGAATTCGTGCGTCGAGGGTTTTCATAGCGGGTCGCCCAACACCACAGAAGCCGTAGTCAGGACATCCGATTTATTGCCTGCATGCAAGCTTTTCCTGCGGGGATGCTAATATAGTGATCGGTTATTTCTGTCCGATGCTTCGGACAATTGTGATGGGCGCGGCCGCCCCATCAGGATACGGATGGATGAAACCGGTTCAGACAGGCTCCGCCGTCACGGCGCGCCCGCCTGTGCGAGCCATTGTTATGCCGCCAAGCAGGTTGCGAAGATCCGCCGCGATTTTGTTGGCGATGATGCCGAGCCCCAGGCCACCTGATATCGCCAGCAGATGAAAGAGGGGAGCCGGCAGCACGGCGGCTGCCTGCGGCATCAGCAGTTCCGGCACGAAACGGTGCAGCAGGTAGGTGGGAAAGGCCGAGACGGCGATCAGCGTCACCAGACGCCTGAGCCGCACGGGCAGGTGGATGCGCGGCAGGTAGAGAAGGGCGAGAAGTGCTGCGAAGATCGTCAGATATTTGACCGTCGTGCCGATCCAAAGCGTTTCCCAGAAAGCGAGATAACCGAGCACGACGGCGGCAACCGCCGACAGGACGAGCCGCTGCGCCTTCCTGCCGGCAAGGCCCGCGCACCAGCCGAACATGCCGAGATGCAGGCCCCAGTAGAGGGTGAAGATCTGCCGCCTGCCGATATCGAAGAGGAGCGGCAGGGAAAACCGCGCCGCGACCGCCAGCCCGAGCAGCGCCAGCGAGAAGGCAAAGGGTTGCGCCCGCGCCAGCCTGCGCACAGCAGGCACGGCGAAAACCAGCGAGAAGACGAGAAGCGTCTGCGCATAGGCCTCGATGAACCAGTAGAGATAGGGGAGCATCTCGTGGCGCTCCGGCTCGGCATGGCCGAAATTGCCGGTCAGCGTGACCGAGGCCCAGGGAATGGTGCGCCAGGCGAGCCCATAGGCGGCGACGATGAGAAAATAGGGAATAAGAACATGGATTGCCGGCCGCAGCGCAGGGCGGAAATTGCCGGCGAGGAAATGGCCCGACTGGAGGCGGGCCAGGCTGAAGCCGACAAGCAGCAGCATCACGCCCGATCCGCCGGGAATGGGCCAGAGCATCTCGTGATGGGTAACGACGAGCAGGATGGCGATCGCCCTCAGCACCAGATCGGTCGGCAGCCTCCTGACTTCGGCGATATCCGTCCGCGCAAGCTGCGGGGCGATGTCGAACTCGGCGATCGCCGTCCGCTCCCAGCCTTCCGGCAGCGCGATGCCCAGCCTGTCGAGTTCCATCGTCAATTGCAGGAAGCGCAGGGAATCGCCGCCGAGCGAGACGAAGCTGTCGCTACGACCAACACTGTGGGGGTAGAAGACCCTGGTATAGGCGTCGAGCACGCTGACGGCCGCGGCGCGGCACGTTTCGCGCGTCGCCAGCATCTCCTCGCGAAGGCCGGCATAGTCGATCTTGCCGGAGGCAAGCCTCGGAAGCTCTCGTCGCGTTCCGACGGAGACCAGGCTCGCCGGAAGATGGCTCGCTTCGACGAGCATATCAAGCGCCCGGTCGACGTCACGCGCATCGCTCACATAGGCCTGCAGACCGTGATCGTCACCGACAACGGCAGCCACGATTCCTTCCTCGGCCAGAACCTGCTCCATGATGTCGAAGCCGATCCGGAGCCCGGCGACCTTGGCGAAACGGCTCTTGCGGCCGACGATCCTGTAGAAACCGTCCTCGTCGCGCATGGCGATATCGCCGGTCTTCAATGCCGCGACCTCGGCGCCCCGCTGAAGATCGGCGCGGTCAGTGCCGTAGCCCATCATCACGTTCGGGCCGGCATAGACGAGCTCTCCGGCAACGTCAGGCCGGTCGAGCGGATGCCCGTCATCGCCGACGAGGCTGAGGCTGCCGCCGGGAATGGCGATGCCGATCCGTTCCTCATTGTCCGCGAGGCTTGCCGGCGGCACGAAGGCGATGCGGGCGGCTGCCTCGGTCTGGCCGTACATGACGAAGAGGCGGCCGCCGTTCGCGCGCATATGGTCGCGGTAGAGGCGGATGAGTTCGGGTGCCAGCCGTCCGCCGGCGACCGTCATGAAGCGCAGCGCCATCAGTTCATGGCTTCGGAAGCGCGTCCTTTCCATCAGTTCAAAGGAATAGGGCACACCCGAAAGATTGGTGCAGCCGCTTTCGCCGAGCAGCCGTGCAAATTCCTCGCTCACCACGGAGACGCCGGGAATGAAGATGCTGCCGCCGGCGACAAGATGCGAATGGAGGACGGAGAGGCCGTAGGAATAGTGAAGCGGCAGGACGAGCGCGGTTCTGTCGGCAGGGGAGAGCTCGAGATAGTGAGCGATCGAGCGCGCATTGGCGTCAAGATTGGCATAGGACAGGCGCACGGCTTTCGCGGGCCCGGAACTGCCTGAGGTCATCAGCAGCAAGGCCAGATCCGGATGCAGCGGCGCGGCACTTTGCCTTTGCCTTTGACTTTGACTGGGCCGGGTTTCCTCGACCAGCCGCCAGCGGCCGCCGGCGGGGCGGTAGGTGAAATCCGGCTGAAAGGCCGACAGAAACTCTCGCCACAGCCTGTCATCGCAGGGCGGCAGCATGGCCACCGCATGGCCGGCGCGCAACGCGCCGAGATAGGCGACGATCACATGTTCCGAGAGATCGGCCGAAATCGCCACAAGCCGCTTTTCCCCCCATCCCAGCCGCTCGGCAAAGCGCTGTGTCCGGGCGTCGAGGTCGGCATAGGAGAGCGCCCGTCCGTCGGCGAAGATAAGGACTGGGCGCTGATCGGCGCGAGCGATTTCAGAAAACAGGTCGGCGGGGATCATGCTTACGCTTCGAATGGCAGAAAACTGGCCGAAGCGGGTATAATCCTTGATAATCGCAGTCAAGTAATTTGCGGCTGTATAACCTCGGTGCGGCGCATTTCGAGCTCGGCCGCGGGAAGGGCGGCTCGCGCCCGGCTCAACGGCCGTTAGAACCTCAGGCCCATCTTATCACGCTCACCCGTCATACGACACCGGCCTTGCGTAACCCCTCTACGGCGAGCTCGAAATCGGCGGAATTCTTGAAGGGCAAGACTTTGCGGCGGTATTCCAGGGAGAAGTCGGGATTGATGCGCAGCACCTCCTGCCACGTCGCCCGAGCCTCTTCGAAACGGCCGAGGTGTCCGTAACAGGCGGCGAGAAGCGCGCGCGAGACATCGGTGACGGGATTGCGGCTCACGCGCTGCTGCAACAGGTCGACGGCCTCTTCGTACCGTCGCAGTTGAAACCAGGCCCAGGCCTGAAAGTGGAGAACGACATCCGGAAAGTACGGGTTCAGGACTCTTGCCCGATCGAAACAGGCGAGTGCCTCCTCGGATCTGCCTGAATAGAGCAGTGCCTCGCCGAGGCTGACCTGCCCTTCGGCGAAATTCGGATTGAGGACGATCGCACGCTCGGCCTCGCTGATGGCTCTATCGTGCTGGCGTGCGTAAAGCCTGACCACACTCAGTGCCCAGTGCGCCACGGGATCGCTATCGTCCCGCGCGACCGCCAGCGTCGCAGCCTCTTCGGCCTGCTCGATCGAGCGCTGCGGCGACGCGCTCCATCGGTTCAGGTAGTCGAGCCCGTGGGTCAGGGCGAGGAAGGCGTGCGCCGAGGCGAAGCCTGGGTCCAGTTCGACGGCCCGTTGCAAAAGGTCGCGGGCATCGCTGTTCGTCCGCTTCGTCAGCCGGTGCCACAGCTCCCGGCCACGCAAGAAGCAGTCATAGGCCTCGGGGTGCCCGGTCTGCCCCGGCGCCAGCCTTTTCCGATCGCGCTCCGTCAGGTTGACCGCCAACGCATCGACGATCTGCTGGGTGACATCGTCCTGAACCGCGAATATGTCGGTCAGGTCGCGATCGAACCGCTCCGCCCACAGATGCCCGCCGGTGGTCGCGTCGATGAGCTGCGCGGTGATGCGTACCCTGTTGCCCGATTTGCGGACGCTGCCCTCAAGCACATGCCGCACGCCGAGCTTCGTACCCACCTCCTGCACCTGGACGTTCTTGCCCTTGAAAGTAAACGAGGAATTGCGGGCGATGACGAAGAGTTGCGACAGTTTCGATAGCGCCGTGATGATATCTTCCGAGATGCCGTCGGCGAAGTAGTCCTGTTCGGCATCGCCACTCATGTTGACGAAGGGCAGGACGGCGATCGACAGCTTCGGCGACGCTGCCGCCGTCGGTTGGCCCCTCGCGGTTTCCGGGGTCGCGGCTGCCTTGATCCCGGCGCTGCGGACTTGCAGCGAATAGACCCGGATCGGCTCGGCGATGTTCTTGAGTTGCGTGTTGCCGAGATCGCTGACCGAGAGGTCGAGCCTCGCCTTGACTTGGCGATAGGCATCCTCGGACAGGCAGATCGCGCCCGCCGCGGCGACGCCCTCCAGTCGCGAGGCGATGTTGACGCCGTCGCCCATCAGATCGCCGTCGCTTTCCTCGACAACGTCGCCCAGATGGATACCGATCCGGAACTCGATGCGACGGTCCTGCGGCACGCCGTCATTGCGCTCCACCATACCGTTCTGCACCTCGATGGCGCAACGCACGGCGTCTACCACGCTGCGGAACTCGACCAGCGCACCATCGCCGGTCCGCTTCACCACCCGGCCGTGGTGCACGGCGATCGTCGGATCGATGAGATCGCTACGCAGTGCCCGCAATCTCGCCAGGATGCGCTCCTCATCGGCGCCGGCAAGCCTGCTGTACCCAACCACATCAGCGGCCAGGATTGCAGCCAGCTTTCGGGTCTCGCTCATGGCGCCGTCTCCTCCCTTTCAGGATAGCAGGGAGACAGGGGGCAAGAAAGAACTTTCAGCCGCTGCGGAGAGCGCTCTCGGTTGCGATCGAGCTGGACGCGGCCGGCGTTGCAGCCCGACGCATGGCATCCAAGCAAAGCCGATGTCGTCTACGCCGCCTACACCACCTCACCAAACTCCGCCGCCAGCACCGCATCCTTCAGCGCCCGCGAATAGGGATGCTGCGGATTGTCCAGCACGGGTCGGGCCGGGCCCCGCTCGACGATCTCGCCCTTGCGCATGATGATGATGTTGTCGCTGACGTAATAGGCGGTGGCCAGATCATGGGTGATGTAGATGATCGAGAGGCCAAGTTCGCTCTTCAGCCGGCCGAAGAGGTTGACGATCGCCATGCGCAGCGAGGCGTCGACCATCGAGACCGGTTCGTCGGCGACCAGCAGGCGGGGCTGCGGGATGAGCGCGCGGGCGATGGCGACGCGCTGCAGCTGGCCGCCGGACAGTTCGTGGGGGAAGCGGCCTTTTACTTCTTCGAGCGTCAGGCCGACATGCACCAACGCTGCATCGGCCATGCGCTCGGCTTCTTTCCGGTCTATGCGCTTTCCCGGGCCCGACAGATTGCGGGCGGTTTCGAACAGGTAACGGTCGACCCGCTTCAGCGGATTGAAGGCTTCGAACGGGTTCTGCAGGACCGGCTGCACCTCCTTCATGAAGGCCTTGCGTTCGGATCGGCTGTGGATGTGCACGGCCCTGCCGGAGAACTCGAGCTGCCCTTCCGTCGGTTCGGTCTGCCCGAGGATCATCGCGGCGATCGTCGATTTGCCCGAGCCGGATTCGCCGACGATCGACAGGATCTCCGGTTCCGCCCCGACTTCGAAGCTGACATCCTTGACCGCGGTGATCAGGCGCCGGCCGAGCATGCCGCCCTGGCGATAGACTTTCGTGACATGCGAGAGGTGAAGCAGAGCGTTCAAAGCTGATCTCCCGTAACGGCAAAACAGGCGACGCGCCGCTCAGGCTCGACGGTGACGAGCGGCGGCACCTTCTGCGAGCAGATCGCCATCCGTTTGGGACAGCGCGGGTGAAAGCGGCAGCCTTCCGGCGGCATGGCAAGGTTCGGCGGACGTCCCTCCAGTGACGGCCGCGTCGTCGCATCGCCGATCTTCGGCAGGCTGCCGACCAGATGCTGTGTATAGGGGTGGAGCGGCTTGCTGAAGAGTTTGGCGGTCGGTGCCTCCTCGACGAGGCGCCCGGCATAGACGATGCCGATGCGGTCGGAGACTGTGGCATGAACGCCCATATCATGGGTGACGAACAGAAAGGACGAGCCCATCTCGCGCTGGATTTCGCGGATCATCGACAGCACGTCGCGCTGGACGATCACGTCGAGCGCGGTCGTCGGCTCGTCGGCGATGATGAACTCAGGCGTCAGGATGGTGGCAAGCGCAATGGTCATGCGCTGGCGCATGCCGCCGGACAGTTCGTGGGGATAGGCATCGAGCAGATGCGGATCGAGCTTCAGCCGCTGCAGATGGGCGGCGACCTTTTCGAAGAAGACCGATTTGCTGACCTTCATGTGGCGGAAGGCGAAATCGGTGAAGGAATGGCGGATCCGGCGCACCGGATTGAGCACATTCATCGAGCCCTGCATGATATAGGACAGATGCTTCCAGCGCAGCGCCATGCGCTCTTCCGGCTTCATCGCGTAAATATCCTGGGTGCCGCCGTTGAAATGGAATTTCACGCTCCCCGACACGACCCTCAGCGGCGGCCGGATGGCGCCGGCGATGGTTTTGATCAGGGTCGTCTTGCCGCTGCTCGATTCACCGGCGACGCCATAGACCTCGCCGCGGCCGATCGTCAGGCTGATATCGTCGACGGCGCGCACTTCGCGATCGACGCCAAAAAGGAAGGCGCGGTAATAGGCTTTCAGATTCTCGATTTCGACCAAAGGGTCCATGCTAACTTCCCATCCGGTTCAGCCGGCTGCGCGGATCATTGTATTCGTTCATCGACATCGACAGCAGGAAGAGCGCCAGGAAGAGAATGACGATGACGGCGACGGGCGCGGCCACCCACCACCATATTCCCGATATCAGCGCCGAATGCGCATTGGCCCAGTAGATCATCATGCCCATGGTCGGCGTCTCGATATCGGTGAACCCGAGCACCGACAGGGTGATCTCCATGCCGATCGACCAGATCATGTTGTTCATGGTGGTGGCAAAGACGATCGGCAGCACATAGGGCAGGTGCTCCTCGACCAGGATCTTGCGCATGCTCATGCCGGAATAGACACTCTGGGTGGTAAACGGCCTGGTCTTCAGGCCGATCGCCACCGAGCGGATCAGGCGCGCATCGTAGGACCAGCCGAGCGAGGCCATGATGACGATCAGCACCGTCCAGGTCATGCTGTCCTTCAGCACGAAATAGAAAAGGATCAGCAGCGGAAATTGCGGGATGACCATGACGCTGTCGTTGATCGCCATCAGCACCCGGTCGACCGCGCCGCCGGCATAACCGGCGACCAGGCCGACGACCAGCGAGATGATGCGCGAGAGAAAAGCGACGCCGATGCCGAAATACAAGGTATTGCGGAGGGCAGTCGTCAGCTGCCAGAAAACGTCCTGGCCGCGCGATGTCGTGCCGAGCCAATAATCGCCGTCGGGCGGCATGTCGGGCGGCAGCAGATAGATGTCCGTCGGGGCGTAGGGCGAAAAATAGGAGAGGATGATGAACCCGACGATGACGGCAAACAACAGCAGGCCGCAGAGAAATTCCAGGTTCTGGCGGGCGAGGTCGCGGACGATGGTAAACATGGCCTATTCCACCTTGATGCGCGGGTCGATCAGCGGGCTCAGAATGTCGATGATGAAGACGGCGGCGGCGACGCCGACGATCGACAAGGCGCTGAGGCCGAGCACCAGGCTGTAGTCGCCGGCATGCACCGCCGAAATCAGCAGGTTGCCGATGCCGGGATAGCCGAAGACGATTTCGGTGATGACGGTGCCGTTGAAGATCGCCCCGAGCGACATGGCAAGCCCGGTGAATTGCGGCACCATGGCATTGCGGGCGATATAGGAACGGAGAATTTTCCGCTTCGGTACGCCGCCGAGCTCGGCGAAGACGACGTAGTCATCGGTGATGATGTTGGACACCAGCGCGCGCATGCCGATCAGCCAGCTGCCGGCGCCCACCAGGATCAGCGACAGGGCCGGCAGGATCGAATGTTCGAGAATATCGAGCACCAGCGCAAAGGAGAGATCCAGATTGGCGTTCATCTCATAGCCGCCATTGATCGGCAGCACCGGCCAGAGATAGCCGAAGACGATGAGCAGCACGAAGGCCAGGATATAATAGGGAATGGGAAGCAGGGCGATGCAGACGAGGCTGACGGCCTTCAGCACCATGTTCTTCCGGTAATAGCCGGCGAGCGCGCCGAGCGCGTTTCCGAGCACGAAGGTGATCAGCGTGGAGACCGTCATCAGCCCGATCGTCCAGGGCAGGGACCGCAGAATGATCGTGGAAACGGGCGTCGGAAAGGCCGACAGCGAGGGGCCGAGATCGCCGGTCGCAAGCCGCAGCCAGAAATGCACATATTGCTGCCAGATCGAGCCCTCCATGCCGTAAAGCTCGCGCAGCGACTGGCGCATCAGTTCGATCGCATTCGGATCGGACTGCCCCATCTGGGTGATGGCGCCTATGCTTTCTTCGACCGGATCGATCGGGGTCAGGTGGGTGACGAAGAAGGTGATGCTGACGCCAAGAAAGACGACAAGCAGAAACTGACCGAACCGCTTCAGCACAAAGATCAGATAGGGCGTCATAAGGCAGTGGTTCCTCTCTGGTTTTCCTTTGATCGATTGGACGGCATCGACGGGAAAGGATCGGCGGGCGGAGCCCGCCGATAAGGGGCCGGCGCGTGGCTAAAGCGCCGGCGTTGGGAGGATTATTTCGGTTGAGCCGGCTTCAGCTTGACCATCATCAGCCGGGAATTCGCCCAGTTCGGCACCGGGTCGGTATAGGGGTCCTTGATCGTCGGATAGCCGGTCCAATAGGTCGTATCCATCGAGGTGAAGACGTTATAGGACATCAGCGGGATCGACGGCATTTCGCGGGCGACGAGCTTCAGATAATCCTTGCCGAGCTCGATGCCCTTCGGATCGTCGGCGCTGATGCCGCGGATGCTCTCGATGATCTTGTTGAGCTCCGGATTGGACCAGCGCTGCCAGTTGCGCGGCGGCTGATTATCACCCTTCTTGGCCACGAACTGCGAGTGCCAGCTGTCGAGGAAGAAGGAGAGGTCGGGATCGCCGCCCCAGGTTTCGACGCTCCAGGCGATCGCCACCTGGAAATCGCCGGGCTGCAGCGCCACCTGCCACAGTTTCTCGGTGGGCACCGCCTTGGCGTCGATGCCGAAGGCGGCCCATTGCTGGGCAATCAGCGTGCCGGCGCGGGTGAAGACGGAGCGCGTGTCGCCTTCCACCGTCATCCGGATCCGGAACGGCTGGCCATCCGGGGTCATCCACTTGCCGCCACTCTTCTTGAAGCCAGCCTTTTCCAGCAGTTCGGCAGCTGCTTTCGGATCCGGCTTCCACCAACCATAGCCGAAGGCGTCGCTGATCGCCTGCGGGTCAGTCGGAATCTGGTCCTTGAATTTCGGCTGCTTGCGCAGGAGGTCGGCGATCTGCTGGCCGACCGTCGGATCATAGGGCTTGATCTTGCGTTTGCCGGTATCGACCTCGAAATCCTTGAGCCAATCCTGCATCGGCGCCTGATAGTCTTTCATGGCGCTTGCCGTCGGCGGCACGCCGAGCGCAGAGAGCGTCGCTGCCCCGCGGTAGCTCGCCATGTCGACGGCCTTGATGTCGATCAGGAGGGCAAGCGCCCAGCGCACATCGGCATTGTCGAACGGCGCATCCTGGGTGTTGAAGATCAGGGCCGGCAGCGTCGGGTCCGGGTGGGCGAAGGGGAAGCCCGGGAACCAGGTGTCGATGGTCTTCGACTTCTCCTTGAGGGTGAACATGCCCTCCGGCGTGTTGTCGTGAATGATATCGAGATTATGCTCGAGCTGGGCGATCGTCCGCTTATCCGGCGGGCCCGGATCGGTATAGGTGACATATTTCGGAGCCGGCTCGCCGAAGCGGGCAAGCGAGGTCCGCTGCCAGTCGTCGCGCTTCTCCCAGGTATACCATTTGCCCTGCGGGTCATAGGCCTTCAGCTTATAGGCGCCGAGCGAGACGGGATTGGCGAAATCATAGCGAAGCGGATCCTCCACCTTTTCGAATACATGCTTCGGCATGATCCAGGCGCCGTTCCAGCGCACGGTGAAGATGGCGTGGAAGCGCGAATTCGGCTTCTTCAGCTTGAACACCACGGTCTGGGGATCGGTCGCCTCGACACTTGCTACCTGCACCGTGAAGGCAGCGCTCCAGATCATGCCGGGATGATCCATCTGCGTCTTGACGGTATAGACCACGTCGTCGGCCGTGAATTCGACGCCGTCGCTCCAGAAGAGCCCCTTGCGCAGTTTCACGGTCATCTCGGTGAAGTCGGCATTATATTGCGGCTTGTCGGCGGCGAGCGAATTGTCCCAGGCCGCGCCGCCAAGCCCCTGTTCGGGGTCGATATACCAGAGCGTATCCATGGTCAGCTGCTGCAGACCGGTGGAAACCCCGCCGCCGCCATTGACCCAGATGTTGAACCAGCCGGGATTTTTGATCGTCCCTTCCGGATTTTCGACGATGAGCGTCTCCTTGCGCGGCAAGGAGGTATAGTCATCGGCCTTGGCCGCCGCCGTCAGGCCGAGTGCGGCCAGCGCGACGCCAAATGCGAGCCTCTTCCACTGTTGCATGAACTCCTCCCTAGAAAGCGACGATACGGCGGCCGCAAGGGCACGCATGGGCACGTCGCGGTTGTCGGTTTGCAAAGGCTCGGGACGTCAGGTCCAGGGCTCTCGCGAACCATCCCTCCGGCCCGCCTGCCTCCTCGCAGTCGAGCCGAGTCTCTTAAGCCGGGGCCAATCGGCCTTAGCCGGCAGCGGCTGTCACACCGACAGCCGGATGACGTTGTAGGACAGCGGCTTCAGCGCCGCCCGCAACCGTCCATCCTCGATCTTCGCGCTCTCGACATTGACCGGCGCGACCGTGTCTTGCCGCTGAGCCGTGTTGACGGCTTCGAGATCGCTGTGGGTCATCTCCACCTGTTCGATCACCCGCGCGGATCCGAAGCCTTCCAGCCGCACATCGAGATCGAGTGCTGCCTGCGGATGGCGGTTGACGGCAAAGAAGGTCAGGCTCCTGCCGTCTTCGGAATGGACCGCCGAGACGTCGAGATAGGGAACGTCGTTCTCCTCGTCGCTGTCATAGGTCGGGCCATCGACGACGAGCTGCAGCGCTGCGCCGCGGCCATAGCGGGAGGCGTAGTAGAAGGGATAATAAATCGTCTGGCGCCAGGCGGCTCCGCCATCGTCGGTCATAATCGGGGCAATGACGTTGACGAGCTGGGCGATGCAGGCGATGCGCACCCGGTCGGAGCGGCGGATGAAGGTGTTCAGGATACCGCCGACCTGCAGCACGTCCTCGAAATTATAGACGTCCTCGAGCAGATGCGGCGCATCCGGCCATTCGTCACGCGCCAGGATTTCCTTGTCCTGCTGGTTGGAATGGTACCAGACGTTCCATTCGTCGAAGGAAATGCCGATCGTCTTCTTCGAGCGCTTTTTCGCCTTGATGTAGTCGATCACACCGCCGATCGTGGTGATGTAGCGGTCCAGCTTCGTCGCGCGGGCGAGATAGTTCAGCGTATTCTTCTCGCGGTTGGCAAAATACATATGCAGCGAGATATGGTCGGCGCTGTCGTAGCACTGCTCAAGGACCTGAGCCTCCCAATCCGGATAGGTCTTCATGTCGGAATTGGACGAGCCGCAGACCACGAGCTCCAGCGACTTGTCGAAGCCGCGCATGGCCTTGGCCGTTTCGTCCGCCAGCCGGCCATATTCATAGGCCGACTTGTGGCCGACCTGCCAGGGGCCATCCATCTCATTGCCGAGGCACCACAGTTTGACATCGTGCGGATTGGCCCAGCCGTGTTTGCGGCGCAGATCGGAATAATAAGTGCCGCCGGGATGGTTGCAATATTCGAGGAAATTGCGGGCCGCATCCAGGCCGCGCGACCCCAGATTGACCGCAAGCATCGGCTTGGTATTGGCCTTCTTGCACCAGTCGACAAATTCGTTGACGCCGATCTGATTGGCTTCGCGGGTGCGCCAGGCAAGGTCGAGACGAACAGGGCGCTCCGAACGGGGGCCGACGCCATCTTCCCAATTATAGGCCGAGACGAAATTGCCGCCGGGATAGCGGCAATAGGGCGTGTCGAGATCCCGGACGAGATCGAGCACGTCACGGCGGAAACCGTCCTCGTCGGCTGTCGGATGTCCGGGCTCGTAGATGCCGCCGTAGATCGCTCTGCCGAGATGCTCGAGAAATGAGCTGTAGAGCCTGGCGTCAATGGTCGCGATGCGGAAATCGCGGTGGGCAACGACATTCGTCTTCAACGGATCCTCCCGTTTATGTATCAGGAATTTTGTTTTCTTGCCTCTAACTTGATATCAGGAATGTCGTTCTGTCAACCAACCCGAATCTTTTATCATACTAATTTGAATTTTATAAAAAATCGTTGTATTACAATATGTTATATTGATTTAATGACGGTGAAATCCGGAAAGCAGCGCCATTTTTAAATCAATATTTCCGATATTGATTTGTCACACATGCAGCCGCATGATGATGTCGCGCCCGTGATTGCCGAAGCCGCGGCCGAAAATATTGACGCCGCCGGTATGACCGGCATTTTCGGCGATGCCGACCCGCAACCGGATGGAGGAGTGCTGGCCGAGCGCCAGATCGCCGAGCGTGACATTCGATGCAGCGAGGCCATCGATGAAGGTGCCGCGCGTCGAGATGCGCCAGGTCTTCATCATCCCATATTGCGAGCCCTCGAGCTTCCACCAGGCCGGTGTGAAGGCGCCGCGCTTGTCGCCGTAATCGCCGGGCGAGGTCCAGGTGCCGATCGCCATGCCGTTGACCCAGAGCGTGATGTCGGAGGGCCAGTCCGCATTGGTGCCGGGCACTTCCGACGACAATTCCAAGGAAAATTCGATGGCGCGGATATCCTTGTTCAACACCTTGGCATTGTTGGGGAATTTATATTCGACATAACCCCGGCCGAACCAGACGAGCCCGGCCTGCATGCGCTGCGGATCAAGGAAATAATCGGGCACATCGAGAGGACCGATGACGCTTTCGCTGGAGCAGAGGCCGCACGGCGCATGCACATCGCAACTGGTATAGAGCCCCACCGGCATCTCGACTTCGATGATATTATTGGCCCGCTGGGCGGCGCTCTCCTCGAAGCTGATCAGGATTTCGCTATAGACCGCCGAGCAGATCTTCTGGTTCCCCTTCCGCGCCTTCGCCAGCCGGGATTCGACGAGGCCGGCCTCTTCCAGGATCTGGATGCCGGTCGCGACAGTCGATTGCGGCAGGGAAAGCGCCTGGGCGATATCATTGATATTCATCGGCCCTTTGGCGCAGAGCAGCTTCAGCATCTCGACCCGCGCAGGCGCCGAAAGCGCCCGGATCGCCTCATTATTTTCGCCGGCGGCGATCGTCAAAAATGAACGTTCCATCATCCCCCCAAGAATTCCCGGAGAAATGATGTATATCAGAAATTGTGATACATCAAGGGCCTCGCACCGGGCATTTCTTCGAATTGTCTACTCTTGAAGTAGGGCCGATCGTCGACTCGAGATCGGTGAGAGCAGGCGCGTGGCTATCGCACTGGAACAAAAGATGACGACGTTGCATAGCGAGTTGAAATAGCCGAATGGATTTAGCGTTCTGTGTGAGGCCCAGGTCAAAAGTGAGCGGCAATTTCGGGGATGAGATATTAGGATTTTACGAGCGCCGTTCTTCGCGCCCTTGTGACCACAGCCAGCATGTCATTCGAAGAGATTTCCAGATGATTCAGGATGCTGAAATGCCACTCAGGAAGGTCAAATCTGAGTTGGATAAAACAATGGCCGACATTGATTTCATGAAAATCAGCGATCTCCTCTACGGTCGGAAGGGTGACGGTGAGATCCAGACGCTTGTTGAATGGAACCTGTTCGGCAAGCCGATCAACAACTTCGCATGCGATTTCGGTCTGCGAAACTCTGATGCCCTGAAATTTTCTGAAGAGTGTTTGAAGCTTTATAGTGGAGCGTTTTTCGGATCCGAAATTCAGGCGAATAGGCCATTCAATGTGCGATGCCAACTCGGGCAATATTATTCATGGGGGGTGCGCAGCTCGTTACGGCTGAGCGACTACAACCACGACCTGCTGCTGGTGCTCGACAAAACCCAATCCGATATCCAGAGATTCATCGGCGAAAAAGCAGGATCGGTCAGCACGATAGAGGAGTATTGCGATTTACTGATCGGCAACCCCGATTGGATGCCATGGGATTGGTCGCATGGCGCGGCAAGAGCAGCTGAATATGTCTTTGTCGCATCAAAGATCGGCATAAGTCCATCTGATATGCGGGGTAATCTCGCGCAATATGAAAATGTAAACATCAAATCGGGACTCAACAGAAGCGTTAACGTTCATGAATATCTGGAAAAAGTAATTCGCCACCTTGAGATAAGTCGTGGGGTGGCGAAATGACAGAAGATGAGCGTGAACTGATCATGGAGCTCGTTGCGCTGCCTTACACCAAATTCGCCAGGGAAGCGATTTCGAAACAGGCGTTCCTCGGGCGATTTCGGGACGGGGGAGACGGGAAGGTTCTAGCAAAGGAACTCTTAGCCGAGGCGATCGAATCGAAGATTGCAGATGACGTGGAATGCGTATTGATCGTTGGCTTCAGCTTCGGCTTTACCAAGGAGAGTATGGGCCTGCTTTTGCAGTTGCTACAGGAGGGCTGGCATTTCAAGCATGAGGATGTTGTCTCTGCTCTGGCCGATCTGAAAGCACCGGAAGCCGTCGAGGCCCTTTACAAGGTCACTCATTGGGTCCCGAGTTATCTGGAGTTTGACGACGCCCGAGCGCTTGCCGTCAAAGCTATTTGGGCGCTCGGCGCGGTTGCCGGGCCTCGAGCGCAGACCGTCTTGCTTGCGCTAAGCAAAGATCAAAATGCCATTATCCAGCAAAACGCATTAAAGCAGCTGTGGATGCGGGCGGGGAGGTTCACGTAGCGGATAGGTTTTGCTGAAGCTCACTCGATCTTATAGGCAGGATTATCGTCAGCGGAAGGGCGCACGGGCAATGAAATATATGAAGGTCAAATGGCTGCATTCGCTGCCGGACAGGCCCGTGCTTCTCTACAGCGAATTGGATCCTGATATGTGGGAGGTCCGAAAGGTCGAGGCCTACGCCGACGGCACGACAGACTTTGCCGATTGTGATGAGAGTTCGGGCAGCATCGAACTGGGGTACGAACCTTGGCCTTTATTGGAGGTCATCGCGGCCGATCCCGAGTTTGAACCGGAGGTGATATCGAGAGAAGAGTTTGAGGCGGTGTGGCAACACGCAAAAGGGACGGCTAGAGCGAAGGGCGTCCGGAATGATCGGACGAACCTCAGCACCGGCTCAACAGCTGACGACGACGGATAGCACCCTGACAGATCGGAAGGCAGATCACTATGGATTCTATTTCAAGGCTGTGCGCCTGGTTCGAGCGCCAATGCGTGGGCGAATGGCATGAGGACCATGGAATCAAAATCGATACCATCGACAATCCTGGTTGGTCGATGAAAGCCGATCTCGCGGGAACGGGCCTTCAGGACAAGGAGTTTCCGGAGATCCGAGTTGAACGATCGCAGCATGACTGGTTTGTTGCTCGCAGAAATGATCAAGCCTTTGAGGCATTCGGCGGGCCAATGAACCTCAATGAAATGGTTGAAAGTTTCCTCGCTTGGACGGAATAGTTGCCGCTGAGAGCGTGAGGGTGGCTTTGCAAGGAATGGAATGTCAATGCCGACTGGACGTAAAATAACCCTTGTGCCACGCAGCCTTACCTCGGCCGATTTGCCTGATCCATTCTGGGAAATCGATCTTCTCAAGGAGCAGGGTTATGAAGCTCCGGATCCCGCCAGGGTGAAATTTCAACTATCGCTAGACATTGGACCAGTTGGCTCCGCGGCGGCAGATACCTTTCAATGTATAGTTGTTACGGAGGAGCTGAAGAACACTCTGAGGGGAAATGCTAATATTATCTTGATGGATACATATAGCTACGGCAAATTCAAGGAGAATATTCTCTCAATAATTGCCAATTGCGAGGCTGATACCTGGTACGGCTGCATAGTAAATCTTCGAAGATATTTCTCATGGGAATACGAAGGCATGTATAGCGAAGCAGAAATTCGAAGGCTTAACGATCGATAGTTGCATATGCTAGAAGGTGTAATGGCCTGGGGATGTTGAAATGGCTTACATTGCTGCGACAAGTGAATGCGGGTTGATAATAAGAAAAGCCGCTCTGATTGAAAAGAAGCTTTCCCGCCAAGTCCTTGTCGAAGTGATGCAGGGCATCGATCTCATTGCGGAAAACGGGGATCTCCTGACGTTCGGACCTTTGTTCGGGGAAGAAGCCTACCGGGCAATCATGGGGCGCCTCGAAGCGGCTGGTCTTGCCTATGTGGACGATTATTTCGGCCTGGACATTCCACTGCCTTCCTGGATCGAAATTGGCGTTCGAGCTTCGCCGATCTCGTGCGCAGCCGAGGACGGTTGGTGATGGATGCGGCCTTGAGTGGCGGCTCTGTCCTTGAATGCGGCGCCGCGGCTGCCGTACCTGGTGCTGGCGTAAGAGCTGTACTGGAAGGTACGGGTGGTGGCGGATCATGGCCTTTATCTGCATGCGATGATCGGGGTCGACGCCGACGATGGCGCGATCGTCGGGGCGATCCATGGACAGTTTCTAAGCCGCGACCAGGGTAAGCGCGGCACCCAGCGCGCGCGTCCGATCGAGGAGAAGGAGAGCTATCGCTGGCTGGAGGGTGCCGATCATGCGGCAAAGGTTTGCGCAGCCGCGCGCCACATCACCGTCATTGCCGACCGCGAAAGCGATATCTACGAAGCCTTCACCCGAAGGCCTGCCAATGTCGACCTTGTCGTGCGCGCCGCCAAAGACCGCAGTTTCGGCAAAGACCAGCCCTCGCTATTTGCCATGGCGGATGCCTTGCCGGTTGCGATGCCGGAGCGGAGAATTGGGCGACCATCGCTTCGCTCGTCGAGACCTGCAAGCTCAACTCTATCGATCCCCTTGCTTATCTGACCGTAACGCTCACCGCCATCGCCAGAGGCAGAGCCAGATCGAGGAACTATTACCGTGGAATATGATCCAAGCGTCCGAAGGGATAAAGATAGGTGTCGGGCCCTTGCTGCGGGCTTGATGCAAGAGTTGATATCGGACCGCCTTGCTGTTATTGCGGGTGATCGTCACAGATGCGGCACGCGGTGCCCGCTTTTCTTATGTCAATCGACTATAGCTTTGTAGATGGGCCGCGAGGCGGGCTCACCTTTGATTTCATTCCTTGCGATCACGACTTTCTCGGTCAATTCAGCTATGATCGCTTAAACCCGGCCGTATTCAACATACGAGAAGAAGCTTTCTTGTTCATTGAGGGGTCGGTAGCCCGTTCCTTCCCGGATTGGTCGAACGCCTATCGTCACTGGGGCACCACATGGATAGGGCGAGATACTTGGCTAAATATTCTCGCTCGCCTTGACGAACTCCGTCGTGACGTGAGGGGGAATGTGCCCTGGAGTGCGATAGTCGGCAAGTACGTTCTGTACGCCGGTTTGATGCCGCGCAAACATAAATTCCATCGGAAAGCCCTGCTGACATTCCTTGACCGGTTCGAGGAACGCGTATGGTCAGTGATCCAACAGCATCCTTATTTGCTGATCAGCGGCATTTGACGCCTAGCAACGCGATCCCATCATGTCAGACGTCGACCACGCTACCTTTGAGGGCATTGCCGATCTAGTTTTGGAAGTGCCCTATCCGAACAATCACGTGCGGATGATCGTCAACGATACATTGCCATGGACGGCCGATCAGGCTCTGTCGTTCCATGGATGGTCAGACGAAGAGATCATAACTTTTCATATGGATTTCCTAGGGCAAAAGATAGACGCCTGCATAGGTGTTGCAGGAAGCGAGGCGTTCCGGCTCAGGCATCCGGGCACGACCCCGGACAACATTCGGCTCGTGCTCAGGCTCAGGCATTTGCCTACACCCAGCGCGGAGGGATTTCTGATGCTCATCGAAAAGCGAGTGAAGAGCGAAGAAATGCAATTCCGCTACGGTTATGGTGGCGACTCCATGTAGCGCTTGACACAATGGAAAAAATGACCTTGTCGTCTTTCCAAAAATTTTGGCGGCGTCCAACACCTTCCGCCTAATGAAAGATCGCAAGGATTTGGGTTCGCTAAATCTGCTCGTTATCACGATCTGCTCGATCACATTGCCGAGAAAATTCCATTTTTGAAGCGGTCGGTTGCCGGGGGGTACCCGATGTGGCACCTGAAACACCGATCCTATCAGGGACTACCGAACCAAATTCAACTCAGCAACTTTAACATAGTCCCATGAACGACCAGTCGAAGATTGAGCATTTCATTGAACGAATCGTGGCCGGCGCTTCACAAGCTCAGCTGGAAATCGAGTCCCGGGAACTCGACTTGAACGAAGTCGGCCTACATGGTCGAACACCGCTCATGGTCTCGGCGGCTGAAGGTTTGCTTGCAGCGGTTGAGACGCTGGTGCGGAACGGTGCATCGGTACACGCGACTGGTCGCGGTGAAATGACGGCGTTGCACGAGGCATCTGCGAATGGCGAAGCAGCCGTCGCAAACTATCTACTATCCCTTGGCGCGGACGTGAACGCCGAGACCGTCGATGGGGTGACCCCGCTGATGTGCGCGGCGGCCTGGGGAAACACGGAAGTTGCAAAGCTATTGTTGGAGAACCATGCGGATATGACAAAGACCGATCGCACTGGTGCAACGGCCGCCGATATTGCGCGCGAGAAAGGTGAGGACGACACCGCGGACCTGATCAACTCATACTCGTCGCGGAGGCGATTGTTGGGATCATGAGTCGATGTCGACTGGAAGTAAAATAACCCGCGTGCCACGCAGCCCTACCTCGGCCGGCTTGCCATCGGCGATGATCCCAACCCAGCGTCGCGAGATTGATGACTTAAACGCGTGGTTTGGCGATGGGGCGGAGCAGGACTTCTCATCGAGGTGGTGAAACCATGAAATCCGTAGTTATGATGTTCACGGCCGAGCCCGATCTCAGCCGCATTGCTGAAGCCTATGGAGACATAGGATCAACGGATCTGCAATCACCCGGACGCCTTGTCGTGGAAGGTGATTGGGGATGGTTTGCGGTCGGCATAGACCGCGACCTTGAAGGTGAGTTCTCCGACCTTGAACGAGCAAGAATAGCGCGACTCGTCGCTGAACCGGTCTATGCGCAGCTTGAATACAGCAACTCGGCGGCAGCGGATTTGGCGATCAAGCTAATGCCGGCGACAGCCGAGACGCTGATCGACAACGATCACGGGATGCTTCGGTCGATCGCGGAGGTGCGGGACCTGATCTGCAGGGGGATAAAGTGGCAAACGAATTCGGTCTAGGAATGCCGGCATGAGCTTGACGGACGTCACTTCCATTGACCTTGACGCGGCTATCCTTGATTTACTTAAGCGAGATGTCTTCGAGAGAATAGGGCCGCTCCAGGGGTAGCTTGCTTTGCGCCACGTCCAACTTCCCTTGGAGAACAAGCGCATGAATGTCGCGGGCCTCCGAGGTGATGTCGGTAATGTGTTTGATCCATTGCCCAACATAGAGCGCCACTGCCTGCTCACCCAAGCCAATTTGAACGGCGCGATGCGTTTGTGGCTGAAGCTGCAAGTCCCTCTCGGGATCCCACTGGACGCGCACAGGTGTCGCCTCTTTGAAGCGCAGCCATTCGTCCTTGCTCATCGATTCATCGGGGTGGCTCGGGCAGCTATGCCTCAAGGCCCATTCAAAGCCCTCCCGCGAAATATCGATCGCCAAAATGCGGGCCTGTCCGGCATCCTTCAGGCCCCATCCCGCGCGATACATCATCCATAGGAATGACGGCTTGATCCAGGTCATGCGCTCCATCTTGAAGGGCGGTGAAACGAATGTGCCGTGACGCAGGGCAGCATCGGCGATCTGGTCGCTATAGGCCTGGTATACGCGAATTGTCTGTTCGTCGTAGACGGCTCGAATTTGACGCTCAGGAATAAGGTTCATTGGTTTCATTCAACATGGTCTGCGGTTCAGGGAAGGTGACCTGCGACCGAATTTTCATCCGTGGCGATCAGCGCCTCGGCCGTGTGATTACGCCAGATGGCGAGGTTTAAGCAACCGGCGGAAATTCGAAGCTTCCATCTTGCACGGAGTTGATAAAGATAACCGCTGGACGCTGCTTCGTTGCGTAAGTGGTAATGGGTTTTAAGAATGGTTGAACCGCCCCGGCTTTGCCGGAGACCGTTTGGTTTAAGTTAAGCGGCCCATGCTGGTGCGTCCAGCATGGCGTAGTTTCGTTCCTCGGCCTCGACTGGCGGAATGTTTCCGATAGGCTCCAGAAGGCGATGTTTGTTGAACCAGTCGACCCATTCGAGCGTGGCGACTCCACGGCTTCGAAGTTACGCCACGGCCCTCGCCGGTGGATGACCTCGGCCTTGTAAAGACCGTTGATCGTTTCGGCGAGCCTGAGAGGCGGAGCTTCAAGATCGAAAAAACGAAGAGAAGAAAAGGAATCAAGATAAAAAAGGTGGGAATGATGATAGACACAACGAAAGCGAGAACAACACAAATGGCGGAACCTGGGGCCAAAAATCAAGACAGGTATGGTCTCTCATCCCATTCAACGGCATCGTTGCTTGACTTGATAAAGGATGAAAAGATCGCCGACGAGGACTTAAAATTTGATGCTCACCTACACTTGTTCAGAAGGTGGCAGGATGGCCAAGATTTGGACTTCCTTGTTGGGTTCTTGATTTCTCCAATTACTGAGGAACGATTGAAGGGCGCTTACTATCTCGGTGAATCGGTGCCCAAAAACGAGGTCGTGAGGGATGCCGCAATCGAGCTTGCCGATGACCCCCTCGGCTATTGCCGACGGATATTCGTCCAATACGTTTTAATTTCGAATCTTTATGATGACGTCGTTGCTGTTCGCTTGGCAAGCGGCCTATACGATTTCGACATCCACGTTCGAATTGAAACAATAAATTGGGCAGCCTACACGAACGACAAAAGATTCGACCATTTTTCCAAATTGGTTTTGTCGGGGGCGGGCGCCAGAAAGTCCAAACCCTGGCGGGCCTTCGACCTCAAGCGCGGTGCGAGAGGGCTGGAAATTGCACGACGCATAAGAGACGGCGAGGTCATCGAGAAAATTGCGGAGGACACGCCGGGCGAGGATAGCTTCACCTTCGACTACCTGAAGAATTTTGAGGGCCGGTTATCGCGCTATCGAGAAAAACGCAAGGCACACCCGTTGCACTAGGATCCGTTGAGATTCATCGTGAGTTTATGACTGCTGCGCTCGCCTCCGGTTGCAGATCTGCATCCGTCAGCGTCCCCAGAAAGGCGACGATGTCGTCGATATCGGGGTCGGTCAGCGCCGGTGCGTCGCCCGGTTTCCGGCCGAAGGGCGGGTCCTGGTTGAGGTTGTCCCAATAGGCCTGCGGTAGGTCGTCATACCTGCGGATCGTGCCGTCGGCATTTTTCGGATACCAGCGGCCGGGATCGCTGTCGCGGCTGGCATAGAAGGAGACGACGTCGCGCAGCGTGTGGAAATAGCCGTTGTGGAAGAAACTCTTCTTCAGCGCGACATTGCGTAGCGTCGGCGTGCGGAACAGGCCACAATATTCGCTGTGTCCGGCAAGGTCGGTACGCTGAGGGCCGCAGAGGCCGAGATCGTGATAGTTGGGGTCGCTGTTGGCCGGGATCGCCATGTTGCGCGGGGCGGCAAGGCCGAGGAAACCGAAATCGGAAAATTGCGGCGGCTCGCCGTCATTGGCGGGTTCGCTCAGATGGCAGCTCGAACAGTTGCCCTTTGCGGGATCCTCGAACAGCTGGCGGCCGTGCAATTCCTGTGCGCTCAGCGTCGCCTTGCCGGCGAGAAAGGCGTCGTAGCGGCTGGAATAGGGATAGAAGTCCGAGCCGCTCTGCTCGAAGGTGGCGAGCGCCTCGGCGGCGGCGTCGAAGGTATCTTCAGGATTGTCGAATACCGTTTCGCCGAAGGCCGCCTTGATGGCGTCGGCATAGGGCGCCTTGCGCAGCTTGGCCGCGACTTCGGCCGCATCCTTGTTGCCCATTTCGAAGGGCGAGAGCAGCGGGATCTTCGCCTGGTCGGCGCCGTGGTCGACCCGGCCGTCCCAGGTCAGACCGCCGGTCGGGCCGTTGTCGACGCTTTCGTCGCCCTCGTCCTCGGAATCATAATAATGCTCGCTGAAGGACGGCACCGCCTGCAGATAACGCAGCGTCGGCACGGCGCGCAGGCCCGGCTGGTGCATATGCTTGCCGCCCATCTCGACCGGTTTGGCCGAGGCCGGGCCGAAGGCGTGGAGGGGATCATGGCAGGAGGCGCAGGCCTGCAGCCCCGAGGCCGATAGCGACGGATCTGAGAATATCTTGCGGCCGAGCGTGGTCAGCGTTTCGGCCCGAGCGAAGGCCTCGGCGCGCGACATCGGGCCGGGATGCACGCCGAGGGCGACCGCCGCGCTGCTTTGCCGCAGGGGCAGAATGACCAGACAGAGCGCCGCCGCACCGATTCCGGCCGCCAGACTGGAGCGCGTCAGCCAGGTGATTTTCGTCGTCATGATAAGGATTCCAATAGCTTGGGACTGCCACCCATCATGATCGAACCTCGCTGCAACAATTTGATGACGGCCTTCTGCTGCGACCTCACGGCAAGCCAGACGTCACAAAGTTGATAGATGGCGGGAATAGCGTCGGTGCGCCCCCGAGCGTTTCCCGCTCCCTCTAGCCAACGCTCCCAGCCATGAGGTTATCCCGTGAAAAGACTGAAACTCCTCAACGCCCTCTGTCTCGCCGGATCGGCGATGGTGCCGCTCGCGATAGTGACGGCAGCCGATGCCGCGCCCGCCGGTTACGACAAGATCGACAACATCGTCGTCATCTATGCCGAAAACCGCAGCTTCGATAATCTCTACGGCGGCTTTCCCGGCGCCGATGGTCTTTCCAATGTCAGCGCCGAGCAGGCGCGCCAGCTCGACCGCAATGGCCAGCCGCTCGCAGAACTGCCGCCGGCCTGGGGCGGCCTGACCGCCAAGGGTGTCACGCCTGCCATCACCGAGGCGCAGTCGGCCCATCTTGCCAATGCCAGCTTCGCGATCGACGATCCCGAGGGTTTTGCGCAGGCGCCGTCGGTCATCACCCGCGATCTCTGGCACCGCTTTTACCAGGAGCAGATGCAGATCGACGGCGGCAAGAACGACAAGTTCGTCGCCTGGGCCGATTCCGGCAGCCTGGTCATGGGCCATTATGACGGCTCCATCCTGCCGATGTGGCAGGTGGCGAAGAAATACGTCCTTGCCGACAACTTCTTCCAAGGCGCCTTCGGCGGCTCTTTCCTCAATCACTTCGCGCTGGTCTGCGCCTGTGCGCCCTATTACCCGGATGCCGACAAGAGCCCGGCCAAGCCGGTGATCGCCAAGGTCGATGCTGACGGCACTTCCTTGACCGTGGCGGAGAACGCCCCGAAATCGGCGCTGGAAGGCGCCCCGAAATTCGTTTCCGACGGCACGCTGACGCCCGATTTCTACGCCGTCAACACCATGCAGCCGCCCTATCAGCCAAGCGCCAATCCGCCGGCCAAGGATGGCGATCCGGCCCTGGCCGACCCTGCCGCGGCGACGACGCTGCCGCCGCAGCATGCGGTGACCATCGGCGACCTGCTGTCGCTAAAAGGCGTCAGCTGGGCGTGGTACAGCGGTGCCTGGCAGGCGGCGCTGGACGGCAAGAATGCGACGCCGGTGCCGAACTTCCAGTTCCACCACCAGCCCTTCAACTATTTCGCCAATTTCGCGCCCGGCACGCCGGCGCGCGCCGAACATCTCAGGGATGGCGGCCTCGCCGGCGAAGCCTTCCTTGGAGATATCGACGCAGGCAAGCTGCCGGCGGTTTCCTTCTACAAGCCGCAGGGCAACCTCAACGAACATGGCGGTTATGCCGATGTTGCAAGCGGCGACCAGCATCTTGCCGATATCGTCTCGCACCTCGAGAAGAGCCCGCAATGGGGCCATATGCTCGTCATCGTCACCTATGACGAGAATGGCGGCTTCTGGGATCACGTCGCGCCGCCGAAGGCCGATCGCTGGGGCCCGGGCAACCGTATCCCGGCCTTCATCATCTCGCCCTTCGCCAAGGGCGGCAGCGTCGATCACACCCAGTACGACACGACCTCGATCATCCGCCTGATCACCGCCCGCTACGATCTGCCTGTTTTGGCCGGCATCGTCGCCCGCGACGAGGCGCTACGCAACAACGGCCAGCCGCCGATGGGCGACCTGACCGCCTCGCTCGACCTGACGCATTGACACTTGCGGACGGCCTTGGCGCTGACCGGGGCCGCCCCTTTCCCGTGCATGGCGTCACCGGCGCAGCAGCGGTCGCAAGGCGGCCTGGGTTTCCTTCAGCAATGGCAGATAGCGCGCCTTCATCTCTGCGGCCGGGACGAGGGCGGCCGGGGCGCCGATATTGATCGCCGCGACGGTTTCGCCGCGGTCGTTTTCAACAGGCACGGCGATCGAGCAGAGGCCGATCTCCAGCTCCTGGTCGATGATGGCATAACCCTCGACGCGCACGTGGCGGAATTCGGCGATCAGCTCGTCCGGATCGGTCTTGGTGCTCGGAGTATTTTGCTTCAGCTCGCTGCGGGCGAGGATGGCGCGTGCCTCGCTTTCGGGGAGCGCCGCAAGCAGCACGCGGCCCATCGAGGCGCAATAGGCGGGCAGGCGGCTGCCGGGGGTGAGATTGATCGACATGACGCGGCGCTGTGAGGCCCGCGCGATATAGACGATGTCGGTGCCGTCGAGCACCGAGGCCGAGGCGCTCTGGCCGGCCTTTTCCGAGAGATGATCGAGATGCGGCTGCAACAGCGCCGGCAGCGGCGTCGCTGAGAGATAGGCATGGCCGAGCCGCAGGATTTTCGGCGTCAGCGTGAAGAATTTGCCGTCATAATCGGCGTAGCCGAGCTCGGCGAGCGTCAGCAGCGAGCGGCGCACCGTGGCGCGGTCGAGCTCCGTCAGCTTCGAAGCCTCGGCGATCGACAGCCGCTGCCGCGTCTCGCCGAAGGCTTCGATGACTTTCAGGCCGCGGGCAAAGCCGCTGACGAAATCTGATTCGCGCATGTGTTCCAATCTCCATCGAGCCTGGCGTTATGTGCGATATATGAACAAATGTCAAATAACGCACAAATTATCTTGCAGAATGCCCCTGCTGCGCTTTATCTCTGAGCAAGAGGACGGGACAGGCAGGTGTCTGGCCGGATCTACCCAAGGAGAAATCCGCATGGATAAGACAGTCGGGAGCACGGCGGAGGCCGTCTCCGAGATCGGCGACGGCGCGACCGTGATGATCGGTGGTTTCGGCGGTTCGGGCGCGCCGATCGAGCTCATTCATGCCTTGATCGACAAGGGCAGCAAGAACCTCACCGTGATCAACAACAATGCCGGCAACGGCCGCATCGGCATCGCGGCGATGATCGATGCCGGCATGGTCAGGAAGATGATCTGCTCGTTTCCGCGCTCGTCGGATCCGCGCGCTTTCACGGATAAATATCTCGCCGGCGAAATCGAACTCGAACTGGTGCCGCAGGGAACGTTGGCCGAGCGCATCCGCGCCGGCGGGGCCGGCATTCCGGCCTTCTACACGCCGACGGGTTATGGCACGGAACTCGCCGAGGGCAAGGTCATCGCCGAATTCGACGGCCGCCATTACGTGCAGGAACGCTGGCTGAAGGCCGATTTCTCCATCGTCAAAGCACAGATCGGCGATATCAATGGCAACCTCACCTACAACAAGGCCGGCCGCAACTTCAATCCGCTGATGTGCATGGCGGCGGCGAAGACCATCGTCCAGGTCTCCTCGATCGTGCCGGCCGGCGGCATCGATCCCGAGCATGTGGTGACCCCCGGCATCTTCGTCGACCGCGTCGTTGCCGTTCCCCATCCGCAGCAGGAAGAAGAGCTCATTCGAGCCGGAGTGGCCTACGTATGACCGTCGATACCAGAGAAGACATCAAGCTTACCAATGCGCAGATCGCCTGGCGCGCCGCCCAGGACATCGCCGACGGCGCCTATGTGAATCTCGGCATCGGCTTTCCCGAAATGGTCGCCCGCTATCAGCCGCCCGGCCGTGAAGCGATTTTTCACACCGAAAACGGCATCCTGAATTTCGGCGAGCCGCCGGCCGAAGGCGAGGAGGATTGGGATCTGATCAATGCCGGCAAGAAGGCGGTGACACTGAAGCCGGGGGCTGCCTTCTTCCATCACGCCGACAGCTTCGCCATGGTGCGCGGCGGCCATCTCGATGTCGCGATCCTCGGCGCCTACCAGGTCGCCCAAAGCGGCGATCTCGCCAACTGGCGGGTCGGCAGCAAGGGCGTGCCGGCCGTCGGCGGCGCCATGGACCTGGTGCACGGCGCCAAGCAGGTCTGCGTCATCACCGAGCATGTCACCAAGACGGGCGAGCCGAAGCTGGTGGAAAAATGCACCTTCCCGCTGACCGGTGTCGCCTGCATCACCCGCGTCTATACCAGCCATGCCGTCATCGACATCGTCGACGGACGCTTCGTCCTGCGGGAGAAGCTGGCCGCCATGTCGCTCGAGGAATTGCAGGCGATGACCGGCGCGCCGCTGCATGTCGACGGGCCGGTTGCTGACCTCGTCGTCCCAAAACTCTGAGGAAAAGCCATGACCGAAGCCTTTATCTGCGACTATATCAGGACGCCGATCGGCCGCTTCGCCGGCTCGCTCGCCCCGGTGCGGGCCGATGATCTCGGCGCCATCCCGCTGAAGGCGCTGATGCAGCGCAACAGCGGCGTCGACTGGGAGGCCGTTGACGATGTGATCTTTGGCTGCGCCAACCAGGCAGGCGAAGACAACCGCAATGTGGCGCGCATGTCGGCGCTCTTGGCCGGCCTGCCGATCGCTGTCCCGGGTACGACGATCAACCGGCTCTGCGGCTCCGGCATGGATGCGGTGATCACGGCGGCGCGTGCCATCCGCGCCGGCGAGGCCGAGTTGATGATCGCAGGCGGCGTCGAAAGCATGTCGCGCGCGCCCTTCGTCATGCCGAAGGCCGAGACGGCCTTTTCGCGGGCCGCCGAAATCCACGACACGACGATCGGCTGGCGCTTCGTCAATCCTGTGATGAAGAAGCAGTATGGCGTCGATTCCATGCCGGAGACCGGCGAGAACGTCGCCGAGGATTATCAGGTCAGCCGCGCCGACCAGGATGCCTTTGCGGTGCGCAGCCAGGCGAAGGCGGCGGCCGCCCAGGCAAGCGGACGGCTTGCGAAAGAGATTGTCGCGGTCACAATCCCGCAGCGCAAGGGCGATCCCGTCATCGTCGACAAGGACGAGCATCCGCGGGCGACGACAATCGAGACGCTGGCGAAACTCGCGACCCCTTTCAAGAGGGAAGGCGGCACGGTGACCGCCGGCAATGCCTCCGGCGTCAATGACGGGGCGGCGGCGCTGGTTATCGCTTCGGAAGCGGCGGCGCGAAAATACGGTCTGACGCCGATCGCCCGTATCCTCGGCGGCGCCTCCGCCGCCGTTCCGCCACGCGTGATGGGCGTCGGGCCGATCCCGGCCTCGCGCAAGCTGATGACCCGGCTCGGCATGAGCCAGGAACAGTTCGACGTGATCGAACTCAACGAGGCCTTCGCCAGCCAGGGGCTGGCGGTGCTGCGCGCGCTCGGCATTGCCGACGACGATCAGCGGGTGAACCGCAATGGCGGCGCGATCGCGCTCGGTCATCCGCTTGGCATGTCGGGCGCCCGGATCACCGGCACGGCGGCGCTCGAGCTCCGGGAGACCGGCGGGAAATATTCGCTGTCGACCATGTGCATCGGCGTCGGGCAGGGCATTGCGATCGCGCTCGAACGGGTCTGAGAGCGTTGCGCCCGGTGCCCGGCTTCTGTAGAAATCGGGCATGCTGATCCGACCCGCGGAAAACGACGATCGAGATACCATCTGGAGGATCATCGGCCCGACGATCCGCGCCGGCGAGACCTATGCGCTCGACCGCGATCTCTCGCAAGTCGATGCGCTCGCCTATTGGATGGGGCCGGACCGCGAGACCTTCGTCGCCGAAGAGGATGGCGTCATTCTCGGCACCTATTACATCAAGGCCAATCAGGCCGGCGGCGGCCGGCATGTCTGCAATTGCGGCTACATGACCGATCCCGCAGCAAGCGGCCGCGGCGTCGCCCGCCGGATGCACAAACATTCGCTGGATCATGCCCGCGCCAGGGGCTTCCGCGCCATGCAGTTCAATTTCGTCGTCAGCAGCAACCGCCGCGCCGTCGAGCTCTGGCAATCGCTCGGCTTCGACATCGTCGGCCGTCTCCCCGGCGTCTTCCTTCATCCCACTGAGGGTTATGTCGACGCATTGGTGATGTTTCGGACTCTGTAGGACTGCCCGGCGAAAAAAGATGGAAGGGCGCTGTCGAAATCGCCGCGGTTCGAACGTCTTATGATCGCGAGGCGCGGATTGCGGCAGAGGAGCCGCAGGCGTCGCGATCACTTCTGTCGACAGGGAGGTTATGAAGCCATGGGTGTTTCCTATCGTTGGGTCATTGTCGCCTTGGGCGCATTGATGTCGTGCGTGGCAATCGGTGCAATGTTCTCGCTGGCGATTTTCCAGGAACCGATCGCCACCGCCACCGGCTGGTCGCATGTCGGCATCGCCAGCGCGATGACGCTGAATTTCATCGTCATGGGCTTCGGTGGTTTCCTCTGGGGGGCGGCCAGCGACCGATTTGGCCCGCGCGTCGTCGTGCTGATTGGCTCCGTGCTGCTCGGCCTGGCGCTGGTTCTCGCGAGCCGCGCCGAGACGCTGTTACAGTTCCAGCTGACCTACGGCATCCTCGTTGGCCTTGCCGCCAGTACCTTCTTTGCGCCGATGATCGCGGCGACGACCGCCTGGTTCGACGAAAACCGTGGACTTGCCGTTTCGCTGGTTTCGGCCGGCATGGGAGTGGCGCCGATGACGATCTCGCCTTTCGCGCGCTGGCTGATCTCGGCCTATGAATGGCGGCCGGCGATGCTGATCATCGGCATTGCAACTTGGGTGCTGCTGGTGCCGGCCGCCCTCTTGGTCAGGCAGCGCGCGTCTGCCGAGACCGCCGATGCCGGCACCGAGTTTGCCGCGGAGGGCGCCCGGCCACAGCTGTCGAAAGTCTTCCGGTCGCCGCAATTCATCGTGCTCGGCCTGACCTTCTTTGCCTGCTGTGCGGCTCATTCCGGCCCGATCTTCCACATGGTCAACTATGCGACGATCTGTGGCGTCGCGCCGATGGCCGCCGTCAGCATCTACAGCGTCGAGGGTCTGGCGGGCCTCGGCGGCCGGCTGCTCTATGGCAGCCTGGCCGACCGGATCGGGGTGAAACCGGTGCTGGTCGCCGGCCTGTTGGTGCAGGCGGGCGCACTCGCGACCTATCTCCTGGTCAGCGAGTTGACGGAATTCTATGCGCTCGCCATCGTCTTCGGCAGCGCCTATGGCGGCGTGATGCCGCTCTATGCCGTGCTGGCGCGGGAATATTTCGGCCAGCGCATCATCGGCACGGTGCTCGGCGCGGCGACGATGCTCTCCAGCCTCGGCATGGCCTTCGGCCCCCTTATCGGCGGCTGGATCTTCGATACCTTTGCCAATTATTCCTGGCTGTTCATCGGATCGGCGATGGTTGGACTCGGGGCTGCGGCGATCGCGCTGGCATTCCCGCCGCTCGTGCGCCAGAAGCCGCAGCCGGTCTTTGGGATGGCGCCTTGATGCAATGGAGATCGGTGAGGTCAGCCTTTCATCCTGCGGCTTCCCCTCCCCAACCCCTCCCCCTTGTGGGCAGGGGAATCGCATATAAGTATTGCGTCTTTGGATGTGCTGGATTCAGTAGGGGCTTTCTCTGATTTGGGGAGAGCCGATGACTTTGTTGAT
>NZ_MAWZ01000018.1:0-74780 GCF_001854685.1 Rhizobium sp. RSm-3 | reverse complement strand
CAACGACCACCCAAACAGCCAGATCGATGATCTGCTGCCGTGGGCCTATGCCGCAAAGCCCGATCTCAAAGCCGTGGCCTGAAAACACCGCTTACCTCACACCGCGCCACTTGGCGTATTCAAAACCGCCGAGGCTCTAATCGCCGCCGGATGAAAATCCAGTGGCAGGTCACTTCTTCCATCCCTTGGTGTCCACCTATTTGGGTGGACACCTCATGCCAAAGCTCACTCAATTGCAGAAGGTGCGGGGAAAATCGCGCTTACGATCGTTCAGAAAACATTGCCTGTTTTTGGAGGCGCAGGCGGTGTTTGGCCAGGCCATTAACCAAGTACCGGTTTTGAGGCATTCTCTCACTCAACTCACCCAGCTTCACCGCCAAAACTGCATACGTTGGAACTCAACCACTGCCCAATATGGTCATTGATTTGCGGCACATTCAGAGCGCCAAGACAGCGCCCTTTTGCGTGACAGTTAAACTCAAACGGATGTCGGTGGCCGAGAACCCAGCCATCACTGCAAATTCCCCCGCCTCTATCCGCCAACGCCGCTCGGTCGTGTCGAAGAAGGCAAATGTTCGGGCGTCAAGTACGAAACGCAACCTTCGTTTCTCACCGGGTTCCAGGGCAATTTTCGAGAAGGCTTTCAGCTCTTTAACCGGTCTGGGTATAGATGCTTCAACATCGCCGACATAGATTTGCACCACTGCCGAACCTGGCCGCTCGCTGATGTTGGTCAATTCCAGTGTCACTGTCACCGCGCCGGCAGCGTCCGGTAGCCCTACCGTCAGGTCCGACATCGCAAAGCTTGAATAACCGAGACCATGACCGAACGGGAACAGCGGCTTAATGCCGTGGCGGTCGTAGTGCCGATAACCGACGAACACACCTTCGTCATATCGCACATGGCCGTCCTTACCTGGATAGACCGCGTCATCCTCGGTATGTGTGGGGTTGTCAGCCCAGCGCACGGGGAAGGTCTGTGCCAGTCGGCCCGAGGGCTCGGCCTTGCCGAGGAGCACATCGGCGATCGCGTTGCCAGCCTCCTGTCCGGGATACCAGCATTGCAGTACTGCACGAGCACCGGAAAGCCAGGGCATTTCCACCGGTCCACCGGTTTGTAGTACGACGATCGTGTTCGGATTGGCCGCAATTACCGCCTCAACAAGCTGGTTCTGCAGACCGGGAAGTGCAATACCGCGAAGATCGGAGCCCTCGGTATCCCAGTCGCCCGTTCTGCCCACGAAGACTACCGCATGATCAGCCTTTGCCGCGACGGCTGCTGCCTCGGCAATCTCCGCTTCGGCCGAAAATCTGCCTATTCCTACCCGAATTGCAGCGATATAGAGGTTGACGTGGTCGTGCCGGGCGTACTCGGCGACGACCTCGTATGTACGGCCGGCTTCGAGCGTGATTTCACCCACGACCTCTTCGCAGCCTTCTTCAAAGAATGTGGTACCACGTATCCAGGAAGCCCAAGCGTCCACCACAAGTCTGCCGTCCACATAGACCCGGCCAAGCCCGGCCGAGGTTAGTCCGACGCGATAGATGCCGGCTTCCGAGGCTGTGAAGATGGTGCGCATTCTAGCCGAAAAGCGAAGGGGATCGACAAAGCCCTCGGCCACGGGGGGCAACCATACACCAAGGCTCGACGGTTCCTCGACGACCTTCACCGGTTCGCCAGCTAGCTCCCTTCCTTGGAAAAACTCGAAGGTTGTGGGGTTTTCGATTAGCGGCTGAAACCGATAATTGTTGCAACCCTGAGCGTAGCACAAATTCTCCTCACCCAGCGCGTCCACCAGCCCCTGCCACGGACTGATGACATAGTGAGGGTTCAACTGCGCCGAGCCGCCTCCCATCACCTGCGCGACCTTAGCATTGGGTCCAATGATGGCGACCATACCTTGCTGAGCCAATGGCAGGATCCCGTCATTCTGTAGCAGAACTGCGCTTTCCGCTCCCGCGCGCCTGATCAATGCCCTATGTTTCGGTCGATCAATGGCGTACTCCTTAAACTCGCGATGATCGTTGATAGCGCCGGTGCGTTCCATCAAAGTCAGGATATTGCGCACACAGGCGCGGATCGTCTCGACACTAACCTCGCCGCCTTCGACCGCAGCCAGTAGCTTGGAGCCGCGATCGCGAGTCGGGCCCGGCATCTCCAGATCCAGCCCGGCATTCACGGTGGGTGCGGTCGAACGCGAGCCGAACCAGTCCGACATCACCACGCCGTTAAAACCCCAGTCACCGCGCAGAACCTCGTTCAACAGCCAATGGCTTTCCGCCGTGTAAGTACCGTTTAGCTTGTTATACGAAGACATCACGGCCCAGACCTTTGCCCGCTTCACCGCCGTCTCAAAGGGTATCAGGTAGACTTCGCGCAGCGTGCGTTCATCGATATCTGAAGAGATGGTTGTACGTTCAATCTCGGACTCGTTGCCGACGAAATGTTTTATCGTGGCACCGACTTTCGTGGACTGCAGACCTTCGATATAGCCGACTGCAAGTTCCGCCGTCAGGATCGGATCCTCAGAGAAGCACTCAAAGTTGCGGCCGTTTGTGACGCTACGCTGGATGTTAACGGTGGGGGCTAACGAGACGTGGGCACCTTTTGAAAGAACCTCGTCACCTAGGGCACTGCCGATTTCCTTGGCTAGATCCGGGTTCCAACTCGCTCCGATGGCGATGCCCACCGGGAAAGCCGCTGCAGTCACACCTCCGACAAAAGACCCCGCCCCGCGGGCGCCGTTGGGGCCGTCGGTCAAGCGCAATCTCCCTATCCCTAGGCGGTCGATGGGCGGTAAAGACCAGAACGTATCGCCGGAAAGTAGCGAGACCTGCTCCGCCAAGGTCATATTATCGAGCAATGCTTTCTTATCAATCATCTTCTCTGCTTCTTGAATCTCAATACTTAGCTGTCCCAGATCGGCATCTCGAGATGCATATTGGGGAAGCTAGTGATCTCGGCGCCATGGAGCCGTCCATCCATAAAAAGGACGCCCGTTTGTTCATCAAGGCGTCGCGTCCCGCCGTCGCGAGGACGACGACATGTTCGAAGCCTTCACATAGCCGAGATGCGGTCACCGCTTTCCATTGAAAACAAGGGACATCGCGGCAATCGATTTCAGCAGTGAAAGTTGTGCCGGCTGCGGCAGCGCCGGTTCTGTTACGGAGTTATTCCTCCGCAAGTTTGTGAGACAGTTTGAACCTTAGCAAGCTTTATCAGACAATCTGTTGACAGACAACCTCGGTCGCGCAGCTTTCGTGTCGTCATTGATGATTCGATGCTTCCCTCGGAGGCGGATCCCGATTGATGAAGTTTCTTCACCGCCTATGGACAAGGATCGACCACAATGGACAGGCTGTTGTCCCGTGTCCGGCTACAGAGTAATCATTTTCGTACTGTCTTTCATAATCAGCATTTGCGCGGTGGGGTTTTCGGGGCACTACGCCGCGGGTCTCCTACAAGGCCGCCTGGAAACCTCGAGCGAGGTGATGCAGGTGCTCTCGTGTTTCCGTGACGTCTCCGCCTCGTCCGTCTGCATCGCCCTCACGCCGTGCTTGAATCCTCCCTACATATGCAGGCATTTCCGGTTGATATCGATCCAGATTGTCTGAGAGCTACCAGTATTCGTTGATCCTGCCGTTATAGCTTTGCCTGCTCGTCTGCACAAATTTAGATATCGAGAGATCAAAAACGGGCGCCTGGAGGAGAGCCGTGGCAGTACCGCATTCGTACCGGCTGGTTGTGTCAGACAGCCGAAGACTTGCGGATTCTCTATCATCATGGATGGCCTCGGCTCAGAGAGGGATCGGAGGCTGTCACGTATTTTTTTCCGCTTTCGGCATGTTAAAGGATGCCAGGCGATCTTGCTGCCAATTATTTTTCTGGCTGCGAGCGACCGCTTTCTGCCGGCACTCAAATTCCCCTGGTGAAGCAGGGCTATCGCATATGAGCGATGATAGAGATGAGGAACTGATCGTCCCACCCTGCCTTCTTGATCTTTCGACGAATGGAGGCCTTATCTGGATGGGCTCGGATGAGGTTGAGGGCAATCTTTCGTAACAGAGCAATGTTTGCCGGTCCGTGATCCTTACGGTTTCTGGCGGCATCCTCGCGGAACTGGACGTCGAGCACCCAGTGCAGTTTGTTTTCGATCTGCCAATGAGTTCTGGTTACCTCGATCAGGGCGGCAGCCGACATGACGGTGGAGAGCAGGAAGTAGCGGACATGGCTGGTCAGACGGCCATCGGCATGACGGCTTGTGGCCTCGACGGATCCGATGGCCTGCAGGCCGGGGAAGTCGATGTCATTGACGGCGACGATGCAGGCACGGCGTCTTTCGCAGCGGTCATGGTCATTCTGACGGGCCTCCAAACCCCTGATCGAGTGGCTGAGGGCAGACCCGGAAACGCCGCGAAGCGCGGCGGCCTTTCGGCCCCCCCCCCCGCACGCGCGATCGCGACGAAAGTTTCAAGGTCGGCCAGATCGGCCCGCGTTGATACCATGAGTTATGGATACTCGCACTTGTACTGAAAAAGATCGCCCTTGCCGGCGCCGACCTTGCTTCAGGCCGGCCGGCACCTTCAATCCTTATTTAACTGGCCCTGTATTTGGTATGTGATGGCCGAGGAAGCAGTCAAAAATTTGACCTAGTGATCCATGTTGGATCCTGCGAAGGACGGCGGAGATGGCCCGGTCGCTGAAAAACGAAAACGTCCGGGATTAGATCGTCATGCAATGAAGATCTTCGTGTCCACAGCCACGAGAGACGGCACCGGTTGGTTCCGCGAGGCGGTCTAACAGTCCCGGAGGTTCTAGTTCTGAGCTCTCGAAAACGCGGGCTACCAGTCCTGCCGGGTTGCATGGACGAAATGTCGTTGATCGTGATCTCCGGGGGCTGGTCTAGTGCATAGACCACGGCTTCAGCCACCGACGACGGCGGAATACCCTGCTTGTTGAGCTCTCCGGCGATCTTTCTGCCCGTCTCGTCATGAACCTTGTCGGCCCAGCCGGTATCGATCACGCCAGGGCTGATCATAGACACTTGGATCCCGCTACCCACGCCCACCTCCTTCCTGAGGCTTTCGGTAATACCGCGTATGAAGAACTTCGTGGCTCCGTAAACCCCTGCCGCCTCGCCGACATGAACGCCGGCGATAGAGCTCATATTCAGGATGCGGCCGGACCGGCGCTCCAACATCGACGGCAGCACCGCGGCGATCGCATGCAGATAGCCACGCAGATTGGTATCATCTTGTTCCAATCGCCGACGGCGGCATCCTTCCAATAGGAAAAGAGCATGAGGCCGGCATTGTTGACCAATATATCGACCGGGCCGTACGTCGTTGTGGCGAACGCGACGAGGGCCTTGGTACTCTCAAAATCCGTGGCATCAGCAACCTTGTAGCTGGCAATACCTCCCGAACCGGTGATGTCTTCGACGATCTGACTGAGGCGTTCCTCATTGCGGCCGGCAAGGACGACGCGCGCACCTTTTTCCGCCAATCCTCTGGCGGTCGCCGCTCCAATGCCCGAGGAAGCCCCTGTGACGATGGCGACCTTGTTTTTCAGATGTGACATGCTCCTTCACTGCGGTTGGGTCAATTCGGCTTGCCGCGCGGCTTTGACGGGCTCGGGGGTCGTCCGGTTTTCCAACACCTGGCGCTTGGTTTCCTGATCTCCGCCGACGATATGGTCGATGCCGTTCATGAGAGCCTCGAACCCCTGCTGGGCGACGAGCGTCTTGTCGTTTTTTTGTTGGCCACCGAGCTTCGTACCGCCCATTCCAGCGTTCGCGTGGAAGTCGCTGTTGGTGGCGCCCGGAAGGAGTGCCGTCACCGTGACCCCGGTCGAGCGCAACTCCTCGCGCAGAGATTCCGCGGACATATAACCAAATGCCTTCGACGGGCCGTAAACGGTTTCGTATGGCGTGGGCAGGGTCGCCGAAACCGAGGAGGTGATGAGAATCCTGCCGCGGCCGTTCTTGACCATATGTTGGACGACGCGTTTGGCCATATGGACGGTCCCGGTTACATTGATCGCAAGCAGGCGAAGCTCATCCTCGAGATCGTTATCGACGAAGGCGCCGCCAATACCGATACCGACGTTCAGAGCCGCGGCTTCCAAGGGGCGCCCCAGCCCCTGCGTAAAGGTCCAGAACCTCTCGACGCCATCGTACGTCGAGGCATCCGCTTTGAACGGATATGCTTCGGCATCAAGGCTTCGTAGCGCATCGGCGGCCTCGTTCACCTTGTCGCTTGAGCCTGAAATGGCGACATCGAATCCATTCTTGGCGAATTGTTTGCCAAGCTCGAAGCCTATTCCAGATGAGCCGCCCGTGATCATTGCGAGTGGTTTATTCCCTGTCATGATTTCACTCCTTTGGTTTGGTCAGCACTACGATCGTCTCGAGGCGCTGGTGACCAAATGCCCGTGGAGCCGATTGGTTACATGAGCAAAATTGATCGGGGCGGTGAGTGAAAATCATCCACCGATCTGGCAGGGACCAGGAGTGCGTTACCTTTTTGGTCCCGTCCGCGGTCGAACTGGCCAGGCATTCCCTACGTCACGAAGGCCCTTGAGTGAACACGGCTCATCGGTGCGTGCGATCCCGCTCACTTCAAGTAGCCGTCGCGCTACCCTATTCTTATAGTGCGATCGAACGGTCGTTCGCAGCCTGCGGATATGATCCGACGACCCAAGCGCCCGAGTAGCGTTGATGGACTTCTCTGCGCTGGTGCCATCGGCCGGCACGCTTCTCGGAGAAAAATTCCACGGCGACGGCTTGTCCGGCACACCTTCCAGCGGTGACGGTCCAATGACGGGAAAGACAAAAAATGAGCGAGAGAATGAACAGCGTCGTTGCTCCTGGCCGCGTTGCGGTCATCACGGGAGCTGCGAAGGGCATCGGCTTGGCAATCGCGAGGGCTCTCGCGGCCCGCGGCATGAAGCTCGCGCTGCTGGATCTCGACGCCGACGCACTTGAGGATGTTACTTCGACACTCGACACGGACATCCTGATCGTGAGCGGCGACGTATCAGATTTGTCGGCACTGACCAGGTTGCGGGACGAAACGATTTCGCGGTTTGGCGACGTGGCCGTCCTAGTAAACAACGCGGGCATAACGCAAGGAGCCGGCCCTTGGGACAATCCTGCAAAGTGGCGACGCCAGATCGATGTAAACTTCGGAGGTGTTCTGGCCGCGCAACACGTCTTCGTGCCCTACATGATCGAAGCCGGTCGCCAGTCGGCCGTTGTCAACCTCGGCTCCAAGGAAGGTATTACGACTCCTCCAGGTAACGCCGCATATTCGGTGGCGAAGGCAGCTGTCAAAGTCCTGACCGAACAGCTGTCGCACGAGCTTCTGAAGGAGACGGGAGGTCGTGTTTCGGCTCATCTCCTCGTCCCTGGCTACACGTGGACACCCATGAACACCGCACTCAAGCCGCAGGGCATTGCGAAACCCGATGAGGCATGGACCGCAGAGCAACTGGTGGAATACTTCCTGGTCCGTCTGCTCGACGAGAATTTTTACATCATCTGTCCGGATAACGCGGTTACGTCTGCGATCGATGCCAGAAGGATCCGCTGGGCGGCCGACGACATGATCCTGAACCGGCCGGCGCTTTCACGCTGGCACCCCGACTGGATGGATAAACTCGCAGCCTGGTTGAAGTCAGGTCACTGACGGTGGAATGTTTGTAGAGGAGAGTAATCCAATGCCCAGACCCTATGTAATCTGTCACATGATGTCGCCGCTGGATGGCCGATTGATCGTCAATGATTGGGCCGAGGCAACCGGCCATTCGGTCGATGAGCTCGTGAAGATCTATGACGGCCTGCATGAGAAGATCGGTGCCGACGCCTGGCTTTCGGGAAGAGCGACGGGAGAAGAGTTCGCGGACGCCGTCGACCGCCCCTATCAAGCAACCGGCACAGCCGCGCGACCGATCCATATCGCCAACCCGGACGCCGGCGAGTTCGCTGTCATCGTGGATAAGGACGGTCGGCTACGCTGGGACAAGAGCGACATTGAGGGAGCTCACCTTGTGGTCCTGACAGGATCTGACGTGGATGATGCTTACCTGGCGGGCCTCACCCAGGCTGGCGTTTCCTATATCGTCTCGGAGAAAGATGGCGTCGATCTGAAAAACGCGCTCGACCTTCTTGGAACCGAGTTCGGTGTGAAGCGCTTGATGCTGGAAGGCGGGGCGCAAACCAATGGCCATTTCTTGAAGGCGGGTCTTGTTGACGAGGTCAGCCTGGTCATCTTCCCTGCGATCGGAGGCAAGTCGAGTACACCGGCCATATTCGAGGGCGGCGAGGATGGGCTTGACGGCAGGGCGAGGCTCACGTTTATCAGCGCCGAAGCCGCTGGCCTCGGCTCCGTGCATCTGAGATATCGCGTTGGACGTCCATAAGAGACGTCCATAGGAGAAGATTGTGGAAGGGCTCCCTCCTGCCGTCGTCGAAATGATCGTCGAGGAGCAGGGCGCGATACTCCTGAGCAAGCAACCTAGTTTCGAGATCATCGCGCAGCGCAGAGAGCCGGAAGAACTGGCGTAGTCTGCCCGTGGTGTCTCTCCGATTAGGCGGTGTGATGAACGGTATGTGACGCCGACATTAATGCCCGCGGCGGTGACCGCGATATGAGCGTCAAGGCGTTGCTCGAGTGCAGCTCGACAAACAAACAAGGTGAGACGCGTATTGCCGCACGTAACGATGCTCCCCACAAAAATGTCGGGCCTACTACACCTGCTGTCAGGTTTGTCAGGTGCGCGCCATGGTGCTGTTCCGCCCGACTTCCTACCGCGCTCTCGTGGAAGTCCTTGAAGCATAGGCACAAGATTCCTTCTGAGGCTCGATCCGGCCAGAGTGGCATGAGTCTTGAAACTTTCTCGTCGCGCGGCGGCAGCTGTCTTCTCCCGAGAAAGCGCGCGAGTCAAAGTCGAATTGCAGGTGAACGCATGGTGACGCAGTAGAACTTTGTGGATGCGGTTCGACCCGGGGAGAACAAAACTCCGGGCAGAGGTTTGGGAGGGTTGTTTGTCTGTGTCTGACAAAATTGCGATCTTCGGTATGGCGAGCGTTTTTTCGGTCACCCATGCGCTATTCGCAGTCGCTCAAGAGGCCAGGGCCGTGACTAACCCCCTGGCCTATATGCTGCAACCTATCACAAAATCCCAGGGGATGCTGAAAACCTTCGAACAAAGCCGGGAGACATTTCCGGGCGAGGTTCTGCTCGATATGAACGCTACCTATCTCGACCGACAGATCTACAATCCGGCCACGGCGCGCTACGACCACGTTAAACTGCGCGGCTATCAAGACGCCCGCCAGACCGGCTTATCCGGTGCCGACACGCCATTGGTTGGACCGACCATCGATCTACGGCCCGGTCAGACGGTGCGGGTAACGCTTCACAACCTGTTCCCTCAGGATTCCACCTGCGGCATCGGCGGTGGCAGTGCCAATACCCCCCATTGCTTCAACGGTACCAACCTGCATTCGCACGGTCTCTGGGTAAATCCGTCTGGCAATGGCGATAATGTGCTGATCTCAATCCGTCCCGGCGTTTCGTTCCAATATGAATACAACATCGCCGTTGAGCATCCCGCCGGCACCTTCTGGTATCACCCACACCTACACGGATCAACCGCATTGCAGGTGTCGAGTGGCATGTCCGGGGCGTTGATCATCCGTGGCGATCGCATGCCGACACCGACCGAGACTGGCGATATCGACCGCCTATTGAAGCGGCCGGGCGGCTCCGATATCGCCGAACGGGTTTTGGTGCTACAGCAGATTCAATATGCTTGCACCGATAACAATGGCGACATCACTTATGATTGCCAGCCAGGACAGGTGGGCGGCATCGAAAGCTACGATCAGTTCGGACCTGGCAGTTGGCCGGCTTCGGGCCGCTTCACCAGCGTCAACGGCCAGGTGCTTGGTCAGTTGGCATCAGCGGAGGCTGGCTCGGTCGAGCGGTGGCGGATGATACACGCCGGGGTTCGCGACACCATCAATTTCGAAATCCGGCGCAAGACCGGGACGACCGCGTTCCGCACGCTTGCGGCAGCGGACACCGACAGATGGATCGACCAGAATTGCGGCAAGGATACTATTCCGTATGGGGTGGTGGCCCAGGACGGGCTGACAATGGCGCAGGTGCAGATGCGGCAGCAAGCGATCCTGCAACCGGGCTACCGCGTTGACGCGCTGGTGGTGTTGCCAGGAGCGGGTGACTACTGCATCATCGATGGCGCCGCACCGGCAGCGGCCAGCGTCAACCAGGAGGCTCCAAGCCGACGGCTTCTCGGCATAGTCACTGCAGTAGGCGGCCATGCCGTCAATGGCGAGATCGGCACCTATCTGCAGGATTGGCTGATTTCGGCGGCTGAGCGCACGATGTCACAGAATGTCGCCGGCAAGGTTATCGATGACCTCAAGAACGAGATGTCGCTCTCAAGCTTTATTCCCCATCCGGACATCGACGCGGGCGAGGTCACCGGCGAGCAGCAACTGGTGTTTAACATCGATGTGAAACAGCCGGGTGCCGCCTTCTTCGAGGTTGACGGCAAACCTTATGATCCCAACCGCATCGACCGGACGTTGCCGCTGAGCGGAGTCGACGAATGGACGCTCCGCTCGGATTTCGTCAGCCACCCATTCCATATCCATGTCAATCTCGTTTCAGATCATCAAAATTGTCGATGCGGCCGGCAACGATGTCAGCGCGCTTGGCGCCGATGACGACGGCGATCCGCAATATCCAGGCTTGAAAAATGTCTGGAAGGACACGCTGTGGATCAAGAATCCCGGCACCGATCCGTCGGCGCGCTACACGATCACCGTGCGGACGCACTACCAGCGCTATATCGGCGAGTTCGTTCTGCATTGCCACATCCTCGATCATGAGGACCAGGGCATGATGCAGAACATCAGGATCACCCTGCCGGACGGCCAGGGTGGCACCGTTTCCGGCCATCATTAGGGCGTCGATCGCCATTGGGAGGAACTATGAGCTTCACTGGCACTTGGAGTTATCGCAGCCTGATCAACAATCCCGATTTATCGGTTGATTTCAATGCACTGGAATTTGGCCAGGGAACGCTGGTGCTGACCGAGTTGGCTCGGCGCAAGGTCGGCGGAACCATTGGTGGGCCCGGGTGGTCGCTGGAATTGACCGGTACGGTGCGTCCGGGAGACCCTGTCGAGCTGCAATTCACTGGAAAGGGCGATGTGGCCGGCGAGACCTGGATCTACAGCTATCGCGGCTACATCGTGCCGAACTGGCCGAATGGCGTCGATCAAAGGGACGCCATTGTCGGTAGCATCGTCCGCGACGTCCCGCATTCGCATGGGGTCGCCGCAGCCGGCTACGTTGCCTCCTGGTATGCCGTGCGACAGTGATGCTCCAGCATTTGCCGCAGCTCGAAGACATTCGGATCAACATTCACCGGCCAGGGTCTGGGTCGACGGACCGATGCCTCACATTTGAACCGCGTGCTCTGGCGGTTCAGCGGGATGTGCTGCCCGAACTTGTCGAACACGATCGTCGCCAGCAACTGAGGGCCGATGAAGCCGCGCGGGCGTCGCATGGAACGGTGCGGGAGCCTGACTGATCGCCTCGCAATCGCGGCAGGTAAATTTCTCGCGCACCGTCTCGATCACCTTGAATCGGCGCGGGATATCCTCCAGCGTTTCCGTCACATCCTCGCCCAGCTTCGACAGCCGCGAGCCGCCACAGCAGGCACATGCCGTCGGCGCTTCGATGACGATGCGTGCGCGCTCGACGTCTTTGGGCCACGCCTTGCGCACTGGACGCTTGCGGGCGAAGGCGCGCACGGACTGTGTTCTGACTGCGGCCTCTTGGACGCTCAGTTCGTCCTCGGCGGCCTACGCCACGAGCTCTTCGAGCTGCAAATTCCAACTGATCGATCAGCCGCTGCGTGCGCTCGCGGCGCGGCCCGTGCTTCTCGCGCTCCAGCTTGCCGATCAGCAACTGCAAATGCACGTTGAGCGCCTCAATGCTCGACAGCCGCGCCTTCGCGTTGGCCGCTTCCGCCTCAGCTTGCAGCCGCGCAGCACGTTCGGCCAGCAGCGCCGGATGAGCGCTGGCAAGGTCCGATGGCAGGGTAAGCGGCGGCAATGTCATAACGACATTGAATCAGATTTCTCAACAATCTCAATGCAAAAATTGAGTCAAACCCGGCTGGGGCGCCAGGTTTCCTGCCGTGCGCGCCAGTCAATTCCCTCCAGCGACAACGCATGTTGATGCCCCTCCTGGTGAGGCTGAATGATTCTCAGATCGAGTTGATGAATGGTACGGTTGCGAAGGTCGCGAACCGCGTTGACGACCGCCGGGGAATTTTGGAACAAATATGCTCCGGTTGATTGCTGGTCGATGAGCAGGCGCTTCCGCCTGATTTGAACGTAAATCCAATTGACGGGAATATCGAGCCTGGCGGCAAGTTGTACGGCGCTGAGCAAACTAGGTTCGTGTGTCCATCTGTTGCGCTGTGCCTTTACCTAGATGCCCGCTGCAGGCGAAGGCGTTGCACAGTGATTGGCAAAACCTTCTCCTCACAATTGGGCGAATGGTGTCCTTCGCGCGTCAGTATTTCAGGCTTCGACATATCCCTGTGTCGCAGACACGGGTATCAGCAAGGTCGATCCACCACGATGTTCAACCTCATACGACGGCGCGAAGTTGCCGCCTCTACGTCCCACCTCACGGATCACATTAAAGGAGCGTCCAAATAACGGATGGCTCGGATCCAGCACCTCGATCTTGTCCGGTGATGATTCGTCAGACTCACAAGCAGGGATATTTCTGTAGACCTTCGAGCAGATAACAGAGCTGCGCCGGTGTGATCACCACCGTGCCGTCAGCGGCTGACGGCCAGATGAAGCGGCCGCGCTCCAGCTTCTTCGTGAACAGACAAGCGCCCTGGCCGTCACGCTAGATAAACCTTCCTCGCTCCAATTTTTTCGTGAACAGGCAGGCCCCCTGGCATCGTGCCAAACGACCTTGATCAGATCGCCGCGTTTGCCCCAAGGCGGCGCATCCTCGGATGCTTACTTTTGTCCGGAAAGCTTGCCGTTTTGGCCGCATTGAACTCATCAAATAAGGATTTGCGCCGCGCGGACGAGCACGCGGCGCTTTTATTCGGCAGGGAAAGCAGCTTCGTCTAAGCCTTTGGCCATATTCGATGAATTCTTGCTCCACAATCTCTGACGGGCCAGCGCCGGCAGGGCAGAGGAGATTAATCCTTCAAGAGGCTTTTGTTCTCAGTCATCGGCACGTACTGGAAAGTGTCTTGTCCTTGCTCAATGGCCGGACCGGAGCCGCCTTCGTAAGCGAGGTTCCAGCTCGTGACTATCTCAGTGTTGTTGCCGTTGACCTGTGCGTAGCCGGTCCATCCGGTTGCGGAATTGCAGTTCTCCGTCGAATTGTTCCAGCCGACCGAAAATGCGATGAACGTCCCGTTTACCCTTCCTGTTAGCGGATAGGGCGAGTTCTGGCATCCGGTGCCCTGGGCTCTGTTTACATATTGGCCGGAGACATTTCCGAACGAGTCGACTTGAATGATCATCGTCGAGCCGGACTGGTTCTGCCAACTGCTGGAAGCCGATGCGATGCTTGAAAAATCCTTGAAGTTGCTTGCATCGAAAGCAAAAGCTGAGGTTGCTACAGCAAACACAAGTGCTGCAACTGCAGTAGTACGGATCATGGTTTTTCCTCCTGATGTGCGCCGACCGTCGGCGATCGTACCGAAGGTTGCATATAAACTCGTAATAATCAATCAATCCGAGTAGCAATTTCCCGGGTTGAGAAAACCGAAAGACGGGCCGCGCGTTGCGTGGCGCGGCCCGAGAACGAGCATCAGGAGTGAAGACTTACACGATGCAAATTACGAACGGGATAGCGCAACGCTAATATCTTGACCATCATTGGAACGGACAAACTGCATGGCCGCAACCCCGAGAGCTACCTCACGGACGTCCTAACCCAGATCAAAGATTAACCGGTAGATAGGCTTGAAGACCTGTTGCCGTGGAATATGCTTCCGACGGTCTCCACTGCGCAAAAGGCCGCCTGATGGCTCGTTCGATGCATATCTGCACGATCGAAGACGTGGCCACCATGACCGGCGAGAACCTCGAACTGCTCAGAGAGATCGTATCCATCCGAGCAGGGCCGCGGGATTTTGGGCGCCGCGCGTAGTAACGTCGGTTCATGGAGATCGGATCGAACTGCACGGAGATCGGGTGAGAATCGGCGCCGACGGTACGCCATCACATGACCGCGACAGACCCGATCATCCGCCAACACTTGCCGATCGTGCATGAGGCGATGCATCACGTCACCCATATGACCGTGCGCAACCGCGGCACCTTCGGCGGCAGCGTCGCGCATGCGGATCCAGCGACCGAGATGCCGATGATGACACGGTTCCTCGGTGGGACGGTCATCGCCTCCTCTCAGCGCGGCAGACGCGAAATACCTGCAGCCGATTTTTTTGTCGGATCGCTGGTCAACTCGTTGGAACCGGACGAGTTTGTAATTCGCGTCGAGCTCGACGCGATGAGACCGGATGCCGGATGGGGATTTGAGGAGTTTGCAAAACGCCACGGGGACTTCGCACTCGCTTGCTTTGCGACGACGCTGCATTGTGTAGATGGCAGGGCGTCTGACGTTCGCGTTGGCATGATGGGCGTTGGTGAAACCCAGCTGCGGCTTGAAGAGATCGAGGGCATCATCGAGGGGACGGATGTTTCCGAGCCGGTTCTCGATACGGTGGCGGATCGCCTGGCTGGAATCCTCACGCCCAACACGGATATCCATGCCTCTGCAGATTACCGCAGGCATCTCTCAGGCGTCCTTGCCAAACGGGCCCTTCGCGCCGCCTGGAGCCGCGCGAACCACGAAAGGCTTCAAGCAAGATGAGTGAGAAGACGATCACCGTCAGCGTCAACGAAGCGTATATGACGCGCACGATCGAAGCACGAACGCTGCTGAGCCACTTCCTGCGCCAGGATCCTTTGCCTGACCGGAACCCATGTCGGGTGCGAACATGGCGTTTGCGGTGCCTGCACCGTCATTCTCGATGGAAGGAGCGCACGCTCCTGTCTGATGCTTGCAGTGCAGGCAGACGGGAGCGAAATCGAAACCATGGCCAGGGAAGCGTCGATACTCGGACGAATCCAAGAAGCGTTCCGCCAGCATCATGGCCTGCAATGCGAATTTGTAGGCCCAGTTTCATCGTTGGCGATCATCGACCTTCTTCGCCACCATCCGCTGGAAACCGATGATAAGATCAGGGAAGCGCTCTCAGGAAACATCTGTTGTTGTACGGGCTATGAAAACATCGTCACCGCCGTCCGCGAACTGGCTAGCAAGAGAGGACCTTTAAGATGAAGATGCATTTTCTCGAGGCCGGCCGCCTTCGTATGCGCCGGTCCATCTACGTCCCTGGGGCGCTGAAGGAAGAAGCGATTGAATTGCCGGTTCACGCCACCCTGATGCGCCATCCCCAAGGCAACGCGCTGTTCGATAGCGGATGCAATCCAGAGGCCGCCATCGATCCAGGCGCGCGATGGGGTGGGTTAAGCAAGGTTATGACCCCGATCTTTTCGCCAGAGCGGACGGTCGTTCATCAGTTGAAGACTCTTGCTCTCGACCCCGAGGACATAGATGTTGTGATCTGTTCACATCTGCATCCCGATCATTGCGGCTGCAACGCGTACTTTCGGCGCGCAACGATCCTCTGCCACGAAGCGGAGGCGCAGGCCGCCACGGCAAGCGGTGCAGAAAATCAAGGCTATCTTCGAGGAGAATGGGACCAGCCCCAGGGTTTCCAGACCTTCAATGCCGAGCATGACGTCTTTGGCGACGGGCGCATCGTCTTGCTGCCCATGCCGGGTCATACCCCCGGAATGACCGTCGCCCGTGTCGAGCTGGAAAAAGATGGTTCATTTATACTCGCTTCAGATGCTGCCCCGCTCCAGGCGAGCGTCGACACCGGTATCGCTCCGAGAAATACTTGGAACATCGAACTCGCCGCAGAGGCACTCACTCGCCTGAAAGCTCTTCGGGAGCGGGGAGCTTCTATCATTTTCGGCCACGACGACGCGCAATGGCAAGAGTTGCGAAAGGGTGTGGAGTTCTACGAATGAGCCAGCAGGACCATTCCGTCGAGCTGCGGCCCAAACTTGTCGGCAAGCGGGACAAGCGCACCGAAGATCCACGTCTGCTGACGGGTGTTGGTCAGTATGTCGATGACATGGCGCCGCGGTATGTTGCATATCGCATTGCGACGCTCCGACCAGCCACATGCCCGAATCCTGAACATCGATGTCGGCGATGCGTTCTCGGTGCCCGGCGTCGTCGCGATCTATAACGCGAGCGACCTGGAAGGAGAGATCAAACCTGCCATACCGACCTCGCGTATGCGTGGTTATTACGCCACCCCCATATGGCCACTTGCACGCGGGAAAAGGTGGCCGTTCTATCGGATCGTGTCCCAGTACGTGGCGTAGGTGACGGTAGGGAGTAAAGCCGAGCGCCCGCGCGCTTCTCGTTGCGCTGTAGCGGGTGATCGGCTTTGCGGGCGGCCATCAGTGTTTTTCCGCTAGGGTCGGGTTGTTCAAGACCAACCTGACGGAAAGATCACCGATGACCAATGACATGATGAACGGGCGCTCCCTTGTTGAGAAGAGTGCCGATGCAGATTTGTTGCGTGAGATGATCGGCCTTGCCGCCGAGCGGCTGATGGAGCTGGAAGTAGGCTCGGCTACGGGTGCAGACTTCGGTGTGAAGAACTCGATGCGGCTCGCACAACGCAATGGCTACCGTGACATCGGGAGACGCGGGCTGGCACCGTCGAGCTTCGCATTCCGAAGCTGCGCAAAGGCAGCTACTTTCCGAGCTTCCTTGAACCGCGCCGCATGGCAGAGAAAGCTCTGACGGCCGTTATCCAGGAAGCGTATATCCAGGGAATCTCGACTCGTTCTGTCGACGACTTGGTCAAGGCCATGGGTATGAGCGGCATCTCCAAAAGCCAGGTGAGCAGCCTAACATCGGGACGAACGCAATCTGCGGGGCGAAGGTGGCTGCGACGGCCATCCTCATCAGCGGCTGGAGATAGATCAGATAACCGCCCACGGTGACAAGGATGCCGATCTGGAGTAGCGGCTCGGAGATGCTGGTCCCAACGAAACTGCCCACCGGTTCCGCTTCCGCAAAGACGATCGACAGCTCAACCCCCTCGAGCGTGGATTCCGATGGCGGCGTCTCGGCCCGATGCAGAACGCGCGCCCCGAGCCAAAGCGTGCTTTTTTCGCCCACCCAGCTTCTTTAGAGGTTGGAGGTGAATTTATCGCGCCCTTCAACACTGCGACCGCGAGATAGAGGGAGACGAGAAAGAGAAGAGACCGGTATGACGCTTGCTCGGTCGCCTCATTGACGATCCGGCGCTGGAGTTCGAGAGGCGCCGCGCCGATAACGAAAAGAGCCACGGACAGCCCTGCGACCAACGCCTGATGACGCCTTCCCATCAGCCAGATGAAGCCGAATAGTTCGGAGAGCATCGAATCCGTCGCGCCATTTGCGGGACGCGGCCGGACAATTAAATCCTGGAGGGCCAGATGTTCATCGCGCACTCAGGGGTCAGAGAGAGCGCTCGACGCGCCCGGTTCGGGAGTCGTCGGATGGCCTCACCAGTAGGACGCTCACGACCGTCCCCACCATGAGGATCAGGATGACGAGGAGAAGCCTCGACACGACGGCGTCTGCGATGACCCTGACAAACATGACGGAAACTCCAGGGACGATTTCATAGTTTGAGAGAGCTCACCATGCGGTAGCCAGGGTGATGTTGTTTACCACGCCGCCGACGCCGCGGATGCTTTCCGCCGCCACCCTGGCCGCCGAGCATTCCAGCTCCGTCTCGACCTCTCCCCTCAGGGTCACTGCCCCGTCGGAGACGGTCGCATTGACGATGGGGAACCTTATTTCGAACTCGGTTTCCAGGCGGCCACGAACGGCCGTCCCTAGGGCCTCGTCGCCGGAAGCAGTACACTGCCGTCGAACATCGAGAAGCGCTCGCATCAAGTCGTGACGGCTGATTATGCCGGCGAGTCTGCCGTTCGGTGTTTGATGTCGTGGGCCTGCAGGAGTTCTGCGAGCTGGCTCGCGGTTGCGCTCGGGGCGGCGCTGACGACGGGCGTCGACATCACGTCCTTGACGCGCCAGCTTCGGGCCTTCACATAGTCCGCCAGTGCATCTTCGCGGTCGCGCGTATGCGGTACCGCCCGTCTCGCCCAGGATGACGCCACCCGGCGCAGCAGGTCTCCCCGGTGACGATGCCGGTGAGCCGCCCTTCGCCATCGATGACGGGCACCGCGCCGATCTTGCTGGCGTTGACGATCTCGACGGCTTCCCTGACGTTGTGTCCCTCGTCGAGCGTCGTCACGGGGTCGTCATGATGTCTCTAGCAAGCATCGCGCTGTCTCCTTTTCGATCGGACAATTACGGAGCCAACTTGTTGAGCGCATTGACGTGGATCAAGGCAGACACGAAGCCGCGGGAGGCATTCTTCACGCGTCGTCGTCTCTGAAGCCTTCCGACGAAGTGCGGCGTCAGGCTCGCCCGCATTGCAACTTATTGAGGATCGAGGCGTTACGGTTCGGTCTCGTCCTCGCGCGGCGTACCAAATTCTTCCCGCGCCGTCGCAAGGAGTCTTATGCAGCAACCCGTCAAGCTGGTATCCGTCGGCACCGCCGTTCCGCCACATGTCATCGACCAGCGTGACGCGGCGCGAGCCTCGCACACCGCGTTCTCATCGCGATTTGGCGATTTCGAAAAGCTGGCAAGGGTGTTCGAAACCTCGGGAATTCGGCGCCGCTATGCCGTCCGGCCGATCGAGTGGTATCTCGAGACGTCGGGATGGCCCGAACGAAACCTCGCTCATATCGAGGGCGCGGGTGCAATGTTCGTCGCCGCCGCCAGCAAGGCTCTCGTGTCGGCGGGCATTGCAGCAGGCGATGTCGACACGATCGTAACCGTCTCCTCGACTGGTATTGCGACACCTAGTCTGGAAGCGAGGGTAAGCCGAGAACTGGGCTTCCGGGACGATGTCGAACGGGTTCCCGTGTTTGGCCTCGGCTGTGCCGGCGGAGTCTCTGGGCTTTCAATCGGGTCACGGCTGGCGGCATCCCGGCCAGGCTCAGTCGTGCTGGTGGTCGCCGTCGAGACCTGCACGTTGGCATTTCGCATGGACAAGCTTACGAAGGCGAACATCGTGGCGACCGCCCTCTTCGGCGACGGGGCCGCCGCCTGCGTGGTGCGTGCTAGTGAGACCGGTCTGGCCGAGGTCGAACTTGCAGGCCAGCATACGTGGCCCGACACGCTAGACATCATGGGATGGAGCGTCGATCCGGAGGGTCTGGGCGTGATCTTCGATCGTGCGATACCACCGTTCGCCGAAACTCATGTGCTGAAGGGCGTAACGTCCATACTCGCCCGATCAGATCTTGCTCCTGCCGACGTTGACCGGTTTGCGTGCCACCCCGGTGGATCAAAGGTTATCACCGCCTTGGAATCGGCGCTTAAACTAAGCCAGGGAACCCTCGACCAGGAACGTGAGGTTCTCTCGGACTATGGGAACATGTCCTCGCCAACCGCGCTGTTCGTACTCGAGAAGCTTCTTGCGCAAGGACTACCCAGGAGAACTGTCCTGACGGCGATGGGACCGGGCTTCACCCTTAGCTGCCTCTCGTTGACGGCTGCAGCATGACCCGGCGATCATTCTCCAGGACGTTTTAAGATCGCATCGTTTGCAGAACGAACAGGACTCGAAACAGGTAGCTGACGCTGCAAAGGCTGCGATTGCCGTGGGACACCCCAAGTCGAAGGCGAGGTTGCCACCTCGCACTCGAATCCTTTCTCCTGCGTGCCGGCGTAGCTGCGGCAGTATGGCTGGTGGTAGTCGCTACCCAGTTCGGTCCTCTGTCGCACTAGGAGGAGCGTGCCCAGCGCCAATTCTGGATTTCCGGCAAGTCTTCTCCACGCTCCCGCACGAACGCCCGGTGCTCGGCGAGCTTTGCATGCAAGGCTGCCGTCACATCTGGCACCTTTTCGGCGAGGCCGGGCACGCGCGCGATCGGTCGCGATGTCTATCTGCGTGTATCTGAACCATGCGATCCAGCCATGGCACTGAATGTGCATCGGCAAACAAAAGCGGATTTACAACCAACGTTGTCAGATACGTCTCCCTCAAGCGGCATTGATGTCTCGGGGGCCAGTGTCTCTCGATTACACCTGTCATCGATCGCCGACCTCGGCAGGCCACAAGGAGTGGGAAACTTTGATCTCCTACGCACTTTGCTCATCGCTTCCCATTCCTAGCTGCATTAAAGCGTATCTGGGGCAGAGTGACTTCAAATAGGCGCTTCAGCGGAGTCCACCGACCGAGGCACTGGATGTTCGCAACCAACTGCTGCTTTTCCGGAAGATGATGAGTTAAGGTGGCAGGAAACGGAATAAGACTGGTTGACGAGAAGCCCGGGGAAAGCAACAGAAACTGGTTCGAAAGTTCTTGTTCGTTCATCAGCGCTTTTTGTTGGATTGTGAGAGCACGGATCCTTCCAACTGCTTGGTAGGAGTGCTGTATTTCGTGCTCGATAGAACCTGCGAAGCCTTGTCCTCCATCGCAGCTCCTGTCTGCTTTGAGGTGCCCGCCTGCAAGGGCTCTGTTGCAAGATCGACTCCGACTATGTCGGGATGTACCCCGGCGATCCGCCCCGGCAGCTACGTCCTCATTTCCGTGACCGACACCGGCACCGGAATGACGTCCGATGTGATGGAGAGGGCTTTCGACCGTTCTTCACCGCGAAACCGACGGGCTCGGGAACGGGGCTTGGGCTGAGCATGGTCTACGGTTTCGCAAAGCAATCCGCAGGGCACCTGCAGCTCTACAGCGAACTTGGCGAAAGGGACGACGGTGCGCCTCTTTCTTCCACGCGCCGACGCCGGAAAGGATTCTCATCCGAACGAGCAGCGGGCTGAGGAAGCCCCGCCTCGGGGCACGGAACTATCCTGGTGGTCGAGGACGACGCGAGAGTTCGCCGAGTGACGGTCAGCCGCCTGCAGACGCTTGGCTACTTCGTGATCGAAGCTACGAACGGGATCGACGCGTTGAAGGAGCTGGAGGCGGGGCATGACGTAGCGCTCCTGTTCAGTGATGTGGCCATGCCGGGAATGAACGACGACGAACTGGCCCGGAATGTCCGGGAGCGCTGGCCGAGTGTGAAAATTCTCCTGACGTCGGGCTTTTCTGAACCCCATGCCGCGGACAAGGAGATCGAAGCGGGCGCCGGCTGGCTGAAGAAGCCGTACACTGCATCGGAGATGTCGACCCGTCTCAGGCTGCTGCTCGCCGCGAGGCCTAATAGCGATTCTGCTCGACAGCAGGATTTCAATTTAGAAAAATCAAACCCGAACCTCAATCGCGCTGCCGTTGCGGGGACTCATATCTTTCTTCGCGGAAGATCCCAGCCTACGTCGCCACCCAAGGTCGCTCTCCAAGAACATCAATGGTCGCCTTGTGCTCGCGACGGAGGCTCTGCAACGGGTGGTGCGGAATTTCGTTCCGAAGACGAGATCTGCGCGCAAGTCGATCAAGGAAATTGGGCTCTATGCGAAGGGCGCTCAGCGGCGCCCTTGCTGCTGAGTGTGGGCAGAGCAGTAATGTCTAGCCAATCCCGATATTCGATCACCCGACCGTCAGTCGGTCGTCAAGAGTGCTGATCCCTGGAGCGGACCATGCAGCGCGCTCCGCCGCCTGCCGTTCCGACCAGGTCTTCACCTTGCCGGAGAGGATTACCTTTCTGCCTTGGACGTCGATTCTGATTGCATCGGCCTCAAGAGCGGCGTCGCGCTGGAAAGCATCCTCGATGCGTTTCTTGACATCCACCGCCGTAATATGCGGCTTCAGCTCCACTAGGTTGGACACCCCTACTACGCCGGCGAGATCCCGCACGGCGTCGTAGGCCGCGTTCTTTTGATATTGCCACTCGACCTCTCCCCGCAAGGTGATCCACCCTTTGAGGACCCGCACCTGCACCGAATCCTTTGGCACGGAAACGTTCCAGTCGAGCATTTTGACAGCTCGCCGGGCGATGTCGTCGTCGTCTGTTTCCTTCGGCCCGAAAATCCGGACCTCGATATCGGCAGCTATTCCGCGCACGCCCTTGACGCGACTAACCACGCGCTCTGCGGCTTCTTTCTCCGCGTAGGTGCGCACGTGACCAGTCAGTGTGACGATCCCGCTATCGACCGCGACGCCGATATCAGCCGCGTCGATGCTGGGCTCGAATTCCATTTCGTCGAGAATGTTCTGTCTGAGTTGAATGTCGTTCATGACAACCTCCTTCAGGTTTGCGACGTGCCGATCGTGACAGCGCCGCAGATTTTCGTCGTTGATCTTCATCAAGCACGAGAGCGACCTTGGAATTTCAGCGGACAGAACACGGTCTGCGGGCTGCTACTGGGTCTGCACGTCAGCGGCCACGAAGAGGCGGTGGCCGTTCCTCACGACGGTGATGAGAGCACGGGCATGCTCCTTCACGAGTATTGAGAGGAGTTGCCCGACGTCCGTCACCGGCTGCTGGTCGAGAGCGACGATAACGTCGTCCGGCTGCAGGCCGGCCTGTGCCGCGACCGAACCCTCGGCGACGACGACGACGCGGGCGCCGGGACCATCGGGAGAGTTCGCCATCTCGGCGTCGGCGAGAGGGCCGCGGGCGATATGAATGGTACGCGGAGCAGCCGGTTCGGCAACCGGTGCGTCGGACACCACGGGAAATGCTTCTATCCTTCGGCTCGCGCGGTCGATCTGGAAGGACGGCTTGGACTGCAACGGTAGCGATCCCACAAGCCTTCGAACGTCGGACGCGCCGCGCACCGTCCTTCCGTCGACCATCCGAATGACGTCGCCCGGCTGAATTCCTGCATTTGCCGCCGGCGAACCCGGAAGGACTTCGCTGACCAGCGCGCCCGCCCCTTCATCGACGCCGAACGCCTTTGCGAGACCGGGCGTCAGGTCCTGCGTTAAAATTCCCACCTCGCCGCGTACCAACTTGCCGGTCAGGATGAGCTGCCGCATCACGATGCCGACAGTCTCGGCTGGGACCGCAAAACCGATGCCGATGCTTCCTCCGGCGGGGCCGATGATCGCGCTATTGATCCCGACCACGACGCCGTCCTCGCTTACAAGCGCGCCGCCCGAATTGCCGGGATTGGTCGACGCGTCCGTCTGAATGAATCCTTCGTACCCCTCCGATCCCACGGCACGGCGCCCAAGCGCGCTTACGATGCCCATCGTCGCGGTCTGGCCCAGGCCGAAGGGATTCCCGATCGCCACGACGACGTCGCCGACGTGAAGCGAGGACGCGCTTCCAAACTCGGCTTGAACAAGATGATCAGGTGGAATTTGAACGACAGCGACATCCGTCTCGGGATCGGCGCCGACAAGTTTCGCTTGGAAGCGTCGGCCGTCGGAGAGCGCCACCTCGATTTTTGAGGCGCTTGCTATGACATGCTGGTTGGTGACGATGTAGCCGTGGACCTCGTCGATGACGACACCCGATCCGGCCGATTGGAAGCTGTGCTCTGCCGGCGCAGCGTCGTCAGGTAGTCCGAAGAACTTTCTGTAGAAGGGATCAGCAAGCGTTGCATCCGCGTCGTCGAGTTCCCTGCCCTGCACCGAGATGCTGACGACGCTCGGCACGACACGCTGGAGCATCGGCGCGAGCGACAGGCTGTCTGCAACGGCTGGAGCCGACAATAGGCTCTCACCTGCGATGAAGAGCGCCGCCAAGGCGAGCAACGAACGCGACATCTCTGATCTCCTTGCGGAAGCGCCGCCGGTTGTCGGCGGACGTCTTGACGAAGAAGCTTCCGTGTAGCGCAAGCAAAGCGCATTGATCCTTGTCAAGGGGAACATCGGCTACGGAACGATCACGGCGGCTCCAGAGACACGGCCTGCGCGCAGATCGTCGAGAGCCTCGTTCGCATGCTCGAGGGGGTAGACGCTGGTGAAGCATCTGACCCCTGCCGCCTTCCCGATCGAGAAGAATTCCGCCCCGTCGCTCCGCGTCAGGTTCGCCACCGAGACGACCCGCCGCTCGCCCCAGAGCAGACGATAGGGCATGCTCGGAATGTCTGACATGTCGATGCCGCCGCAGACCACCGTTCCGCCCTCCCGCACCACGTCGAGCGCCATTGGCACGAGCTCGCCGGCCGGCGCGAAGATGATGGCGGCGTCGAGCGGCACCGGCGGCCTTTCACCGGAAAACCCGGCCCAGACGGCGCCAAGATCAAGCGCGAACTTCCGTCCGGCCTCGTCACCGGGACGCACAAACGCATAGACGCTCTGGCCTCGATGCTTGCACACCTGCACGAGGATGTGGGCGGCCGCGCCGAACCCATAGATGCCGATCGTCCTCCCCTCGCCCGCCATCTTCAGGGATCGCCACCCGATGAGGCCCGCGCAGAGAAGAGGCGCGGTCGCCACCGGGTCCGCATCTTCAGGCAGTTCGAACGCGTAGCCCGCCTCGGCCGCCGCATGGGCCGCAAAGCCGCCGTCGATGGTGTACCCGTGAAGCCAGGATCGTTGCACAGGTTCTCGCGACCCTCTCGGCAATATGCGCAGTGCCCGCAGGTGTGGCCCAGCCAAGGTACCCCGACTTTTTGACCGACAAGGCGACGAGGAAGGCCCTCGCCCGTTGCGATCACGGTTCCGACAATCTCATGCCCTGGAACGAGAGGAAGCTTTGGCTGGGAGAGGTCTCCTTCGCAGACGTGAAGGTCCGTCCGGCAGACGCCGCAGGCCACAGTCGTATCGCCACCTTCCCCACCTTGGCTTGATCCCGGTCAAACATCCGGATTGATGCTCGTCAAAAACAAACGCCCGGGGACAGATAGGCTCCTGGACACAGCGCCACGACCTCATCCAAAGGAGACGGACATGCGCGAACAAGAAAAGACCGGCAAGACAGAAACGAACGCTGCCACGACCATTCCTCCCGTCGAGCGAACGTCCGCAGACCTTGTTCTCGGACGTCGGGACGAGGATCGCTGGGAAGTGACGGCGGCGACGCCGCGAGGCCAGGCATGGGCGAGAGATCACTTCTGCTGCGCCCTGCGGCAATCCTTCACGGGCACCATGTGTCTCGACATCATGAGCGCCGATCGGCTTCTCAAGGAAGCGCATGACGACGGACTGACGACCGAGTTCGTTAGCCTGTCTGGCAAGGACATATACTGACTGTTCGCCACGGCGCCATCGGCCGAGGATCCCGGCAACGCATGCTCCACCTCGTCGAAACGGCCCACGCGCAGATCGCGCCCAACGGAAGCCTCCACCTCGTTCACGCGGTGGAGGGCCTGCCCTCGTCGGCCTCGCCGAACGATTGGGCGGTTGAGGTGATGTGAGCCTCCGAGACCAGACTTTCGGAAGGCCCGCGGTCGACCGAGACTCCTGCTTCTATACACGTCCGAGCGGGCAACCCGTCGCAGCTCATCGTCGCCATCGCAAAGGAGATGCCGCCGATCTCGCCGTGATCGCCTCTCGCCGCGACGACGTGCTCGACCGCGTCTTCGCCTCGGTCGTGGACCACGTCGTGCAGCGCGCACCATGCTCCGTGCTCGTCTTGCGAACCATCCGATGAGCCGCGGGCTTCACACGACCGTCTTCGCTTCAGCCTCGTTGGCCTGACCGGCGGCGACGTCGCGACACATTTCGGCGGCGTGCGACAACGTTCGTGACCCGGCCTCACACAGTCGCGCCACCTCTCTAGGATACTCCTCCAGCTCGCCCTCGACATAGTCCGAAAGAACCTCGACCGCATCACCGTGGTCGATACTGCGGGCAAGTCGAGTCAGAAATTCAAAGCATCGAAGCCCTCGCCGGGCGGCGGACGCCGTCAAATCCGCAGTGACCGCGGCCGACCGGCAAAGATCTCGTCTTGAATCAGAGCGCCCGCGCGAAACGCGGGTGCGAGGTGAAATTAGATGTGGCGCTTGGATATAGGCCGCGTAGATATGGCATGTGGTGCTCCGATTGTGGGATGCGGGTTCGGCTCGAGCACCGACGGTCATTCCGTTCTGACTGCACTGCGTCCCGACACGGCCGTGACGGCAATGCCGTAGAAGACATGAGGAGAGCCATCGGGCATGGGGAACTCCTGGGGCTTCATAGAGCCGATTTCCCACCAGTCCGAATACTTTTGGAGAAGACCACGCGTGGAGCCGTTCGCTTTGTCGCGCCTCGCTGTCAGGAAATTCCTCGAACCTGCCTTCGACGACGATGCTCGTCCACCCGCCGGCGCTCGAACGCTGCTCGATGTGTAGGCAGATCTTGTCGTTCCCCGCATCCAGTCGAGCTTCTTGCCGGGCATGGTGAAGCTATAGGCGACGCCGTTGGAAAAGGCGAAATAAATCGCCGCCACGTAGAGCTGCCCATCCTTGCAGCATGCCAGATGACCGAAACGCTCGTTCTCCAGGATGCGGTAGCACTCACCGGGGTTGATCTCCGTCAGATTGATCGTCATGGCCGTGTCCTCCAGCTTCGATGAAGGCGCGATTATAGGAGCTTCATTGCGCCGCGGCCTTGACCAAGCGCAATGCGAACTCTCTCAGCGGCATGCATCATGACGGAAGTTTAACCTCAGGAGGCAAGCATGAAGCCGCAGTTCCATCTCCCGTTGTCGACCTATCCCGACGCGAGTTCCTTCGCCATAATCGATGCTATCGGCCTCGCTAGGCAGAATGACGCCCATCTCGTCGCCAGTATCCCACAAGTCCGGATCCCCCAGGTCCATCCGCCCTTTCCCACCGTTATCGATGTCGAGACATGGCGGGGACAAGCAGAACGGTATAGCCGGGACAGCGGGACTTCGCTGCGGGGACACATCGCCGACGCTATTTCGGAAACTGGCTTCGAGGTGCGAATCCACGGATTCGAGGTCAGGGAACCGTTCGTCTATGAACGCTTTTCTGAAATTGCCAAGTGCTACGACCTTTCCATCGTCGAAGCCTCGGAGCTCTCCCGGCAACTCTCCGAAACGCTGCTATTCGGAAGCGGCCGTCCGCTCGTGCTATTTCCAGCCACCAGCGTCTACTCTCGTGTGGACACGATCGCCGTCGCCTGGGACGGCAGCGCCACCGCAGCGCGCGCCCTTTCCAGCGCACGGGTCTTCATCGAACGCGCGATCAAGGTGCAGGTCATCTCGATCACCGACGACAAGGAGATCGACGAGGCGAACCGCGCCCTCCTGATCTCTTCGTTGAAGCATTCGGGACTCGACGTGGATGACGTATCGATCCAGGCAGGCGGCGAGACCGCGACAGGCGCCATCCAATCGGCCGCGCTGGAACGAAAGGCGGACCTTCTGGTCGCGGGCGGATTTGGCCATTCGCGGCTTCGTGAGTTCATCCTCGGCGGCGTCACTCGAGAACTTCTCGTCAAGGCCGAGCTACTAGTGCTTCTCGCCCATTAGAGGGCGCGAAGGGCGTTTAGAATGACCGCGACGTCGATGGCCTCCTGAAGCAATGCCCCGCCGACTGGCGGAAGGTATTGAAGCCGGTCTTCGAGCGTGATCGTGCCAGCCGGCGTGCCGTCAAACACTACCTTGACACGCATTGCGCTGCCTGACCCGTTAGGCGTCTCCTCCGCCGCCGACGCGCACGCCATCGACGATTCCGGATCCCGCGGTCTCGGTCACCTCCGATGGGCGGCTCACTACCAACCCACGTCTATGCGCCTCGTCCACCAGCGCGCGTCCGACCACATGGCCCGACGCCTGGTCCAGCGAGGCGGCCAGCCGCAGGATCCTGTTAGGATGCTCCGATCCCTCGATGTGGCCGACTTCGGGCTGTCCCGCGGTGAGCGTCCCCGTCTTGTCGAACACCGCCACGGTGGCCTGGACGAGTGCCTCGAGAGGTCCCGCACCCTTCACCAGAACGCCCTCCTACGCAAGTGCGACGGGTACGGCCAGGATCAACGGACAGGGCGTGGCGATGACCAGCACGGCCACGATCCTTGACAGGTCTCCGGACATGAACGCCGAGACGCCTGCAATCGCTACCGTGGCGAACAAGAACCACACCGAGAACCGGTCGGCCAGTCGCATCAGCTTCGCCTTGGAGCGCCTCGATGCTTCCACGAGCCTCACTATTCCGGTATTCCGGCATAGGTGCTGTCTCGGCGCGACTTAGAACGCGGATTTCGATCACGTCCCCCTCGTTCGTAGGGCCACTTGAAATGTTGCCATCCCTCGCGATGCGCACCCTTAAGGGCTCTCCGGTCAGGACCGCCTGGTCGATCGTCGCGACTTCGCTGACGAGAGCCCCGTCGGCCGGTACGACGTCGCCCTTGCGTATCAGGAGCACGTCGCCGACCGCGATCTTCTCGATTGACCCCCTTGCTATGTAGATCAGCGCTTCGCCTGCCCGGCGCTGGCCGGGGCCAGATCTGAGACCGTGCGATGCAGATATTCGGCACAGGACCCCGCAGGACCATATTCATCTTCATTGTCTTCACGACTTCGAATCAAATCAACTGCTTAGCCTTGAAAGACGGCCTATTCTCCAAACGGAAGTTCAATTTCTTCGCCGTTTCTTTTTCCGCCCTCGGTCAGGACCGTGTTGAGCCGCTCGGCATCTTGTGCTGGCAGCATTCCCGCCCCGGTTCGAATACCTTCTCGCCATGTAGGCCCGCGCCTCCATGCTTCGTTGTAGACGAGCGCCAAGTCGGTAGATCGCCTTGTCTGCTGCAGCGCTTCGAAGAGCAGCGCAGCTTGTCGGATGTCCTTCTCACGCTTCGCCGGCCCCTGCCCGTCCGTGTTTCGGCGGCTGGCGACTATTAGCTTGTGGACGGCATACCGGGACGGATCAGGGACGACGACCGGAACACCGCTTCGGTGGAGCAGCATTGTCCTGACGGGTTCCCTTATGAGGAAGTCGAGAAAGCGCAGTGGATCCGCGCTGGCGCCACCAAGAGCGGGCATCTTCGCCGGCTGATCGATGTAGTCATCCGAACCACGGTTCGACGTCAGGAACTCAACCCTGTAGCCGTCGGCATTCTGAAACGCTGACGAGACCGCGGCTCCCGATCGATGTGGAACTGGACGAAAGCTGGCGTCGACGCCCTGCAGCAACTCAAGGATCGGAGGCAGACTATCTTCGACCTCCCGACTGATGGCATAGTCCTGGGCGATGTCAGCATCGCCGGTCAGGATCGCAGCCATGGGAAGACGGACACCGAGCAGTCCTGAATAGCACTGAAAGGCCACCGTGCCTATGAGAATACCCCGGAGCCGAAAGAGACCGCCATCGGCAAGAGCCTCGACGATATCGCCCGACATGGCGTCAGGGGCGATCATCCCGCCTTCGCGGGTCAGGGTATTTACCAAGCGCCTGCGAGCGCGTAGATCGTCCTTGTCCCGCTTATGATCAGCTACGCGCTGTGCGATAACCGGATCATCAGCGGAACCGACGTAACGACGTTTCGTACCACCATGTCCATCCGGGATGTCGAAATACCAGTACTTGCGCCCCTTGATGTTTGCCGGGGTGAACCGACCCTCCGGAGGGAAATCGGCCGTCCAAGCGGCGTCGAGCGAGCGCTGACCGAGCTCAGCGAGCATCGTCTGATACATGAGGTCGATGGACTTCATAGCTCGACTCCAGGGTTATACTGTTTTTCAAAAACAGTATAACGGTCGTGAGGATAGGTCGCAAGATAGGATGCCGCCTCTATCGCCTTGAAAGGACACCTGCAACAAGCTTAAAAGGCAGGCAGCGCGTCACGCTCATCGTTCAAACCGCTCCAGCATTTTTCTCAACTGCGCGTTTTGCAACGTTAGCTTTCTGGCCAGCTGATCCCTGAGCATCCTGATCTCGTCATCGAGGCTCATCCCGTTTGCAGTTTGGATAAATTGGGGATCGTTTGCAATCGCCACCGCTTCCTTGCTGCGGCTCCTTTGCTCGCGCGGTGCGACTCGGCAATTCGCTTGAGCCTAGCGGCATCATTCGCAGCGGTGACGTCGAAACCAGTACCACCTGATATAGCGGGATCAGCGACCTCCACGATTTCGGCAACTTCGCCGTCGACCTTGTCGTGGACATCGCTTTCGGCTTCTTCGGAATGCACAGGCTTGAGGGAAATTGCACCGGGTTGACCGTGACGAGGTAGCTCCGCGCCTGCCGGCCGACCATCGCTATTCAGGCTGTCCTCGGCAGGCGTTTCAGTCGGACCAGAACTAGGCAACGCCTCCGGCGAAACCTTCTCGGTCGAGCCGTTTTTTCGCTTTTGTTCGCGTCCCGGTGAGACCAGTCGGGCAAGAAATTTCCAGGGAGACGCCATCTATCCGACCTCGCGTTTTATCCCGCAAGCAGGCAGTAAGTCTTCATTCCGGCAACAGCATCCGCCGCCGCCAAAATGTATGTCTCGACAAGCACAGAAATGCGGCCGGCGATTGACCGGCTGCTTATATCAATCGAGCTTGAGCCGTTTGCGCAGATCGGCATTTTCAGCGCGAAGTTTTTCAGCCAGAAGCTTGCGCAGCCGCTGATTTTCCTCTTCTAACTGCAGGAGGTCCGCCATTTCATCGATCGCTGTCGTCGGCGCGGCCGAGGCTGTCTGCACCGCCTTCGGAGCACGGCGCACAGGTGCGCGTTTGGCGCTCGCCGCAGCTTCGATCACCTTTGTCTTGCGCCCTCTCCTCTTCACACCACCGGCGCCGGCCAGAGCAGCTGCTGGCTCTGCCGTAGTGTCAGCTGACGCGGTTTCGAGTGCCGCGGCTTTCTTGGCCCTGGGTTTGCGCTGTTTCTTCGGCGTAATTGGCGTTTCGACAACGGCCGGCACATCGGCACTGGTTGCAGTATCAGTCTCGTCGGCCATGCTTATCTCCTGTGCATCTGATGCAGTTGTCGACGGCTCAAGAGGCGGTGTCAACAACGACTCAGCCTGATCTGGTTTTGGTAGAGAAATTTCGCTGTCGGATTTGCCACTCTGAGAGCTATCCGACAGAAACGGCATTGCCTCTTCGTCTAGGTCGCGAGCGACGGACTTTAGGTCCACGTTGCCCCAGATCGAGTTCGACCTAGTATCGAGTTTTCGTCTGCCGCTTTTGTACTCGACGGCAAAACTGCGTTGCACTTTTTTCAATATAAAAGGCCTTGAAGATTCACGGGATGATTTGGTGATGGGGTGGTATATCCGAAATAACGATTACCGGACTGCCCGTCTATAGCCACGCTCAAATGTCCACCTCACCTTTCCAGGAGCAGAATTCGTGGCCAGTCGAATGGGGGATGAGACGGGTGAGGCTACATTGGCCCTGAACGAAGTCAAACCGTACTGATTCAAAAGTTGCACGTGGGCAACTTATCGGCGAGCTTCCTTGTTGTGCATCGCCGGAGTCTTAAAAGATTTTCCGCCAACCCCGACGCGGTCTATGTAGCGCATCCAGAGCGCCGGCGTTGCCAGCGCGCACGGGCGAAGGCCCGATCGATCGGCACCACCGTCGTCACGCATGAACTGCCGAACCCTCAATCGAAGAAGCAATGCGCCTGTCAACCTTGTCTTTCTTTGCTCGCCTGCCGGGCCAGTTCCCTTCGATCCATTATGCGATCTTCCTCGGCACCACAATCGGCGTGGTGACGAAGCTGATAAGGAAATGTCGCTGGGCCGGCACAGTGTTGTATCTTCAAATATGGAAGCCAAGATCGTTGCGACCCCTTGGGCAGAAGTGGGGCGGAGATCGACCATGATCGTCCCGTACCGCGAGGAATGCCGCCAGCTCCAATCATCGATGCCCATAACCCGCGGATTTCCGACGAAGCCATTGAGAAATGGGAAAGTAAGCCGCTTTACACCTTCGCCGGAGACAAGAAGCCCGGCGATATGACCGGCGATGGCGTCGGCGGCGTTCGCTTGTCGGATATCGTCCCGCCGAGCAGCCGCCCAGAGCGGCGAGGCCATTACCCTGACGCCTTCTGCGCCGCGCTCATCAATTCCACAGCCGATGGGTTTTTATGCGCCGGCACAGATTGTGTGATGCGAGAGCACACAGCGTCGAGGTTCGGTCGGTCTGCATCAACGGGCTTCAAGGAAGCCGAGGCCATCCGATTGCGGAAGATGCTGGACAAGCTGCGCTGGAAGCGAAAGCAGCCGCCCCTGCCCTATTCCTGAAGTGCGGCTATTGTCTGGGTCGAGCCGACCCTGGTCGCCGAGAGCGAGTTTCCTGGACAGCTGATGGGAAACTTCGCCATCCATCCTAACAAGCGGAGGTGGCGCCTAAGGTGAAATACGCCGACTTCAACCAGATCACCCCGCAGCAAAAAGGTTCCGACGACCCTTCCGGCCATTGCGTACGGACCCAGAACAGATCGTTAGCCTGCGGCTGACGCCATTCGTTCGGCCGCGGCTCACACAGCGCCACTTGGCGTATTCAAAAGCGCCGAGGCTCTTCGTGCAGCGTTGGAAGAGCGAAGCCATTGAATCTTGTGAAGCATTCGGTTGCGCGGCGGGCGGATTTCAACTAGGTTTCGCAGCGAGGCAGTACGCGCTGCCTTGGGGTGTGGAAACCCCTACAAGCGGTTGGTGTCGGCCGATTCGACACCACACTCCTTGACCTTCGGTCGAGGAGCCTGTGGCGTATGTCCAGGTTCCTCGGAACTAAAGGCCACAGGACCGTCTTGTACGGTTTCCAACTCCCCGATCAGTGGGTTTAGCGAGTTTTCAGCGGGGGCGCACCGCGTGAAACTCTCCATCGGGGTGTCCACCATGAAGCGCTATGCAGCAGCACAGGTCCGGACTTCGAGGCCTGCGCAAGCCGAACAGTCGAATTTAGCGCGCGAGTTGGTGCATCCAGTTGATCGGCATGTCGGACAGCAAATCCGTATCCGCCGAATGCAGTCGAATGTATCCCTAGGGGATCTCGGCGCCGGCATCGGGGTCAGTTTGCAGCAGGTACAAAAATATGAAAGCGGCAAGAACCGCGTCAGCGCTTCGATGCTCTACGAGCTTGCCAATTGCCTCAAGATCCCTGTTTCGAGGTTTTTCGAAGGCCTTCCAGATCCCGAAACCACTCAGGGCCAGCAAATCATAACAGAGATCGATGAGAAGATTGCCTACATTTCCACGGCGGAGGGACGGCGTCTGATAGACGACGTTTTGCTCCTTTCCCCGCGTGTGCGCAGCCGGGTCGTTGCCCTCGTCAGCTCGATTGTCGATGAAGAGATGGAAGAACAGAAGTAAGCATCCGAGAGGGCCACTCAGGCGGCTTGATCTGTCGGTGGCGTAAGAGGTATTTGTGGAACTTCAGTGGCTCAGCCGTGGCTGGGTAGGTTCGATTGGCAGCAGTCCGTCTGTGGATACAACCGGCACGATATCTGTATAGTCATTTATTGATGGGTTGTTATGACGATAGGGCTGGTTCGACTCTTGCTATGGGTGAACGTTCTAGGCTGTGTGATGCAGACAATTGGACTTAGGTTGTCGGCGTGAGAAACGATTGAGCGTAAAGTCTACAAGGCACCTCTGAGGCTAATAGCCTCGACGACTGTGCGTTCTGTTCGATGGCCGTAAACTCCGATCAACATCAGCGATGTGACAATCGTCGTGGTTATCGTCGATGTGATGAGGCTCCGCGCCGGGACCGTCATCGGCTCCCTCAGCCGTCTCATCGATGATCCGCGCGCCGCGTTGCCGCGTGAGGTACCGCCCTACCCACTGGATGGCGACAAGAAGGCGCTTCTCGAAGTTGATCAGGAGGTAGACATGGACAAGCGCCCAAAGCAGCCAGGCCGCCCTGCCTTTCAACGTCCATTTTCCAAAGTCGAAGACGGCGGCATTCCGACCGATCACCGCCGTATTACCGCGATTCTTGAATTTGAAACCTGAAACGGCTTTGCCCATTCGCAGGCTTTTTCCGAGATATGTGCCTTGCTGCTTGGCGACCTGCGCTAGACCTGGCAGGAGCTTCCCGTCCGCCCCGGTGAGCGCAGATGTGTCTCCAATGGCGTAGATGTCGTCGAACCCCAGGACACGAAGATGATCATCGACAGGGATCCGGCCACCCGCCAGTCCGGGTATCCCGAGCCATGAATGGGCGGGGGACGCCTTGACGCCCGCGCCCCATATGATCGATCCGGCGGGGACGAACTCACCTTCGATCTCGGCCCCATCCTCGCGAATATCCATCACCCGCCTGCCCGTGCGGACCTCGACGCCGATATTCTCGAGATAGGACTTGGCGTATGCAGAAAGATGTTCGGGAAAGGCGGCGAGTATCCGTGGTCCCGCCTCCACGAGTATCACTTTCAGATTGTAGGGCTGGAGGTTCCGAAAGTCGCGGCTGATCATGAAGCGACCGAGTTCGGAGATGGCGCCGGCCATTTCGACGCCCGTTGGTCCACCGCCGATGACAATGCTGGTGAGCAATGCCTGTTTCTCTGGCTCGCTCTTCGCTCGCTCTGCTTTTTCGAAGGCCAGAAGCAGCCGATGACGGATATGCCGCGCCTCATGAATGCTTTTTAGCCCGGGCGCGAACTGCCGCCATTCATCATGGCCGAAATAGTTGTAATCGGAGCCGGTGGCGATGACGAGCTTGTCGTAGGAAAGCGGGTCGCCATCAGAAAGTGACACCTTGTGCAACCGCGGGTCAATTCCGACGACCTCTGCCATGATCATGTTGATGTTCTTGAACCTGGCAAGCGTTTTGCGAATCGGTTCGGCAATGTCCGCCGGCGACAGGGCGGCGGTCGCCACCTGATACAGCAGCGGCTGGAAGAGGTTGTGATTGCGGCGGTCAACGACCGTGACATCATTATCTGGGGCGTTGCCCAGTTCCATGGCACAGGCCAGGCCGCCGAAACCGCCGCCGACGATGACGATGACGACATGGCGGGAGGCACGGTGTACGGCATCAAGGCCATTTCGGTCAGGATACGCAGTCATGGATGAGCTCCGTAGATCGCTAGGGATAGGTCGCGCGCTCGACCGGCGCCTCATGTCGGCAGGCCAAAGCACCGCAATGAGAGTAGGTGCTCAAGCGTGAGGTTTGGGCCGAAGAGAAGAAACGACCACACCGGTCGGGTCGCGAAGACAAGACCAAGACCGAACGCGGCCCAGATTATTGCCGTGCGGAGTTCACGAAGCACCTCAGACATGTCGTCGCCTCATGATCATTACGCCGATGGCGACCATCGCCCCACCCCAGGCAAGGAAGCCGATGTCCCAGAAGAGCAACTCTCCGCGAGGAGCGGTTTCGTTGACGTGGTGGAGGCCGAGAACCTGATGATCGACAATGCCTTCGATCAGGTTGAATGCTCCGAAGCCGATGAGCATTGTCGCGACGAGGTCGGCCGTCGACCAGCGGAAATGGCCGAGGCGACCGGACCGCCAAAGGATGAAGAGACCGGCGAGCACGAAGACGTAGGTACCAGAATGGAAGACGCCGTCCCAGAAGGTGTTCAGTTCAAGGTTCTCGATCGATGTGATCGGGTACCAGGAACTGAGCATATGATGCCACTGCAAAAGCTGGTGAAGAACAATGCCGTCGAAGAAGCCTCCGAGTCCGAGGCCCAAGAGCAGGCCGGCGGACAGTGGTAAGCTTCGTGCGGGCCGCCGCTCCAATCCTATCATCCCAGCACCCTAGCCGAGACTGCCGCTTCCACGAAAGCCTCGCGGGCAAGCTCCGGGCTGCCGCGCTTCGCGATCGCGTCGACGCAGCGGCGCTTGGCGACGGCGTATCCCGCTTGACTGGTCGAGGGCCAGCGATGGAGAAGCGCCGCCAATGCCGCGTCCGGCCCGTCAATACGTTCCCGCATGCCGTCGCCGATCCGGACGAAGACGGGCGATTGCCAGGTGACGTGGAAATCGACGTCGATGACCTTGTCCATTAAGGACCTCCATTCGTTTCGTCCCGACAAACCAGCGCAGGGGACGCGAGTTCCCTGGCCTCCGATTTGAGTGCGCAACCGAACGCGCCGCACAATTGCGCGACGCCACCTCCTTGCCTAAGAAGCTTATTGGTTGGGAGGCTAGACCGCAGTGCTCTACGTTGTAGGTCCGAAGCACCTTGCTCCGGAATTTAATGGACGCGACGATGGCAGATCTATCGCAGCGGTGAGCTCTCACGCCTGGACGGGAGTCTAATCGACGGCTCAGCAGTTCCAAGACGGCCGCCTTGAACGGATTCGGACCGCCGACCCTGTCGTTCCAGCAGCATTTATTTGTGCTAATTTTTATAAGCGGGACAATAACTCGCGTTTCAGGATTGCCGATCGAGAGCCAAGCACGGACTGATTGGTTTGCTTGTTCAAGACTGATTAATCGCCACGGTTGGCAGGCCTATTAGAATGGCTACTTCTGGCCTAACTGAGCATCTGAATGGTGAGAAAATTCGAGAAAATGGCGGCGGTCATCTACCCCGCGGCTGGCATTGGTGGCAACTACGCTAGTGAGTCATATTGCATTTTCCGCAATAAGGGCGGATTTCCGAGAATGATTCAGTTGCGGCATCATATTGAGTTTTCCGCGCTAAAAGCGGATAATGAGATATGATACAAATCGAACGACCCACACTGTCTTCCTACGCTTCTGGGCTACTTGCTGCGGGCCGGGGAGTTTTTTCTGCGGATGAAGCCCAGCAGGAGATCGGCATCAGCCGGGGCGCATTCCTTGACGCCGCCGAGCGTTTGCAGCGGCGCGGCCAGCTTATCCGACCCCGGCGCGGCTTTTATGTGGTTGTGCCGCCTCAGCACGCAGTCATGGGAGCGCCGCCGCCGGAGTGGTATATCGACGCCCTGATGCGCCACGAAAAACGGCCCTACTATGTGGGGTTGCTGACGGCCGCGGCCGCCTATGGCGCCTCCCACCAGGCCTCCATGGAATTTCAGGTCGTCACGAACAAACTCCTGCCCGATATTGAGGCTGGGCGAACGCGGATCGTGTTTTCATACCGCAAGGATATGGGAGCGGTATCGGCAGGAATCGAAGACCGCAAGACGCCTTCGGGATATATGAAGTTATCCTCGCCGGAACTGACGGCGTTCGACCTGGTACGCTATCCGCATTCCGGGGCTGGTCTGGACAATATTGCTACGGTGCTTTCCGAACTTGCCGGACAGTTGCAACCCAAAAAGCTTGCCTCCCTGTCGCGTGCTCTCGAGAAAGCGGTCGCACAACGCCTCGGGCATCTACTTGGGAGGCTGGGGCACTCGCAGATAGCGGAAGCGATGTTTGCAGCGCTATCTCCGCGTGGGCCGTTGCCATGGGTCGAACTCGACCCCAAGCAGGCCGGAGATCCAGATCTGTCGCCGCCGCCATCCGAACGCGATGAGCACTGGCGTGTGATCGTTCGCCGACCGCCGGAGATCGACGAATGATACCGCAGGACTACATCACCGCCTGGAATGGTGTGGTGCCGTGGGCAAGTCAACGGCAAGTCGAGCAGGATCTCATAATCAGCCGCGCGATTGTCGCCATCTTCTCCGATCCGTTCCTGCGTGACGAACTGCGCTTCCGCGGCGGCACTGCGCTCAACAAGCTGCACTTCCCCAAGCCGCTGCGCTATTCGGAAGACATCGACCTTGTGAGGACGACTGCCGGCCCTATCCGACCGTTACTGGAGCATCTGCAGGACGTTCTCGATTCGTGGCTAGGCAAGCCGCGTTTCGATCAAAGCCCGGTTGCGCCCAAACTTAAATACGCTGTCGAAGCAGAAGACAAGGCTTCTCCCGGTCCGATAAAACTCAAGATCGAAATCAACACACGCGAGCGTGAAGCTTACGATCCACCCATCGAGATTCCGTTTGGCGTCAAAAATCCGTGGTTCACCGGAACGGCTGCAATCCCGACCTTCTCTCGGGAAGAAATGCTGGCGACCAAGCTGCGTGCCTTGCTTCAACGCAACAAGGGCCGCGATCTGTTCGACCTTGACTACGCGCTCAGAGTGTTCGAGGGGCTGAACTCGGCCAGGATCGTCGAGTGTTTTCTGCTCTACCTTGAGAAAGGAGAGGTAGCGATTTCCAGAGCCGAGGCGCAGCAGCGCATGTTCCAGAAACTCGTCAATCCGGGCTTCTTCACTGACATGGGCCCGCTGCTTCCGACAGATCTCGCCAAGGTTCTGACCGAAGAAACGCTTAAGGCCGCGTTTTCTAGGGTAATGAAGGAACTGATCGACCGGATGCCCGGCGACGAGTGGGCGAAGGCGGGGGAAATGCGAAAACGGTTCGGGCTGTAAACCAGCTTAAAGCGTCGGGATTGTGTGACGCGCTCGCTGGAACAGCGCCACTATGTGAGCTTCGTTTTACAGCAAAGCGGCATCGCGCACCAGCTCTTCTCGGTGTACACTTTTCGCGGGTAAATCAATTGCTGGACTGAGTCGGCGGAACAGGACTTCTCGTGCGCGTAGCAAGGATCGTTATTAAGAATTTTCGGACGTTTCAACGCCTTGACGTCAATGTCGAAAACGATCTCTGCTGTATCATAGGTGAGAACAATACCGGAAAAACCGCAATTCTGCGGGCCATTCAGATCTGCCTTGATATTTCGCTTCCGTCGACTTTGCGCTCGCTTCTCCGAGAAGACATCAACGCCAATGTGGATATCTCGATACCCACACAGGTCCTAATTGGGGTCGAATTGACAGGTTTCGAGGGAATTGTGAATGAAGAGGCTCTAGTCAGCACGTGGAAGACGGGCACCGACCGCGCGAGGATCTTTTACCGATTCCGACCCAAGCCTGGGGTTCGCGAGCAACTCGCGAGCGGTGCTATCCAATCCGGTAGCTTGACGCTGGACGATTACGCCTGGGAGATCCGCGGAGGAGGAAACCCGGCGATCGATCTCCTCGACCTCGAGTGGAACGAAGATGGCGTTGGGGAAGCAGTGCGATTTGCCGATCTTCAGTCGTTCCTTGTTATCCATCTGCCGGCCCTTCGAGACGTCGAGGGCGATTTGCGCAATCCACGTCAATCGCCATTGATCAAGCTGATCGAGTCCTTCGAGATTCCAAAGGAAGAGCAGGAGGAGCTGATCCAGATCCTGGATGAAGCAAACAATCTGATCGCGAAATCGAAAACCATTTCCGATGTAGCTCAGGCGATCGATTCGCGCTTCAAAGACGTCTCGGGTCCAGCTTTCGAGATGGGTGCAAAGCTAGGGCTCTCGGCGGCCACGTTTCGGGCCATCCTGCGCAATCTCAAACTTATCCTGTCGGATACGTCTCTCCAGGAGTTCGAACCAGGCCGTAACGGCTTGGGGATGAACAACATCCTTTATATCTCGATCCTCATCGAATATCTCAAACGGCGCATTGCCGGCGGAAACTCTTCAGGACAGCTCATCCTTATCGAGGAACCCGAGGCTCACCTGCATCCCCAGCTTCAATATTCTCTCATCTCTGCACTAAACTCGATCGGCGTTCAGACGGTTCTCACGAGCCACAGCACCCATGTGACGTCGCAGGTTCCCCTCAAGACAATCGTATCGCTCACAAAACGAGGCGATGCCAGCATCGCGGCTGGCAATCTCGCCTTGAATGCGAAATTGACGTCCGGCGAAATTTCCGACCTAGAGCGCTATCTAGACTCGACGAAAAGCAGCCTTCTCTACGCGAGGAAGGTCATGCTGGTCGAAGGGGCCGCCGAGCTATTCTTGATACCCGCTCTCATCGAAAGTGTGCACAAGGTAAAGCTGGAGCGTGTCGGCATTTCATTGACTCCGATCCACGGTGTTCACTTCGACGTCTATGCCAAACTTTTCGCGCACGGCTCCTTGGAAAAGAAATGCGCGATCGTGGCGGACGCAGATCTCATTCCATCAGATGCTACCGCGCTTGATTTCAACCCGGACGACTCTGCCCCCGACCTGATGGCGCTCGAGAACGATTTTGTTCAAGTCTTTCTTGGAGCAACGACCTTCGAACGCGAGCTTACAACCAAGGGCCTTTTGCCAATGCACATCGCGGCCGCAGAGGCATTGGGTGCACCGAAAATTCATGAGGCCTTGTCCTCCGGCTATGCCAAACTATGTTCGGGATCTCTGCAGCTCGATGATGAAGTCAAGCTCCGGGTGGAACTCGGGGGAGCCGTGCTGAACACCGCCAAGAGATTTGGCAAGGCGCGCTACGCTCAGGTCGCCGCACGTTTTGCCGATCATGCGAACGAGCTCCCTGAATACATCCAACAAGCGTTTGAATGGCTCTCAGAATGATCTCGCTGACCGAGGAGCAGCAGTCGGCCGTCGAGGTGGAAAAACACCTGCTGCTTGCCGCCTGCCCCGGCAGCGGCAAGACCCGCGTGATCCTCGCAAAGCTTCTTGGGCTTGCCGATACCGTCGAGAAATCCCCCCGATTTATCGGTTGCATAACCTACACAAATGCGGCCGTGGATGAGATTGAATCGCGCCTGCGGGTCTACGGAACGAACACGAGCACTGAAAAGTGCGATGTTTCAACGATCCACTCGTTCTGCCTTCAACACATTCTGAGGCCTTACAGCTGGCTCGTTGCTGAGTTGCCGCCAACTTTCAAGGTTTTGACACGGGAAATCGCGGATTTCGAGCAAATCGTAGAGGCGGTAGAGGACCACTTCGGTCGCGCCACCATGGCAAGAACCTTCGACGATTACGAATCTCTGCGAGTCGACGTCCATGGCGAGCCGGCAGGTGACGGTTTTGAGCATGGTATCGTGACGCGCGATTCCGCCATTTTGTACTGGGAATTCGTCCGCGCGCGCGGCTTTCTTGATTTCGCGATGATCCTTTTTTACTCGCTCCGTATTCTGCGCGAACATCCATTTGTTGCCAGAGGAATCGCGGCACGCTTTGAATGGCTCTTGGTCGACGAGTTTCAAGACACTACCGACGTTCAGCTGGCGATTTTTCGCGAGCTGCACCGCCACCTGACCACGAAATTCTTTATGGTCGGCGACCACAACCAGTCAATCATGAGCTTTGCCGGTGCCCGCCCCGATTTGGCGCAAGAATTTGCGACCGAGATTGGCGCCGAGCTAGACTATTCGCTGACTGCAAATTTTCGGTCCGCGCCCGGCGTCGTCAATACAGCGCACACCTTGATCGCGACCAATCCTCGCATGCATTCGGAAGGAAAAGCGAAGGATTTTGATGCCAAGGTTACCTACGTTCATGTCTCCCAACCCCTCAACGCAATCACCGAGCATTTTCTGCCTATGCTGCAGGACGAAGGTATCGAGCTCGGAAACGCGGCCGTTCTCGCGCCGTGGTGGACGCACCTCATACCCGTAGCGCGTGCGTTAAGGGAGTTTGATATCCCTGTTTTCGGGCCGGGTGCGAGGCCATATAGACGACGACGCCTGCTCGCCGGCTTGGCCGAACAACTTGGGGCCTGTGCCGAGTCGGAGCATTTTCTCGGCCTTCCAGGCGTTGAGAAAGCGCTCTTCAGGCTTATAGGCGACATCACGGGCGCGACGCGGTTTGACGTCTTCAGCTATGCGGGACGTCGGACCGCACTGGCATTGATCTATCGCGCACGAGCTTGCGCGACGGCTCATCCTGGTGGAAAGGCTTGGCTTTATCAAATCGCGGCTGAAATCGCGGAGCAGCTGTATACTGACGGCTGGGTCCCGGCCCCGCCGACAGCGCTCCTTGAAGCGTCAGCGGATGAGATGGTTCGGGACATGCGGGCAAATCGCGTGGACCTTGAAAACCTCGCTATTTCTGACATGGGGCTGTTTGCCAACCCGGAAAAAGCTCTCAAGTTGATTACGATGCACAACTCTAAGGGTCGCGAATTCGATGCGGTCGCATTGATCAGCATGAACTACGGCCACCTTCCTCATTTTTCGAGCACCACCCAAGAGCAGTACGATGAAGCGCGGCGACTGTTCTATGTGGGCATCACTCGTGCAAAAAAAGTTTTGCTTGTCGCATCCGATTTCTCCGACAGGCGTAATCGGCCCTGCCCGTTCATCACCGAAGCAGGGCTGATGTTGGGGGGCTCGGAAGATTGGTAACCTTAGCCAACTTCTACGGCCGAAGTCGAAGGATGCGCGGTTTACGCTATTCAGGAGATTAGTTGCACGCAACATCAGCGGATAAACCGTTTCATCGTCAAATGAAGGTCTTGATGGGATTCGAACTCAAAACCCCCACACTATATCACCCAACCTATTGAACAAGCTACGTTCTATAGAAGCCGGCAACTCTGGTGTCCCAAAGGTCTCGCCGCTCGTACAGACACATTGTCGTTACGGCTCTCGCACCGAGTCTAGTCTACGCCTTTGACTATTTCTCTGACTAAATCGGCCGCTATCACAACGCGGTCCTTTCTGTCGAACACGATACCAGCGATAGTGGATTGGCGAACGTTCAGACTCCCGTCGCCGTCAACACCGTGCCCGTCCAAGATCGTCTGGATCCTCGACTTACGACCGGATTTGATCTCGAAACCCGCTTGCGTAACCCGCAGGAAGTGCCGGTTGTTAGACGAGTAAAGACTCCAGCGACTATCCGCTTCATACCCGGCGTAACCGTAATGCCAGACGGCAAAGTGTTGGTCATGCGACACCCCAGCCAGTTCCAGGACTGCGCGGACATAGGGGTCGGAGTAGTAACTGCTCAGCCGCGTTTGCTCCATCATGCAAAGGTCGAAGCCCATCTCGTAGCTCGACGAAATGAAGATGCCGCTCTTCCCCGAGCGCATTGCCGGATATTTCGTCATGTAGTATCGCCAGTCGTATTTCTTCGACGCCACAGCCTCTCGCAGATAATCTTCCGAGATCTGGCGAAGGGTCGCTTCGACATCCACGAGGCCTTTGTCGTGAACTCCGTCTAACAGCTTCGTAAGCGTAGCCTTGGTATTATCGACTCCCGGTCTGCTCCGCGCGACGAAGAGGTCGCGCCAGACGCTCGGAAGCGATGGACTCGCGAATTGAAAACGGTCGCCAGCAATCTTCTGTGAGTAGTCACCGCACGCCAACAGTGCTTGCGATATCTCCTCGTACGACGTTTTTCCCGAAAAAATAGCGTCGAACGCGCGGGCGCGTCGAATGAACACCCGTTCGTCCACATTCAAGTCGAACATTGCGAGATTGCCGCGGAGAAGATCGTGATCCTCAAGCCGGTACATTGACTCGTCCAGTTCGACCGATCGGTTCGCCAACAGAAAAGACGATTTTGCGACTTCTTCCTCGACCTGCGCTCGATTGAAGCTCTTTAGCGCCGCTAGATCTCCGCTGACAATGTAGTCAGAGACTTCATCGAGAAGCGCGGGGAAAATCTCGACGCGGATTTCGTTTTGGGACGCGAAGATTACGTTCCGCAGGCAACGCATCCTCTCGCTTATTTCATCCCACGAAGGCCTAATATCAGAGACGATGTACTCGACGACCGCATGAAGCAAGAGGGTTCTCGACAAGCTGAAGGCTCGGTTGCGCCCCTGGCTTAGCCCGTAGCTTCTGCAGCAATCGTCTAGGAGATTGACGTCGCCGAAGATAGTGACGGTGCCCGCTCTGTGCTCGTCATTCGCGAACAGCGTTCGAAACCAGTTATCGATGTCCCCCATCGTCGTTGCGAAAGCGAACTCCGCATGGAGGCCGTCCAATACTGAGAACAGGCGCTTCTGGGCAGCGAGCGCGACTTCCGTTTCCGGGCCTCCGTAGATGGCCTTGGCAGTCGTTTCCAGGTCCTCGTCCGCGGGACGAGCTTCAAGCCCATGACGCCAAATCGTGATATCGGTAATGAACCTAAAAAGGCGCAAGAATTCTTCGTCGGCATTGTCGTTCGCACCTCGAAAAGGCCAGATCAGATCCGCCCAGTCCTGATCGATCTTACGAGCGAATTTCGCATAACGGCCGGCTTGCTCGCTAGTCGCAGGCAACGCTTCTTCGAACTCTTTCAACACCTGCTCGAATTGCGCCTTAAAATGCTCGAATTCCGTGAGCGGCTTCCCGCGCGAATTCATCTTGATGTAGAGCTCATCAGTAAGTCCCATCTCCTCTAGCGAGAGAATTTCGAACGTGATGCTCGGGTTGACCTCGGACGTCAGGCGGTTCCATGCGATATGGCAGGCTTCATCACCGACTTCGGCGAACAATGCCTGGATATCGTCAAGTACCACCAGCATGGACTGAATCGTGGGATCCTTCCTCCACGAACCCGCGAACCAATGCTGGTCCTGAAGCCATTCAGAGATCCGATGGTCGTTCACTCCGGGGCAGATCGTCGCGAGCTTCGCGCAGAAGTCGCGAGACGAAAAGCGTGTGTGATAGGTAAATCGCTTGATGAAATCCCGCTCTTCATCGGAGACACGACAGCGGACTGCCAAATACCAATGCAACAAGTACAGCGATGTCAGTCGCTGTTGCCCGTCGAGCGGAATGAAGCGCCCATCCTTGGTGTCTCCGTAAACGAAGTCCAAGCTGATTTCTTCATCACCTGTCAGTGCCTGCTTGAGAACATCTAGGAAAGATCGTCGTATCCGCTTGACCTCGATGTTCTGCCGTCCCTGCGCGAAGTCTCGCTGGATTATAGGAATTTCAATGGTCGCGATATCTGAAGAACGAAGCATATTGCGGAACGAGGTTTTCGTCATTGCGCACCAACCAGATACTGTCCTATGCCGCGATCCTTCGAGATCAATGCCTCCAGATAACTTTGCCGATCGTCCCGGCTCCACAAGTGCATCTGTTCACTTCCCGCGTCGACGTAATACTTTAGAAAAACCTGCCTGGTGCAGATCGGTATGAACGCTCCTTTGCGGTCATGATCAACAACTTTCAATCTTTTCACGGCGAATGCTCGGTTGCCGAGACTGCTGTTGATGGGCCTGGAAAGAAGAGCGAGGTTGGCGATTCCGTGGATCGAGTCGTCATCACCCTCCGGGCTGAGCAGAGCGGTCACCCTCCGCGAAAGCCTTGTGAATCTGCTTTCGGTCAGTTGAGCGGACAGCGCTTTCTCCACTTCAGAAATAACGTTTTTTCTTTCGGTATCCTGACCTTGGTCGTCAAAGCGCACCTTCTCCAAAGCCGCTTTGCCATCCATTAGCCAATGACGCCATTCCTCGGCGGTAGTCAGCAATTCGGCATTTTGAGCATGAATGTGTTCCAAAGACCACTTCTCGGTCTTATGAGCGTGGAAAGGATATCGCTCGGTCGAATGCTTGAGCCGCCTTACGGTCTCGACATTGAACAGGAGCAGTACATTTTCGCATTTCCGGGAACCGGTGTCATAGTTCAGCTCCATGACGTCTGCCGAAGACAGTCCGACCGAACAGATTATCAATTGATCGACGGCGCGGCCGAAGGCCGACTTTGTCTTCTCCAGCTCCGAAAGATACAGCAGCTGGCGCAGAGAGGTTCCGGTCGTTATCAGATAGCCCAGCTTGTGATAGAGATCACGGTCCTCGAACCATTCTCGGAGGACTTGGTAACACTGGACGATCGTCGCCCACACGCTTGATGAGTTCGCTTTGACGCGCCCGTCCAATGCGTTCTTGAAATGCAGGAACGTAAAGAAGCGGTCTTTCTCATCTGGCCGGCGCTTCGCCATCAGATCGAACAGAAGTTCGATGCGAGTCGGGTAGTCCGCACCATCGCTATTGCTGAGGAAAGCCCAGAACTCCGGCTGCTGAAGGTCCTGTTCTATAGCGTCCCATTGCGACCCGATTTCTACACGCCGCTGAAAATTGTGGGCGTCGAGATCCTTCGAAAGCAGCAGCGCTTTGACCAGTTCTGCATTGGTAAGGGGAATACGTCCGACGTTCAGGCGAATGAAGAGAGTGGTCGCATCTATGTTATCGGGTTCGTACCAGATGACGTAAACTAGGTTTTCGAGATAATCTAGGACCTTGAACGCAAGGAGTTTAGAGGGCGTACCAAGGCGAGCCGCCGTCTCCGCGAACCATCCTCTGATGCACTCGTAGGCTTCGTGCATATGGTAGAAATCGATGTTGTCGTTCCTGCGCTCAGCGTCGAGAGACCGCAAATAATCCTGACTGGCTGGCCGCGTTTCGTACATCAGGGAAAACCGGTGACCTGATTCCACCCCGACTTCGGTGTTGAGATAGCGGTAGATCAAATAAAGCGTCGTTAGACGTTGCTGGCCGTCGATGAGCTCGTAGGCTCCTTCGCCAGCACGCCGTTTTACCACTACGGGCTGCAGACAGTAATTGTCCGTTGGCGCGCGGCTGCCGTCAGCGTAAATGTCGCTGAGCAGAGCTTCAACTTCATGGCCCCCCCAGCGGTAACCTCGTTGATAGGCAGGAATGAAAAAATCGCCTTCGATTCCGCCTTTTCCTCCAACTTTCTGAAGGCGGGGGCTTCGTAGGGCGGTTCGCGTAAGTTCGTATGAGTCGGCTAGCACTGAAAACCTCGGACGGCATGAGCTCGAATCGGGCAGATCCTCCAACAACCATACGGCCAAGCGGCCCGTTTTCAATCTTGGTAATACCCTTAGCTAGCAAACGTAAGCTCTCCGTAAGCGTCCGGTGACGCGGAAACGGATTTTAGATGATGAGCGCGTATACTTTGGCCCTCATCCGCCCGGCAATGGACTCCGGTGAGTCGCCCCGGCCCGGGGTACGACGCCCTCATTATTGGTGGCATCTGGATTGGGTCCAAAGTCGATGACCGCGTTGGGCTGGGACGCATCATGACAATTGCGCCAATTGCTTGATTAAAGCTAATCGAGGAAAGGTGCTGTCACTGCTTGTCGACCAGAAGGGGGGCTGCCAATGGCTTAGGTTTGTTGCCCTTGTAGAACATCAGTCGTGCCATCTTACAGTAGCTATCGAGATCGCTTTTGGCCTCCTTCTCAACCCGCGCCATCTCAGGCCGGAAATCGGGATCGAGGGGCGGATAAACTCCGGTAGCGTATTCGTATCCCAAGAAGAAATCGGCATTCAGCTCGAATTTCCCGCAGTACATGCCTGCAACGACCGCGCCTGCGGCGTAGGACAGAAACTGCTCTCTGCTCAGCATTGGATGGAGCTGCGGTTCCTGAGCCACTGCTGTCGAACAACTGATCGACAATCCAGCGAAAACCAAAATTGCGTTTTTCAAACGGCATCTCCCACGCATTGTTTTGTTTTCATAATGTCTTGCAACGGAGTTAAAATGGTCTCAACCAATGCCATGACACTCCAGACCACCGACCTATCGCTTGCGACGCACCACTAGATGGGTTTGCACCATTACCGATGACCAATTCGGGTCGAGAAGCGACAAACCGTGATACTGTAGGTCCACCCTTTCCGGGTGACGAGGTGGGGCGGAGCGGCGGAGGCCCGTCACGCACACTGCTGTGCTGCGTACCCGCTATCCGTGGAACAAGGGAATTCTAGGTGGTCAGAAGCGACCACTTCAGCCAAAATGTATGCTCGTCCGTGTCCGTCTTGAGATGAGTGGGGCTATCCGGGTGTTGGCGCTTTTCAATCTAGCAATCGACAGCAAGCTCCCCGCCTGTGATCTCGTCAAGCTGAGGGTTGAAGACCTCTGGTCGGGAAGCTCCATCCGAGACTGAGCCACGATCATCCAGAAGAAAACAGCGACCAGTACAGTTCGAAGTTACGGACCATCCGAAGACCGCGCTCTAGGTTCGGAGGGTGTCAATGTCGGCCCAGAGCGGCCATGCTTCGATTACGCGCGGACGTGGACAATGAACTCGGGGCAGCGGGACGGTTCGCACGATCGCTTTACCCGGCTTACGGAAGTTCGATCTCGCCGTCCAGCACGTGGTTGGGGCCGGTGCCTTCCGCCGTTAGCGTCATGCGGACCTTCAACGTCTTGCCGCCGACCTGCCCCTTGCGCACCGTTTCCTCGATCTTGCGCTGCGACGTGACGCCGACTTCCTTCAGGAACTGCGGATCGACATGCCGAAGGCATCTTCGCTCATGGCGGAACTCCTCTATGTGCGGAAGGGATTGTAATGGAAGGTAAAGCGTCAAGGAAGCAGCAATAAAGCCCGATGCCCTACGATGACGGTCACGAGCGGCCGCGCAAGATCGTCCACATCGACATGGACGCGTTTTTATGCGTCGGTCGAGCAGCGCGATAATCCGGAATTGCGCGGCAAGCCAATTGCCGTTGGCGGATCGGCCGCCCGCGGCGTAGTGGCGGCGGCGAGCTACGAAGCACGAGCGTACGGCGTTCACTCGGCCATGCCGTCGGTCACCGCCAAGCGGAAATGCCCGGACCTGATCTTCGTGCCGCCGCGCTTCGACGTCTACATGGCGGTGTCGCAGCAAATCCGAGAGATCTTTGCCGAATACACGGCCGCCATCGAGCCGCTCTCTCTCTCGATGAAGCCTATCTGCTCTCGCATTCGTCACTTGGTTTGTTCTCAATTAGCGTATTTGGTCCCTCAGCGGTGGACGCTGGGCTTGATCTGAAGTGAGGGATACAGCTGGTTGGATCGGCGAGAGTCCTATGCCCGTCCTGAAGCTGTTGAACGCTCTAAAGCAGTGAGAAGGCTATTGGCTGGTGCCGCGCCTTGAACGGATTCGAATAACGCACCGCACCTATCTTCTTTGTTGACCTGCCTGGCGAGCTCCGTTCGATCCATTATGCGATCTTCTTAGGCCAGAACGTGAACACTATGGCAACCAGTCAGGCAGTGGCCCCGCAAGCACGCGGCGCCATAAAGGATCCTCCATTACGATTTCGATTTCCGCCAACCTGCCGCCCAAGCTTCGGCTTGCGAGCAGAACCAACGTTCTCCATACTCGGGACTGATCTTCGTTTGTGCGTAGTATCGCTGCCCCGGCACGTGGAAGATGCGTTCGCCCGTGTCGATGGAGATGTTACCCTTGATCCGGCACGATTGCCCGGAGCCGCCTGAAGCGCTCCATGAGGCCAGCAAATCGCTTGCAGTCCAGCCGCCGGCCGCACCAAACGCGAGCGCGCCGATGAGCAAGCCCGGTGCCCTGAGCAGCACCGATTTCTTCTGCGGATTTCGATAACCGCGACGCATCCCGCCCATCCCCATCATTTCGCGCGAAGATTGTAACTGTGTTAGGGCAAGGCGAACATCTATCCAATAGGCTTACGTCGACGTTCAGACCTTGCTGGGCCGCCCGCGAGCGCGGGGGTGGCTGCGATGATTTGTCAGGACGACTGTTCATCGGAGGTTCATTGAGCAGGAGCCCCAATGGAGCCCTTCCGTCATCGGCCCCATAGCTCAGGCGGAAGAGAGGATTGTAACGTCAACATCATCGACCGAGGCCAATCACATGTCGCACAAATTGCTTCTCTCCGCTGCCGGATCGTTGCTTGCTGCATTTATCATGTCGACGCCGGCGCACGCGCTGACGATGAAGGAATGCAGCACAAAATATCAGGCCGCCAAAGCTGACGGCTCCGCCAAAGACACGAAGTGGAACGATTTCCGCGCCAAATTCTGTGGCGCGGATGCTGCTGCCGCCGATAAGGAGGACGAGGCGGACGTCGCCAAAACATCGGAAAAAGAACCTGAAAAGGCTACAACCGCGGCGCCGAAGAGTGTCAAGTTCCCGAAGGCGATCGACAAGAAATATTCGAGCGAGACGCCTGCAAAGGCTCGCCTCCATACCTGCGTCGATGCCTATCATTCGGCCAAAGATGCCGGCACGCTTGGAGATCTGAAGTGGATCCAGAAGGGCGGCGGCTATTGGAGCCTTTGCAATACGAGCATCAAGGCCGCTGGCTGAATGAAGCAATAGCGCTCAAGAACGCGGAAGGCCGCCGCAAGCGGCCTTTTGCTCGCTACTGACCGCCCTGTCACCGACCGGGTCGTCTTGTCGCAAGCCCGAGCCAAAACCGGACAGTCCGCAAGCAGCGAGGGCCAGCGTTCATTCCTTATCGCCTTGATGAGAACGAGCCGGCGATCCTCCAATTTCACTCTACCTGAAATCCCGCGTCTTCACCCTGATCTCGTCCAAATGCAGGTAAGGATCGACAATATCGCGCGGCCGCGGCGCCTTCGGCATCCCGCGCGGATCGGGCCTTGGCGCCCCATGATGAAACTCATCGCCGCGTCCATGCGGCAGCGGAAATGCGGCATCTCGCTCGCCAACGCTCGCCAATTCCCCCGAGAGGTCGGCCAGGCGGTGCGCGACCAGATGAACCACGTCTCCCTCGCGCTGGATGCGGCCATAGACGCCGAGCATGCCGGCGCCAAGCACGACACGGCGGTATTTCTCGAAGACTTTTGCCCAGACCACGAGATTGGCGATCCCGGTTTCATCCTCGATGGTAATGAAGAGCACGCCCTTGGCCGAACCCGGACGCTGGCGAACGAGCGCCAGGCCGGCCGCTTCCAGCCATTTACCGTCGCGGGCCTGCATTGCCTCGGCGCAGGTGACGATGCGACGACCGGCGAGATCCGCGCGCAGGAACGACAGCGGATGATCACGCAGGGTCAGCCCGACATGGCTATAGTCAGCGACCACTTCACCGCCTGACGTCATGGGCTGCAGCTCTACGACCGGCTCGTTGATTTCAGCGACGGTGGTTTCGTCCCGCGCCGACGCCGCGGCAAACAGTGGCAACGGTTCGTCTCGCAGCGCCTTGATGGCCCAGAGTGCCTCGCGCCGGGCGAGACCAAGCGATGGCTGGAAGGCATCGGCTTCGGCGAGCTCAACGAGCGAGGCTGCAGGAACGCCGGCGCGGCGCCAGAGATCATCGACCGAGGCGAACGGCCGGTCGGCCCGCGTTGCGACAATCGCCGCGGCATCGGCGTTGGCGAGACCCTTGACCATGCGCATGCCGAGGCGCACCGCCAAGCGGCCGTCGTCCTCCGTCGGCTCGAGCGTGCAATCCCAGCGGCTTGCATTGACGCAGACGGGGCGCACCTCGACACCGTGATTGCGGGCATCGCGCACGATCTGCGCCGGCGCATAAAATCCCATCGGCTGGGCATTGAGCAGCGCACAGCAGAAGACGTCCGGGTGCCAGCATTTCAGCCAGGAGGAGGCATAGGCGATCAATGCGAAGGAAGCGGCATGGCTTTCCGGAAAGCCGTAGCTGCCAAATCCCTCGAGTTGCTTGAAGGTCTTTTCCGCGAATTCCGGCTCATAGCCGTTCGCCACCATGCCTGAAATCAGCTTCTGTCCGAACTTCGACACGCCACCGGTATGCTTGAAGGTCGCCATGGCGCGCCGCAGCTGATCGGCCTCGCCAGCGGTAAAGCCGGCGCATTCGATCGCCACCCGCATCGCCTGCTCCTGGAAGAGGGGCACGCCGAGCGTCTTGCCGAGCACCTTTTCAAGCTCCGGCTTGGGATAGTCGACCGTCTCCTTACCTTCCCGGCGCCGGAGGTAGGGATGCACCATATCGCCCTGGATCGGGCCGGGACGGACGATCGCCACCTCGATGACCAGATCATAGAAGGTGCGCGGCTTGATCCGCGGCAACATCGACATCTGTGCCCGGCTCTCGATCTGGAACGTGCCGAGCGTGTCGGCCTTCCTGATCATCGCATAAGTGCGCGGATCCTCGGCCGGGATCGTCGCGAGATCGAGATCGATGCCCTTGTGCTCGGCCAAAAGATCGAAACCGCGCTTCATGCAGGAGAGCATGCCCAGCGCCAGGCAATCGACCTTCATGAATTTCAGGATGTCGATATCGTCCTTGTCCCATTCGATCACCTGCCGATCGGCCATCGCCGCAGGCTCGATCGGCACCAGTTCGTCGAGGCGGTCGCGGGTAAGCACGAATCCGCCGGGATGCTGGGACAGGTGACGAGGCGCACCCATCAGCTGGCGGGCAAGATCCAAAGTCAGGCGCAGGCGCCGGTCACCGAGATTGAGATTGAGCTCTTCGGCGTGCTTTTCGCCGACGTCCTCGCCCCAGCCCCAGACTCCGGACGAGAGCATCTTGGTCATATCCTCCGGCAGGCCCAATGCCTTGCCGACATCTCGCACGGCACCCTTCGAGCGATAGCGAATGACGGTCGAGCAGAGCGCGGCATGATCGCGGCCATAGGTCTCGAACACCCATTGCATGACGATCTCGCGTCGCTCGTGTTCGAAATCGACATCGATGTCCGGCGGTTCACGCCGCTCCTCGGAGACGAAGCGCTCGAAGAGCAGATCGTTGCGGTCGGGATCGATCGAGGTGACACCGAGCACATAGCAGACCGCGGAGTTGGCAGCCGATCCCCTGCCCTGGCAGAGGATATCGCGTGAGCGGGCAAACCGGACGATCGAATTCACCGTCAGGAAATAAGGCGCATATTGCAGCTTCTCAATCAGCCGCAGTTCGTGCTCGATGTTTCCCCTCACCTTTTCCGGCAAGCCTTCGGGGTAACGCTCCGCCGCCCCCTCCCAGGTGAGCTGTTCGAGCGTCTGCTGTGGCGTGAGTTCCGGATGCGAGCGTTCCTCCGGATATTGATAGGCCAGTTCGTCGAGCGAGAAGCGGCAGCGCTCCATGATCTCGACAGTGCGTGCAAGCGCCTCCGGATAACGATTAAAGAGCCGCGCCATCTCCGCCGGCGGCTTCAGATAGCGGTCGGCGTGCCGTTCCCTTCGAAACCCCGCATCATCGATGGTGATATTGTGACGAATACAGGTGACGACATCCTGCAGGATGCGCCGCTCCGGCACATGAAACAGCACGTCGTTGGTGACGACGGTCGACACGCGGGCGGCGGCCGCCATATTCGACAGCTCATGGAGCCGCAACTGGTCATTCGGCCGGCGGCGGAGTGTGAGCGCCAGATAGCCACGGTAACCGAAGGCTTCGCGCAGCCGCCGCAGGCTGAGTGCGCAGGCCTCGTCGGCTTCATCCGGAATGAGGACGGCGATCATTCCCTCGCCGTAGGCGACGAGATCGGCCCAGCCAAGCTGGCATTTCGCCTTGCCGGCACGCTTCTTGCCGAGCGACAACAGGCGGCAGAGACGCGCATAGGCCGGCCGGTCGGTCGGGTAGACCAGCACGGAAATACCGTCGGTCAGATCGAGGCGACAGCCGACGATCAGACGGATACCGGTGTCCTTGGCCGCCTGGTGCGCGCGGACAATGCCGGCGAGCGAATTGCGATCGACGACCGCCAGCGCTTCGATGCCGAGTTCGGCGGCCTGCGCGAACAATTCCTCACAGGAAGAGGCGCCCCGTAGGAAGGAAAAATGCGAGGTTACCTGCAGCTCGGCATAGCATGGGTTTTCCGTCATCCGAATATCCCGTGCAGGAACCATTTCTGGCTGCCGGTCTCTCCGTGCTCGCCGTCGCCGGCGCGAAAAATCCAGTACCGCTCGCCGGCATCGTCCTCGACCTGGAAATAATCGCGCACTGCTGCGAGCTCCGCGTCGCGCTTCCACCATTCGCCGAACACGCGCTCGGGGCCATCGGCGCGCCGGACGCGCCGGCGCACGCCGCGCCAGGTGAAATTGACCGGTGGGTGATCCGGCAGCAGCGCCATGGTCTCGATCGGCTCGGGATGCGGCAACAGCCGGGCGGGGCGCGGCCAATGGCTCGGCCAGGTCTCGCCCTTGTCCGGGGTCATCGGCGCCACCCGCATGGCGGAGCGCTCGGGCACATCGCTGGCGACCGGCGCGACACGAAAAAGCCGCCGTTCGCCAATGCGGTTGCCGATTATATCGATCAACCCGGACACATCGGCCTCCGGTTCTTCGATCAGAGAGGAGATGACCTGGCGCGCAACCAGTGGCTCGGCGATGGTTGCCGTCAGCGACATGATCTCGATCCCAAAGCCGGGATCGATGGTCTCGATCCGGTCGGTGAGGAGACGCGTGAGCCGTTTCACGTCACGAACCGGCGTGGCGGTGCCGGCTCGGATTGCTTGGTAGGTGTTGTCGACCCGTTGAAACAGGAGATCGACGCGGCGAGCGCCGAGGGCCCTTTCCTCAAGCGCCCGACAGAGCTGATCGACCAGTCTGGCCGTGTAGCGTGCGATCGTCTCGGCGGCGCCGATCGGCTCGCCGAAAGCGCGACGGACTTCGATGAGATCGGGCGTACGCAGCGGATCGATGGGTTCGGCAACCCGTCCCATGGCCTGGTCGATCCGGCGGCCGAGCTCCGGTCCGAACCGAAGTGCCAGTGGCGCCCGCGGCTGGCTCGCGACGTCTCCGATCGTCTTGAAGCCGAGAACCCGAAGAGCATCCGTGACGGCATTGTCGAGGCGCAACGCCGCGATTGGGAGGCCATGCAAGAGATCGACGTGCCCACCTGACGGAACGACAAGCGTGGGAGCGGCCCGATACCGGGCGCCGGCATGCGCCGCGCCCCAGGTGTCGGCGACGGCCGCACGCGCGGTGATGCCGGAATTGAAGAAGCGATTGACCATGCCGGACAGCATCAGCTCCTCGCCGCCGTGCAGATGATCGGCGCCGGTCGTGTCGATTACCAGGCCGTCCGGCGGATCGGCGGCAACGATCGGCGCATAACGCTGCAACGCCCAGAGCACCAGGCGTTCGAGCGCCTCGAGGTCGGCGGCTGGATCGGCGTCCATGACGACAAGCCCGGACACCAGCGCCTGCGCCTTGGTGGCCGGCATGCCGACCCGCAGGCCCGCGGCCTCAGCGGCGCGGTCGACGGCCACCACGCTCCGACGCCTCTGCTGGCGGCCGATCAGGACGAGCGGCGTCTCAGGCGGAGGCGAAGCGTCGCCCAATTTCCTTCTGAGGCGATCCGTCGACCACATGGGAAGGAAGAGCGATACGACCCTTGGCATCACATGCCTCCACTTCGAAATCAGCACTTTCACCCGCGCGGGCGCGGATCAGTTCGAGCAGCCATCGGGCGCGGCCGATACCGGGCACCGGCAGGGGCGTGGACGGCAGCACCGACACCCTCCAGCGGGTCACTGAGGCCGTCGGTTGCCCGAAGTCGGACGCCTCGGTCTGCCGACGCCAGCGGCGAATGGCGATGCCGATCGTGCCCGAGCCCTCGGCCGCCAGCTGTAGGCGGCGCGAGGCGACCATCGAAAGCCGCGCGAGCTCGCCCACGACAGCGCCCAGGCCGCCATGCCGTAGCCCCTCCTCGATGCAGGAAAGCAGCGCCTTCTCGTCGCCGGCCTCGACATAGATGACGCGGCCGGGGAGCAAGCCGACCTGAGCCAGCGCCGGCGCGAAGAGATCGGCCCGGGTCATGCACCAGAGTACCTTGCCCTTGGTGCGCGCTGCGACGCCGGCGGCGAACAGCGCGGCGGCGGCGCCGTCGATCGCGCCGTTGCCGCCGCCGGCGACTTCATGCAGGGCGCCGAGGACCAGCCCTCCTCCCGGCAGCCGGCCGTCGATCGCCGGAACACCAAAGGGAAGCACCGCGCGTGTCCGAATCACCCCACCCTCCAGCCGCTCGATGCGTTCGCACAGCTCGGCGATGACGGGGTTGACGGCGTGGTCACGCATGCGAAATGGCACCTCCAATGGGCTTTGCGACGGCAGAGACTGTCGATATGTTCCCTATTTGTTCTTTAAGCGAGAACGAGTCAATGCGCACGCGACGCGCTCAAGTTGAGCGTAGGGATGGCCTGCCAGATTCCATGAACGGATTCAATTCGATGGGGAGTTGGGAATATTTTCGCATGCTATGATCGGAACCACAGAACGACCTCGATCCGAGCATCGGATGTGTTGGCCGACTGCGATCAGTACACTTGCACGCCGCGCCGCTCCAACTCCTCGAAGATATCTTGTGTGCCCGACTTCTTGCGAAACCGTCCCGCCTCTTTGAGCGCCGACAGATCGAGCAAGGCATCGAGATTCTCGGACGGGACATTGATGTCGACCCGCTCGAGTTTCCTGAGCGGAACGAGGGCGCGAAGATCGACCTTGTCGATCATGGAGTTGACCGAAAAGCTTTTCAGGTTGGGGCAGAAACGGATCCCGGAGAGGTCCGTCACATCGAAGGCGTTTTCCTCGCCGCCCCAGAAATACCAGGCGAACGAATAGATCGCCGCGCCGCCATCGAGCTCAATATCCTCGACGGAGGCCAGCAGTTGGTCAGTCAGCGGATAACGGACGAGGTAATCCAGCGCTTCCGGGATGAGCTCGTAGCCATCCCTCTCCAGATCGACCGGACGCCCGAGCACATGGGTCGCGAGCTGCTCCGGCGTGCCGAGATCAAGCAGTTTCGCATCGAGAAGCGATAACAGCACCGCCAACTTCAGGTTCGGATCTGAGAAAGGAGCGCCGGGAGCGCCGCTCACGGCAGCGTAAGGTGGAGCGCTCGGCTCCGCATATTCCGCATCCGGATTGAAAATGGCGATGCCGGAGACTTTGTCGAACGTGATGCGGACGGAAAGGGTGCCTTCCGGCAGCCGCTTCGTTCCGAACCGAGCGCCCCCACTCGTCGCGCTTTCCTTGCCGATCTCCATATCCGGCGCTGTCGCGCGGAGATCGGCAAGGGATATGCCCATGGGAATGCCGGCGATGGTATGCATGAAGCGGGAGTTGAAATCGATCCTGCCGATCAGCCCTTTTCGATCGATCCGCACGATAACGCCATGGGTGTTTTCGAGAATGTCTATGACGCCGCCCTTATGCGGCGCCGGCGCACGCCAGGCAGAGCCTATGGCCTTTTCGACCGCCGACATCGGCATGCCCGGGCGTAGCGCCGCAAGCGCTGCGGCATCAACCTCGTTCGACGCCGCCATGGCTTCACATCCTGCTGCCGCGGACAGCGCCAGAAGAACCGCGCCGATCAGGAATTCCCGTTTTCTCATGCCGTCTCCAGCCGAACAGACAACTTCTCTGTATCACTTCAATAAGGCGCGGACCTTTTTCAGAGACTTCGCAACAAGATCAAAGGGACGCTTTTCGTCATTGTCGGCCAAGTGCTTATCAGCGCCTCTGGCAAGGAGAAGTTCATAGTTGGGAACGGCCTCGTCGTAGTCTTCATGTTCAGCAGCATAATGCAGCATGGTGCGGCCCTTGCCGTCGCGCGCGTTGATGTCGATCCCCAAACCAAGGAGAAAATCGAGAAAAGCAACCTCCGCCGGGAACTGCTGTCGCGGCAGCCAGTGATAGACGGTTAGATTGTGCAGGAGGGTCTGCTTGCCCGGCTGTAGAGCCAAGGGATCAAGCCCTTTGGCCATGATCAGCGTGAAGCGGTCTTGATCGTAACAGTAGGCGAGCGTCGAACGTCCATCCGCATCAGCAAGGGTGGCGTCCGCTCCCAGCTCGAGCAGGGCCTTGATCGGGCTGTCCCCCTCAAGCTTTCCGGAGAGCAGCGCAGCCTGCAGCGGCGTATAATTCATCCCTCTCTCACCTTCAGGCAGAGTGGCCAGCGCGTTGATGTCGGCACCGCCTGCAACAAGGATGCGCACCTTGTCTCCCGTCCTCGCCGAGTGGAGCGGCGTCGTGCCATGGATGTCGCGGATGTTCGGATCGGCGCCGTGGGCGAGCAGGACCTTTGCCGTCGCATCACCGCCCCAGCCGAGCATGGTAATGCCGTTGTCCCAGCGTGCGTCCGGATCGGCGCCAGCGCCGAGCAATGCGTCCAGCATTTGCAGATATTCATCGCGGCTGAGGTGGGCCTCAAGTTTTCTGTCGACCTCCTCAAGTGATTTTCTGGATCGTTCCTCCATGACGCGTTTGGCTTCGCGGTAATCCTTGCGGGTTTCCTCGTCTTCCGCGTCCTCAATCAGTTTGTCATATATCGATGGGTCGCCGAAACTGGAGCTTTCGACCAGCTGTTCGCGGTATTCCTCCCGGGTCATCGAGGCCATCTCTGCGCGCGTGACGACGAGATCGTGAAGGGGCCAATAGCGCTGTTGCTTCCAACCATTGACGCGCGCGCCGTTGGCAATGAGCCAGCGGACGGTGGCGAGCGAGCTCTCCTTGACTGCGGCGTTGAGGGGCAGGAGCCGCGTGTTGAGCGTCGCACCTGCTTTGACGAGGCGCTCGATCAGGGCTGTATTGTTATGACGTGTTGCGTAAGTAATCGCTGTGGAGAACTCGTCGTTCCAGGCCATTTTGTCCATCAGCCATTCGCTCGTCGGCACGCAGTCGGGCTTGGCGCCGGCCAAGAGCGCGGCATTGACACCTGCGAACGAATTGGCCCGCGCCGCATCGAGCAGAGCACGATCCGCAACCGTCGTCTCAAGGACAGCCAGCGGAGGCTCGTCGGCGTCCGAATTGATCGGATCACGCTCCAGCCATGCGATCCATGCTTTCGAACCCTCGCTGTCGGCTTCGAGGTAGAACGTATCTTTTTCCTGACCCTTGCTGAAACGCATCCAGGAGGCCCATTCCGTGCCGGCCAGCCCAAGTTTGGACATCTGATCGATGAAGGTGAAAAAGTCCGCGGCGAGCGCCAAACCGTGAATCATTTCCAATTCGTGCGAGAAGTAGCGCACCGGCTGTTTTGCCGGATCAGGATTGGAGGTATCGATCGTCAACCAATCGCCATTGACGAGATTATAAAAAGCAAACTGGTTTTCCCATAGTTCCGGCCGGTTCGGGGCCTCCGACAAATCGCGCGACGCCAGGCCTTCCTTCCAATCGAGAAAGATCGGCATTGCCATTCGATCGATATGGGCAAGGCTCCAGACAGCATAGCGATTGAAACTCATGGTGGGCATGTGGTCCCGTTCCATGGAGTGAAGGTGTGACGGAATATGCCAGCCGAAGGTCACCTCGCCCGACAACGTCGTCAGGGCCGCGCGCAATTGAGCTGGAATGGCCATTCGGTAGCGTTGTTCGATGGCTGCGACGTCCGGCTCCGTGGCGGGGGGCGCGATTTGAAGTGGGGTTATTTCCCAGCCGCGTTTTCGAGCGATACCCTCCATCCAACGCCACTTCGCTTGCCATTCTTTCCAACGTGACTGCAAAGTTGATTCCTTCTCAAAACTCGCGCCAAGCAGCGTCGGCGAGGTCAAAATCAATAGGCCCGTCTCAAGCAGATGACGGCGGGTTAAGATGGAAAAGACATTGGGCATAGCATCCGCCTGCATGTCACAGGTTGTATCAGGCTTGGAATTTGCACGCTTTTGGACCAGTCTTCAAGCCTTATCGCTGCCGGGGATCTCCCCGTTTCGGACGCCTTCTAAAGTCGGTAGTGAGTTGTTCCGCGTGCGCCACTTAGGATAGGTTCCCCGCCAGAGGTTTGCGCCGGCAGCCGTACTGAGAGCTCAATCTACACAGTTGCAGCCAACATTCGGAGTGTGAGACATGTCCCAGCAGCGCCCCCCTGGCTCTGTCCCGAACATCTGGGCGTCGGCGGAACGACCCGCTTTTCGCAAGAGCTTCGCATTGGAGCTCGATGATCATCTCGACATCCTACATGCATCGCGTCAACTCCTGCCCACCGGTCTAACCGTCGGAGCGGTTGGACTGGTTGCACTTTTTATCTCGCTCTTCACGAATTTCGACAAATGGCAGGCCGGCGACGTCGTCACGTTTATCGTATATGAAGCGACCACGATTGGCGCTTGCACCGCGCTGACCTACCTGTTGCTCAAGCCCGCACGGCAATTCCTCCGCTCTATGTACCGCCGGCGGCTGGCGAAAGCAGGCGTCATAGGCAAACCCGTCGAATCCACCGTGGACACAAATGGCATCAGCTATACCGTCCTCGGCCAGACCGTCACATGCACGTGGGATTCGCTCTATGCGCTCGAGGAGGATGAGGGAACCTTCCATTTTTGGATGTCAAAACTCGCCTCCCACCCGTGGCCGTCGCGCGTATTCAGCTCGGAGGAGGAGCGGCAAGATTTCCGCGACAGTGTGCTGAAATGGTCAGGCCGGCCGTTTTCAGCCCCTGTATTGGCTCGCCTGGGAGCAGCAGGCAGGGCGAACCTTGGCACGGATGGCGGGCGAGACAAGTCCTGAGAGGGAGCTCGCAAAGTGGGCGCGGTTGAAAGGCCGGTTGGACCACGCATATTTTCCCACGACGCTACAAAATAGCCGAGGACTTAGGGAATGGCTGACGTTTTGATGCGGAAGCGAGATCTGATGGTTGGCGTGGCTGCGGTTGCGCTTGCGAGCATTCCTGGAGGGCGGGTGACGGCAGCATCGAACGACAGTGTGGATATCGCGGCGCTCGCAGCCCTAAGGCCCGGAATGCCGATGGCGAGGGTCGAGGCAGCAATGGGTGCCGCCTGGAAGCCACTTGCTCCACATAAAGGCGGCAAGATCGACCTGCTCGAAAACAGCCACGGCTTCGTCGCATGGATCGATCGGGATGGGTTGATCGGAATGCTCGACTACGACCATCGCTTCCTGCATCCGGTCGGCGAGATCGCAATGGGAATGACGATCGAGCAGGTGCGCTCCGCCATGCCGTCGCTTGAGATCGGAGACGACCTTCCAATGATGCGAGGCGTCCGAATGGGCGTGCGACGATTTCCCGAGGGCTATACCATGCGTGTCAGCCTCACGCTTGAGACCGTCAACGAAATCGGCTTCTCCAACCCCGCGGCGGAATATCCGGAACCGACGGAGCCATCCTATCCGGCCGCAGTGAGCGTTGCCGGTGCTCCCTTTGCGGATCCAAACCTCAAGCTCGTTGTGCTGTCTTCGCTTCTCGACGCGAAGCACATTGATCTCGGCACGCCCGCGCAGCTTGCGGCCCACGTTCTCGGACGAGCCGTCGATCTCGAGGACGAAGGCTATGAAATCATTCCAGAGGCACGGGACTATCTGGAACGATATCCACTGACCGACGAACTCGTCGCCACGGTGGAGGAGATCGAGTTCGACGGCGGCGGAACCGTTTATGAGTACGCCTGGTATTTCTGGGACGGCGAAGATGATGTCTTCGATGTGAAAGACCTGTCGGGGATCGAGCTTTGCAGGAACCTGAAAAGGTTTTCCGCAATCTCGATGATCGGAAACGTCGACGTGCGCACCCTCGTGTCCCTTCCTAAACTGGAACACCTGAAGCTCAGCACCGGGATCGATCACATCGAAGCTCTGCTCGACTTGCCGAGGCTGAAAGAAGTCAGGATCCTCGACGACGGAGTCTATAACGAGGTGGCGACGGCCGGCACGCCAACCAGGCGCATCTTCGACACGTTGAAGGATCGCGGGGTCCGCGTGTGGGTGCACTGGATGTCTGCCACGGAGCCTACTCCGCCTGCTTTCGAATGAGCAGGGGTGGAGCTTGGGGGCCCAATCAAGTGTTGCGGGAACTATCATTTGTAGGCGAGAGCGAATGGTTTCGACGGCAGGCCCCGAGGCGTCCCTTGAAGTGGTTGATATCGCGCCGAAGGCTGCTATGTTCTCTTTTTGTTTCGGCATGAATGTCTAAAGCCGATCTGATCGCGATCGCTGAAGCGCCATGAAAGACATGAGCTCGACCCTCGTCCGAAAAATCGTCCACGTCGACATGGATGCTTTTTATGCGTCGGTCGAGCAGCGCGATAATCCGGAATTGCGCGGCAAGCCGATTGCCGTCGGTGGATCGGCTGCCCGTGGGGTGGTCGCGGCGGCGAGCTACGAGGCGCGCAAATACGGGGTCCACTCCGCGATGCCGTCGGTGACCGCCAAGCGCAAATGTCCGGAGCTGATCTTCGTGCCGCCCCGCTTCGATGTCTACAAGGCCGTGTCGCAGCAGATCCGTGAGATCTTTGCCGAATACACGCCACTCATCGAACCGCTGTCGCTCGACGAGGCCTATCTCGATGTCACCGAGAATCTGAAAGGGATGGAGATCGCAACCGAGATCGCGCTGGAGATCCGCACCAGGATCAAGCAGGCGACCGGTCTTAACGCTTCGGCTGGCATTTCCTACAACAAGTTCCTCGCCAAGATGGCGAGCGACCTCAACAAGCCCAACGGCCAGGCGGTCATTACCCCGAAGAACGGGCCGGCCTTCGTCGAAGCCCTCCCCGTCAAGAAATTCCATGGGGTCGGCCCCGCGACGGCCGAAAAGATGCATCGGCTCGGGATCGACACCGGCGCCGATCTCAAGCAGCAGACGCTCGAGTTCCTGGTCGAGCATTTCGGGAAGTCGGGGCCGTATTTTTACGGCATCGCCCGCGGCATCGACGAGCGCCAAGTCAAGCCGAACCGGGTGCGCAAGTCCATCGGCGCGGAAGATACGTTTTCCCAGGACCTCCATACCTTTGAGCCGGCCCGTGAAGGGCTTCAGCCGCTGATCGAAAAGGTGTGGGCCTATTGCGAGGCCAATGGGATCGGCGCCAAGACGGTGACGCTTAAGGTCAAATATGCCGACTTCAACCAGATCACCCGCAGCAAGACGGTTCCCGCACCTCTGCCGGCCATCGCCAACCTGGAGGAGATCGTCGGCCTGCTGCTGGCGCCGATCTTTCCGCCTCGAAAGGGCATCCGCCTGCTCGGCGTATCGCTGTCGTCGCTGGAGCGGCGGGCCTCCGAGACGGAGCCGCAGTTGCAACTGGCACTTTAGACCGCCAGCATTTTCTGGGCAGAAACGCCCGCGCGATGCTTGACCCGGAAGGTGCCAGCCTGCAGCGGCCGGAGAATCTCCTCTTCGGGGACAAGTGCGTCGAGCCAGGCCATGCGTTGGTTTCGTGTCAGCACCGCCATCTGCCTATCGTGGAAGGGCGCGATATCGGCACTCGCCTCGATGGTCAGGATGGCATAGGCCTCCGGCCATTCATCGAACGCCGGCCGCCATATCCCCGCGAAATAGAACCAGTCGCCATTGGCGAGCGAGAAGCTGAAGCCCTTATGGAGAAACTCCGAGGCCGGGACCAGGCAGCGGTGGCTCGGGAACGTCCGCCCTTCCGATCGCACGACATTGACGGCACGCGGGCCGCCGTCGCGGGGACGCAGCCCCCATGGCAGCTCCACCATCTCCACATCGCCGTCATGGCATCTTATGATGACGCGGCGCTCGTTAAGCGGTGCGTCGGACTGGAAAACCTTCGCGCTCGTCATAGATAGAACATATCAGGAACGATTTTTCGAAGCAACCAACCTATAATGGGGGACGCATGTGCAATGATTATCGGCTGATGGTGGACGCAGCTTCGATCGCGAAAGACTTCGCCGACCTGAAGATCAAGATCCGCTTTGGCGAAGGCATACCGAACCTCGAAGCGCGCGAGGACATCAAGATCACCGACGCCGGCCCCATCGTCAGATCGATCGACGGAGCCCGCGATGAGGCCGAGCTCGTGCAGCGGCGCTGGAGCTGGCCCGGACCCAATAAGCGGCCGGTGTATAATTTCCGGTCGGAAGGTCGAGAGTTCGCCTCCAATCGCTGCCTGATCGTCGCCGACGGCTTTTATGAGTTCACCGACCCGAAGGACCCGAAAAAGAAACGCAAGGACAAGTGGCTGCTCACGAAGAATGACGAGGCGATCTTCTGCATCGCCGGCATCTGGCGCGAAACGCCGGAGGTCGGCCAAGCCTTCACGATGCTGACGATGGAGCCGGGACCGGACATCGCGCCCTACCACGACCGGCAGATCGTCATCCTCGAACGCGGCTCCTGGGCCGACTGGCTCGATCCCACCGTTTCCGCCAAGTCGTTGATCAAGCCGCTCCCCATGGGGACTCTGTCTGTGGAGCAGGTTGGCTGAACCGGAATACCTCCGGCGCCCATCCTGACCGGCTGCCAATCCCGAGAATGCTCGAAAATAGCTGCCCACGCGCTCGCGGAACTCTTGCGCAGATTAGAAAATTGTAATTCACTCCTTGAGATCAACTTTGAGGCGAGGGGGACGTCGATGATCCGCTATCTGGCAGCATGCCTGTTCGTTCTATTCGGATCGGCCGAGGCCCTGGCAAGCCAGGTGACGATCGCCACCTGGAACCTCGGCTGGCACATGGATCAGCAAACGGTCCAACAGTGGATCGGCGAATGTTCGAAGAACTATGTCGAAGATCCCGCCACCGGCAAGTTCAAGCCGTCGCAAGAGGCAGGGTTCAGACCAGGATGGGACATCGACGCATTCAAAATCGAGGGATGGGACGTCAGCCGCCTCCCCGTCTGCAACGTTTACTTCGCCGGCGGAACCGTTCGCGTCAATCTTGATGCCTACCGCAAGCGGCAGGAGCAGATCGCGAACTTCATCGCTCGTTCCATACCCGCCGACATCATCGCCTTCCAGGAAGTCAGTGGCGAGCAGTCGGTCCGGGAAGTACTTCCGAATGGCGGCAGCGATTACGATTTCTGCCCCGTCACGGGATACAAGGTGCAGCGCCTGGTCATCGCCTGGAAGAAAACGCTTGGCGAAAAAGTGTCCTGCGCCATCGAGGACGCGCTCAGCCTTCCCGCAAACCCCGATGACAAGCGGCCGCGCCCAGGTCTTGCGGTCACACTCAAGATCGGTGGAAAACTGCTTCGCATCATGGATGTCCACCTCAAGTCGAGTTGCGTGTCGCCCTTCGACGGTGGAAACTTGGAGGGGACCGGCAAGGACTGCATGATCCTGCAGCAGCAGCTCGACCCGCTCGAAAGTTGGGTTGAGCGCTCGTCGGCCGATGGCGCCAAGATCGTTCTACTCGGCGATTTCAACCGCAACCTTTGGCATGAACTGCGCGACCAGCGGCCGGCCAGGACCGACACCAGCGGGACCTCAACGCCGCGGCCGGCGGGGGTGCTTTCCCGGTCTCTTATAGAAGAAATCGCAGATGGGCAGCCGGCGGCCGCCAATCTCGAGATTCTCGATGAGCACTGCCAGATCAGCGATGCCGGGCAGACACTCTGCACCCAGGCCGAAATCCGCGACCTGACCCCGCCGGAAACACAGCTTCTCGCCTCGGACAATTATCTCGGATGCCGCAATCCGGTAGGGCTTGATCACATCCTCGTCGGCCCCGGAATCAAAAGTGATGGCCCGGCCGAGCATCTGAGCATCGGAAACCTTGGTGGCAACAAGGCAGGCACGCCGAACGGGAAAGACCAGGTACTGGCGATCTCAGATCACTGCCCGATGATCGCCCGGCTGAATTTTTGACTCCTCGTCTGTCACGATCAGAACGCTTGGTAGGGATCATGTCCGCATTGCATCGAGGCCGAGTTGGGGGATGATCATGCTACGTCGAGCTTTTTTAACGCAGGCATCTTTGTCTGCTGTCGCATTGACTGCGGGCTGCGGACGACCGAGCCCGTCGGTACCGGGCGAAGGCGTCCCATTGGTCGACGCTCACTGCCACGTTTTCAATGCGTCGGATCTGCCGACCACCCGCTTCCTGCGGCAAGTCGTCTTCGAAGATTTTCCCAAGCAGTCGGCCGCCCGCATTCTCGCAGTGCGTGATCCCGACGTGACCGACGAATTCATCGCGCTTCTGCTGAAGCTACTCGGCACGGGTAGCGCACCGACGGCGGATGAGGAGATCGCGTTTCTCGACACCGGACAGAACGGGAAAGCGGCCTCTCTGACGGTCGAGAAAGCGCGTGCAGCGGCGATCGAAGACACGAGCCGGCATCTCCTGGAACTCGATCGGAAGAGGCGGCGGATCGTTACGATGGCGGCCCCGGGCGATCTGGCGACACGATCATCTATCTCCGAGGAAAAGTTCCTCAATTATATGCTCGGTGACCCGATCAAGACTCTGCGCGCGAACGAACCGCTCACAATCGGAGAAGCCCGCGGTGCCAGCCAGCGCGCTTTCCTGAGGCAAGATTCCGTGGGTCGCTATCTCAATTGGTTCAGTCTGTTTCGCCTTTACCGGCACGTCCTTGTCGATCGCCTGATTGCTGACAGCAAGGCCCAGGGCTTCAATCCGGTCCTGTTAACGCCGGCGCTCGTCGACTATGATGAGTGGCTCTATGAAGATGTCGACTCTTCGCCCTTACCCCGGCAGATGGTGGTGATGGACCGGATTTCACAGCGCATGGCGAAAGCGAAATCCGGTCCCGTCGTCCACGGCTACATGGGATTTGATCCACTCCGGGAAGTGGCATTCCGGAAAGGGAAAAGCAGCGTAAGCTCGCTTGCGACTGCCCATTCGGCTTTGATGAAACATGGTTTCATCGGCATCAAGCTCTACCCGCCGATGGGCTTTCGTCCCGCGGGCAACCAGCCGCCATATCCGGAGCGAACAGTGAAGAGCCTGGGATTTGAGCCCAACGAGGAACTCGATGCTGCGCTTCGAGACCTCTACAAGCTCTGTGTCGATGTCGATGCCCCAATATTGGCTCATGGCTATTCGTCGAACGGTTCCGGTCCAGATTATGCAAAGCGGGGCGATCCGGCCTACTGGATCCCCGTGTTCAAGGAGTTCCCCAAGTTACGGGTTTGTATCGCGCATTTCGGTCGTTTCAGCGCACGGTCGGCTGGACGGGAAGGAATGCCTTTGCCGGATGGCAGTTGGGAATGGCGGCTGGGTGAATTCATCAAGGAAAATCCCGGCGGGAACGTGGTCGCCGACATCAGCTATTTTTCGGAGGTGCTTTCGGCTGGCTCGAAAGAACGAGACTTCCTTGCGAGGTCCTTCAATAAATGGCTGGAAAAATTCGACAGCGGTTGCGATCACATCGTTTACGGGAGCGATTGGATCATGCTTGGGAAGGAGGCAGGCTATAATCACTATATCGAAAGCGTGAACGCCTTCCTGCGCACCGACTGCGGTCTTTCGGACGATATTTGCGACAAGATCTTCCGTCGTAATGCGCTTCGTTTCCTTCCCTTGGAACGAGGAACACTCGGGCGCGAGCGACTTCTCGCCTACTATCGAACAAATGGACTGGATGAGGGTCGCCTTCCCTCTGCAAGCTCGCGCCTGGTCGCCCGTCTCTTCGGTCGGTGAATTAAGCAGCGACCGGCTCATTGTACCGGTCGTGAGCGCCTTGAAGGGATTAGAACAGACGACCGGGTTATTCCGGGCTCCCTCTCAAAGTGAATTTCGGAAAGTCAAGTGGTTGGCCCGTTTGCCGAGGACCGGTTGGGGGCCGCCTACGGTCTGACTGCTTCCCGAACGCAAGAGACGAAAGCGGCCAGACCGCCGCGATTCGCCGAAGTCCACTATCGGCCCAAAGCTGCCGTCCTCAGACGCGGAAAATCGCGATCTACCGCCAGTCACGGCAGGGCCGTCGGCGCAAATCAACGGTCAGCGGTTGTTACTGGGGGCGCTCGGCGCTTCTAGCCGTTGCGCGCTTGCCGGCCTCCCGTTGAGGCCTCCCTGGTTCGCGCGACAGTCGTTTTCTGGATTGGCTCCGGGAGAAGCGCGTGCAGGGCCGTCCTGTCCTTGCCCGGACGGTAGAAGTTGATTTTCTCGCCCACGGTCGAAGCGCATTTCGACAATGTTCCCCTGAGTTGGTCGCGCTTCATCGCCTTCTGGTTCGCCTTGAACATCAAGTGGTAGAACGAGGTCCAGAGTATCACCGAGTCGTCGAAGTTGATCTTGTTTTTGGGACCTGCGAGAGAGGTGCAACCGCCGTTCTTGAAGACGGCCTCCGCCATCGCGGGCGTAGATGCCAGGCAGGTCGAGAGAAACAGGCGCTTGCCGTCCAGGGCAGGACCTACGATCTCGCCGACATCGTGGGTCGTGATGTGGTCAAGCGTCATGCTGAGCCCACCCTTGCTCCCATGGCATGATATATGGAGATAGCGGTAGTTGCTCTCCCCGAACTCCTCGACGAAATGTTCGAACTCCGTGAGCGTGCGGACGTATCGGTAGATGGGTTCCTTCAGCGACATGCGAAGGGATCGGTAGATCATCTCGCCCTCGCGGTAATCTGTCTCTTCGCTGAATTTGAGAGACTCTATTATAAAGACTTCGGGTTTCGTCATGCTATGTCCCCCTTCGCATGTAATCCGACGCGTCGCGTCGGAGCGATCTGATAGATTCGAGGCAGGGCTGAGCCATCTATACTGAGCGTTGCGATGGTGTGCGACGGTGTGAAACCCGACTGTGTTTAAGCGGTTGGAGGAGAGGACCATCGAAACAAGTGGATACCGTATAAAACCGTTGGGATTAGCTCTCAATCTAAGCGCGAAGTCTTATATTTGATAGGCGAATCACTGCGGAACCCTGCTTTTGAGCGAACCCGACGACAGTCCTCTGATAGCGGCGCTTCATGCGCTGTTGAACCCCTCGACGGTCGACGAGCATCTCGTCTGCGCCGGGGCGGATGCGATCGATGCCTTGGGCGACGGTCCGCGGACATTTCTGCTTCATGTCAGGTTCAACGAAGACCTCCCGAAAATCGAAGACCTCGCCCGGTACCTCTGGGAGCAGTGCTTCTACTATGCCCTCCCGCGACGCAGGCAACTGGCGCTTAAAAAGGAAGCCGAAAAGGACCCGTCGGCGATGCTGAGAGTGGGCAAGGCCGCGCGCGACGCCTTCATCGCCTTCAACGAAAAGAATCCGAGCAGGGCCAGCGAAGTCGCGGAGGTTCTCGCCTATTGCGTTGTCCAACATTACCTTGACGCCTCCCAGGTCGTGGCCAAGATGGGATTGAAGACCTCGTCGAACATGCCCGTCCACGGCCTGGACGGCGTGCACGCAAAGTACGAGAACGGAGCGCTCACGATATACTTCCTCGAGGCCAAGCTCGCGAAGAGCGCGAATGGCGGAGCGAAGGACTACGCGGAGTCGGCGTCCAATTTCCTCTCGAACCGGTCGCAATATCTGCGGGAATACCAGATCGTCTCGGAACTCGGAAATCTCGACGCCCTCGAAGAGCCGGAACGCCAACTGGCGCTCGATCACTTCGACATCTTGGGGAAGCCGAAGCTCCATCGCCGCGAACGCTATATCGGCGTCATCTGCTATTCCGAGAAGAAGTATGGGGACAAGTTGGCCGTGACGGACGGCCCGATCGACGTCCACGAAAAGCATTTCACCGCAGCATACGCCGCCAAACACGGTCCTCACCGTGCTGCCGCATTGAAGCATCTGAAGAATAACGGAGCCACCCCGCGGAAATGCATGGTGTTCTATATCGCTGTCCCAGACGTAAATGCGTTGCGGAAGAGCTTCTACCAAGAAATGGGTGTCCCCTTGCCCGTTGGAATAGAAGACATCGCCGGTTCCGACGAGGATGAGGCCGCGGAAGTCGACCAAGTTGAAGCGGTCTTGTCGGCGGGGCTGGAGGAGGCTTCGACTTGAGTTTCGCACTTGATCTTTCCAATCGTCTGACAAGCCATCAGGCGTTCCACGAAATCTACAATTCGCTGCAGCGCGCCGCCGCAGTAAAGACCTTGTCGCAGCCGATGACGGACCTCGAGCCGGCGTTGGACGAGGATGGGGCCTTCAAGATGCTCTATTGCGCGGGCGTCTTCTCCCAGACGGAGAGCGCGAAATACCGCCATCTCGCGCAATCTATCGCGTTGAGTATGTTGCTCTTGGACCACGGGGAAGACGCCCGAAGCCGAAGTCTTCGGCTACTCAGTGATCTCGGCAACTTTCCGGCTGTCACCTATGCGGCCGGCCACGGAGCGACCGAGCCGGGTGGAAACTTCCTCACGGAATTCCTGCGGACGTCGATCTCGAAAGCCTTGAATACCGTGCAGGTCGGTGCCGAACCGATCGCGCTTACCGATTTCCAAAAGGAGGCGTGGGACAGCCTTCCCGATGCAAACGCGATCGCGATCACGGCACCGACGTCGGCGGGGAAGTCGTTCCTGGTCATCGAACACATGTGCCGCTCGGTCGAGGCTGCGTCCCAATTTTGTGCGGTCTACGTCGCCCCCACACGCGCGCTTCTGTCGGAGGTCTTCGAAAGCGTAAAGCGCAGACTCGACGGCAAATCGGGCATCCGAATATCGACCGTTCCCAGCCGCGATTCCGAGGACCTGCCCAAGCAGGTATTCATCCTGACGCAGGAGCGGTTCCAGGTCCTTCTGGCGATTTCGGACATGGTTTTCGACCTGATCGTCGCCGACGAGGCGCAGAACATGTCGGACGGCTCCCGTGGCATGATCCTTCAGGAGTGCCTGGAGCAGGCGCTCGAGCGCAACGGCGACACGCGGCTGGTGATGCTTGCCCCCGGAGCTGACGGCTTCAAGGAAGTCGGGACGGCAATCGGCAGGCAGGCGATGAAGATCGCCGCTTCATCGATGCCTTCGGTCATCCAGAACAGGATCGTGGTGACCAAGAGCGCGGTACCGAACACGCTCGAACTCAGTCTCTTAACGGAAACGGGCACGCACGATCTCGGCCGCCTCACAGGTTCCCGCGGCTTCGATCTGCCAGCTACCCGTCTCGCCGCGGTGGTGCTCGAACTGGGCCAGCAGGACGGTTCCCTAGTCTATTCGACCGGGCCGAAGGACTCGGAGACGGTCGCCACGCTGATCGCACGCGAGTGCAAGGTCGTTGACGACAAGTCGCTCGAGGACTTGGCCGTATTCATCGAGAAGCACATCCACGAGCGTTATGGTCTCGCCGACCTGGTGCGCAAGGGCGTCGCCTTTCACTATGGCAAGATGCCCACTCTCCTTCGAGAGTCGCTGGAGGCCGCTTTCAAGCAGGGGACCATCAAGTTCCTGGCCTGCACCACGACACTGTTCCAAGGCGTCAACCTCCCCGCCCGAAACGTCTTCATCGACACTCCAGAACGGGGATCGGGCGACGCGCTCGATCCTGCAGCGATGTGGAATTTCGCCGGTCGCGCTGGAAGGATGAGGAAGGACATCGTCGGCAACGTATTCCTCGTCGACTATCAGGACTGGCCCGAGAAGCCGATGGATCGATTCGTCGGCTACAGCATCGAGCCCGCCTTCGGGAGAACCGTCACTGACGCATCCGATCGGGTCCACAGCGCGTTGGCGGGCGACATGCCAGCCGTCGGCCGTCGGGACGAGGAGGGCCTTAGGGTAAGGTCGGCGGCAGGACTGTTGATCTCCAGGGCGGCGAAGGGCGATCTCGCTCCGTTCGTCGAACGGACTTTAGGCGGGCTTGCAGCAGAGGATCGAAACTCGCTCGTGGAGATGTCGAACGCTGCATACACGACGATCGGTCTGCCGTCCTCATTGCTCGCGACGAACTGGACCGTCGATCCTTTCGGGCTCCGGCGTCTTTACGACAACATGTTGGCGAAGATCGCCGAGGGCGAATTCGAAGAGCTGTTGCCAGTCAACCCGCACGACACGGGTTCGAAGAAGAGGTATGCTTCTATTTTCCTTAGAATCCAGCGCTGTGTCTTCAACGTCCAGCACGCGTTCGGCGCGGTCGCGGCGGGTACTGCGGTAGAATGGATGAAGGGATTGCCCTATCCCGCGCTGCTCGCGATCGCGGTGAAGAAGGCTGAGGAGAAGCGAACTAAGAAGATCGCCGAAAACGAAGCCGAGAAGGCGGCCAATCCCAACGCCAGAGTCCGGACACCGCGTGAGGTCGACGTCAACGGCGTCATCCGACGTGAGTTCGAAATGATCGAGGACGTGCTGCGGTTTCAGTACGTTCAACTGGGCAAAGCGTACGTGGACATATTGAATTTGGCGCTGCGGGAGACGGGAAACGCTGCCCGCATCGCCGAAATCTTCGACTTCCCTCTCGCCCTAGAGCTGGGGGTGGCGACCAAGTCCGGATGGTCGTTCATGGAGCTTGGACTGTCGAGAATCGCTGCTTCCGCTCTTGAGCCGAATTTTCCAAACTCGAACCTATCGGTCCAGGATGCCCGATCCTGGCTGGCTACGGTCGACGTCCGTGACTTGGGGTTGAGCGCGGTGATTGTGGAAGAACTGAAGAAATTGAATCTTGTCCAGTTGGCAGCGTAGGACGGCACCATGGCGCGGACACTGATTCTCTCGGACAATCCTGAAGACGTACGGAAGCTGGCTGAGTCCTACATTCAGTCTGGAAACCTCAACTTCCTAGTCGGGTCCGGAGCTTCTATGCCCGCGATCAAAGTCGCGGGAAATATCGAGGCGGAGATCAACAGTCTGCTGATCGGCGGTAACGTCGCCGACGCCGATCTCAAGGCGCTCGAGTTCATCGAGGAACTCGCGGAGACGAACGTCGATCTGCTCGCGGACATCGACGACCAGCCCATCACTGAGACGCTTGCGAATTACACCGAGTTCCTGTCCGCAGTGGACGGTATTCTGTTCGAGCGGAAGAACATCCTGCTCCCCCGACAGGCGAACATCTTCACCACCAACTACGACCTTTTCATCGAGAAGGCGGCCTCCAAGCTCCCCAACGTAACCTTGACCGACGGCTTCGACCGGACATCGGCGGTCGGAAGCAGGTATGTGTTCTCGCCCGAAAAGTACTTCGACAGGACCTATCGATCCGGCAGCTCGAACGAACGGATCGCGGAGCTACCCGTCATGAACCTGATAAAGGTGCACGGCTCCCTGAGTTGGCAACGCGACGGAGACAAGGAAATCCGCTTCGCCTCCAATGGCGTATCCCTTTCTGGCCACGTGCAGAAGAACAATCCAGGTGCCGTGTCCATCGCGCTAGCCAAGCGGGCGGTGATTCTGCCCAATGTCCGCAAGTTCGAGTCGACGCTTATGGAACGGGTCTATTTCGATTTGCTTCGCTTGTATTCGAACTGCATGGACAGGGATAATGCGCTCCTGATCGCCTTCGGCTTCTCATTCGCGGACGAGCATATCCTGGACATCACCCGGCGGGCGTTGCGCAATCCAACCGCCCAATTACTAATATTCGCCTATTCAAGCGCCAACGTCGCCGCGTTCTCGGACAAGTTCTCGCAGAACCGGAATGTAACCGTTATCAATCCAGGCGCTGGACCTCCGATAGACTTCAAGGTCTTCAATTCGATCCTCCGGCAGGTAATTCCGCAAGGCGGCAAGCCTGCATGAGCGACGTCCGTCTCCAGAAGGAGGCTGTCCTCCGCGTCGGCGAAGTCTCGGGCGTCACCGGGCGGCGCGTCCTGGTGACCGTCGACAAGGACAAGAACCTGTCGGAGCTGTTTTATGACGGCGACCTCTTGAGGAACATTGCGGTCGGCAGCTATATCGACATCCGAAAGGGTTTCGTGAGCCTCATCGGGAAAGTTGACGGCGAGAACGCGAATCCGGATTCCTCAAGATTGGAAGACCCCGAGCCGATGGTGCGCGGGCGTCGTGTGCTCTCCATATCGCTGGTCGGCTTCATCGACCGGAAGGGTCGTTTCTTCGGCGGGACGAAGGAACTGCCCCTCGTCGGCAACGAGGCCTTTCTGCTTACCCGTGATCGCGTGCTCCAGGTTCACAATCTGATCGCGGAGGACGGCATCGCCCTGCACATCGCGACGTCGGAATACGAAGGCTACGACATTGCTCTTCCGGTCGACGGACTGATGAACAGCCACATCGCCATTTTCGGTAACACGGGAAGCGGGAAGTCGAACACGCTCGCGACGCTCTACCAGCATTTCGTCACGGAACTGCGGGCGATCAACGCCGAGGCGTTCAACGAGAACTGTCGAATCGTGGTGCTCGACTTCAACGGCGAATACGCGCATGCGGATTGCATCGCTGATGACAAGACGATCTACAATCTCTCAACCCGAAATGACCAAGGAGACAGAATTCCGCTTGGCAACGCCGGACTGCTGGACATTGAAATGTTGTCCATCGTCTCGGACGCCACGGAGAAAACCCAGAAGCCATTCCTGCGCCGTGTTCTGACGCAGTACGAACGGGTCATGGAGGGAAACGATCCGACCGAGCACCTGAGAAACATGATCCGTCAACAGGTTACGCAGATTCTCAGGATGTCGGACAAGGTTAGGGCCGACCTGCTTTTCGACTATCTACGTCAGTTACTTCCAGAGCAGGACCCTACTGGAAATGTAGTCGAAATAGCCATGGACCTGGAATGGCATAACACCACCTCGCAGTTCAGATGCGGTCAGCATTGGCTGCGCGACGATCCGGCCGCGATATTGAACACAGTCGTTTATCAACATGTCGCCAATTTCGCATTTGCCGACGACATCATCGAGGATTTCCTCACCTTCTCTTACGTCCAGCTAATCTACGACGTGCTCGCGAACCGCGCTCAGAACGAACATATCGCGCCGGTGATAAACAAGCTGCGCAGCAAGCAGAAGGACATCCGGAAGGTGTTCGATCCTGCGATCCAGGGAGAGCTGTTCGAGAGCAACATCATCGTAATCAATCTCAACGACGTCAATCTGGAAATGAAGAAAACGATCCCGCTTCTTCTCTGCCGGCGCATCTACCAGGAACACAAGACGTCGTTCCAGGGAAGAAAGACCCTCAACATCGTGATCGACGAAGCTCACAACATCCTGTCCACCGAGTCCTCCAGGGAGACGGAGGCGTGGAAGGACTACCGTCTCGAGACGTTCGAGGAGATCATCAAGGAAGGACGCAAATTCGGCGTCTTCGTGACGATCGCAAGCCAGAGGCCGAACGACATCTCGGCCACGATCACCTCTCAGGCCCATAACTACTTCATCCATCGGCTGATCAACCAGAAGGACCTGCAGTCGATCGCGAGCGCCGTGTCCTACATCGACAAGCTGACGGAGGAGTCGATCCCGACGTTGCCGACGGGAACCTGCATCTTTAGCGGCATGGCTGGCCAGATGCCGTTAAAACTCAACATCAAGGCTCTCGAACATCGGCTGCAGCCCAAGAGTACCACGCTGCGGTTTGCCTCCTTGCTTTCCCGCGACGAATGATCGCGGCCGACGCTTCGCCGTACAGCCGATTATTAATTTGAGCAAACGCATTGGATGGCCGCCATTGGCGCGCAGGAGACATGACGCTGCCGCGGAGCTATGTCCGCATTAGGGCTCGCGCGATGACGACCTCTACGACCGAGATGGAGGCGCAAAGCAGCCAAACCGCTTACTGCTGAAAGGGCATCTGCTCGGGCTCACCGTAAGCGCTGTGCTGACCCCACCTTCCGGATCAGCGTATGATTGTCGATGTTCAGCCTCGAAAGAGGGCTTGGACATATGTCGATTTCAGA
>NZ_MAWZ01000017.1:0-76927 GCF_001854685.1 Rhizobium sp. RSm-3 | reverse complement strand
CAACAGATGCGCCGAACTGATCTGGCACCTTGAGCGACGATGACCCCGGGTTTTCGATCGTTTCAAAGGATCTTTCGGAAATCTTGGTCATTGCATTTTCCTTCTCTTTGAGTTGGTTGCAAGCTGTGACATCGGGATTGACCCTTCCGCCGGCGGATGCATGGCCGCTTGGTAGAACGCGGATCCGATGACGAACGGTCAGGTGGCCTCCGTTCCGTTCGTTTCATGAACCGGCATAATGCAGACTGCTTTCTGCCGCTTGTAACCAGGGATCAGCAAACACCATGCCAACTGCTCCGACGCGCCAAGAAGATCATTTTCTTTTATCAATGGGCGGGTTGAGGGCAGGTTGATGTGTATTTGACGGAGAGACCGGCGAACAAAACGTTCCAATCACGACAAACCTGACAAAAGTGGCGGATGCCCGACATTTGCGAGAAATGTCGACGGTTGCGCTGGGGACAAGGGAATTCACGTGGACTTCAAATCGCGCCAAGGATCATGTGCCTGTTCGTGGCTAAGGGGCGTTACCCGGAAAATCAAAACTCGCGGAGCTCTCCGCTATTCCATATCGCGCCGCGATATCTTCGAGCGCTTCCTGAAAGACGGCCGCGTCGAAGTGGACTCCACATGTTGAGCGGGCAATCAAGCCCCAGGCGTTAAGAAAAAATAGCCTGTTTGCTGAAGGTGACGAGGGCGCGACATACTCCTCATCTGATGATGTCTATAAAAGAGGATTTTGAACCGGATCCTGAGATATCGGACGCCGGGATCGCCTGGCATCGGCTTCGCGGCGCACGGTTTCGTGTTGAAGGTCGGAAAGCTGGATGATCCACGGCGCTCCGGTGCATAACTGGCGAGCGGGAAGGACACCGCTGCTGACCATCCGGTAGGCGGTAGCTCGACTCACCTTTAGAATGTCGGCGGCCTCGTCGAGGGTTCTCTCACCGCGTTCGGCCCGTTCACCTTCTCGATAGACGGAGATGCCGTGGATGTTGCGAAGACTGCAGACGTGGCTTCGCGTCCAGCTGGCGCCATGCCCTGTCCGCTTGCCGGATCGATTCAAGATCGCTGCGATCGACAAATCGGGCAACTGCCTCGCCAAGTTGCGAACGAGATCGACAACATCAGCCTTAACTGCCCAGCGGGTCTGGCCGATCTTGTTTTTCTTCCCCGTCATCCGGGTGTGATCGCCACCCTGCCAATGAATGACGAGCGCCAATGTGTCGTCAACGGTATCGACAATGATTTCTTTGATCAGCAGCCGAATGATCTTTTCGCGTGTCTCGATAGACGCGTCGGGACCTGTCCCATGCCTTACTATAGATCGCTACCGAGCATCATCAATCTTGTACGGTCGTCGGCCGATAAAGCAGGCGTGTTACGGTCGGTCGAGAGCATCTCGAACTGGACCTCGAGATCACGCAATAGGATCAGCTTCTCATTCCAGCGCCGCTCCAGTTCGCCGGCGACCAACCGATTGCCCGGATCGACAGCATCATACTGGCGGGGCGCCCTGGCAGCCTCGTATTGTGCTTGCTTGATTAAGTTCTCGAGTTGCTGTTGATTGTCGCTATGACGCTGCGTGTGCGCCTCCATTGCCCGCAAGGCCGCCTCGATTCCCAGAGGTTGCAATCGCTCGAGCACCTCCTGCGCCACGGCCCGATCGACCCGCATGCCGCCGAACCCGATACAGTTGCCGACCGCCATGGCGCCGAACGTGCCGCGACAAACATATCGCTGCGTATTGCCGCCTTTCCCGGAGTATTGAATGTGCAATCGGCGACCGCAGCGACCGCAACGGAATAGTCAGGCAACAAAGCTTGGCGCGCAGTTCAACGAGTTTGGTTGCCGAAAGGCGCGGCGCAGCTACGATCTCGATCGAACTTGCCGCAGGATCAAACATCCATGCCGGAATTTGAAATGAACCACCGTGTGCCAGAATGAGCAGATAGTGAACGCCTTCGTGCTCATGGCTGCCGGTTACCAAGACGGTTTGGTCAACCAGTGGATGGAAGGGATAGGTGACCCTTGCTTCAAACGTCGGAAATCCGGCATTATGAACCCGGCTCGGAAGGCGGCGGCAGGACTTGGGCGACGATCGCGACGCTGCTTCAAACTGCATTTTGCCGCGCGCGGCAAAAGCACGTTTATACTGACCAGCAAACTATGCCGATTAACCGACTTTGCCAACGTTTCCGGCACCATAGCAGCCGCCTAGTCGGCATAGCTTAGGGTCTCTCCGTCGCCAAGGAGAGGACACATGAACGCAACTCAGGATCGCATCGCCCTATGCAGGAAGCTAGTCTACAGTCCACATCGGGACGACGATGCACGTGGCACTCGCTAAGCCTGTTTCGGGATCTGATCGACTGGCATGTCGGCAATGGAATACTCCGCAGGATTTAAGCGAGGTTCAGGTCGACCGCTTCCCTGAGCATCGTTTCAAACACTGGAGACCCGACTCGGGCGATTGATCGGCGCTCCGCCGCTCGCCTTTGGCGTTACGGGAGAATGGCTAATACCGACCGCGCTTCCTATTCAGCGCAGTGAGCACGAGAAGATCGACGATGCTGGCCGGTCCCAAAAACGGGATGGCAGCTTCTAGAAGTCGATTGAACGGACCGGTCGGGACCGGCGTCCGCACGCGGTGCCCCACGGTCTGTGGGCCTCTGAATTCTGTTCTGCAGGTAAAGTCAGCCGACGCCGTCGCGTATCGCGACTTTGGAGCTCGTTGGGTTCGCTCGCCAGCCCCTTCCTCATGCGATGCGGCTCCGCCCCTTGCAAGAAACGCTCCGGCGTCCCAATACTTTTGGCTTTGCTCGACGGCGCTGTATCCCGCAGCTTCGATAGCCTTGCTCCGAAACGCTTCCTGCGGGGTCGTCAACTCCTGCAGTCAGGCGCCTTCCGCCGCTGCGTTATGATCCGTCGGAGCCAGACTTTCAGCGGCTGTTTCCGCCGCTGACTTTATGGCTGCGGACCCTCACGGTTGAACTCTCCAACCCGGATTAGTGCCGGTCGAGTTCGGCTTCGACCTTCTTGCGACTGTTGCCTACGTTCTTCACGGTCTTCTTCACCGCTTCCTTGGAAATGCCTTCCTTCCGGGCTTCGTACTTCACCTCGTGATCCTGACCACCTGCGACGCGAGCACGATCCTGGCTGCGGGCTTTGGATGTGGTTGCCATGGTGAGATCCTCCTAATGTCGGTCCTTACGAACGGGCGCCGATTCAATAAGTTCCGGCCTCCGTTATGGTGAGGCGCGCTTCGGCGATGTCGCGGACGCGCTGCACATGGCCTCGGGCGAGATGGTTCACTTCGACGATGAGATCGCGCAAGGCATATCTGCGACCGCAGTTAATCAGTAGCGGACAATTCTTCCCAGGCAGTTGGTACGGCTCATCGTGTGCCTATGAGCAAACCCATGGATTGATTGTCATAGAAAGCAGGACTAGAACAACAGCGCTAATGCAGGAGCGCTCGGCATCCGAACGCAGAACAAGATCGCGGCGGAAGCCACGCAAGAGCGTCGTCTGCGAAGAGAAACCAAGCGGCTCGGCAGGTTGCGGCTAACCTCTGACCGAGTCGGCACCACGAAGGAGCCAACCCATCGGGGACAGATCCCCCTCAGCCGCTACATCAACGTGATTTGGAGTTTGGAATGGATCAATTTGCTACCGCCGACAACACCTCCGCAGCCGCTCGTCGCCGCGAAGCCAGGATTGCGAAGGGCTACAGCCTTGAGGACCTGGCCATCGCCACCGGACTTACGGTCGAGGAAATCGCAGCGGCCGAGGAACCCCTTCAGATCGTGCCTCAGCACCACCTCGAGCGCATTGAGCATGTGATCTCATAGCTTCCGTCGCCACCGGCACGCGGTCCCGGTTTAGGGGCCGCAGTCAACCACGGAGGGCGCGGAACGAAAGATCGATGCTCTATGGGACGTCCTAGGCGCATTGATGCTCCGCTTCACGCCGACAGAATGCGCAAACTACTTCAGGGCTGCTGGATATGAGCCGGATTGAACAGGATTTGCTCTAGTCGATATTGCGTCCAATTGAAGTGTCATCCGCCATTTTAAGATAACTGCAGAATCACTTAAAGAGAACATGGCACCAATGATCGCACAAACAACCGGTCCGCTTCTGCCAACCGACGCAGTTCCGATTGTCGCGATGTTCTTCTACGATATGGCGCAACTATCTGCTCGGTGGCTTAGGTAAGCCACCGCCGTTCGCGGCTTGTGGCTACTCATCCTGCCGGGCTGCGCTGTCCGTCGCGTCACGCGCCGCACCCAATCGATCGCGATGCTGATGCCAATGCGGAAGCGCTTGGACGCCGCCCGGCACCACACCCCTCCTGTATCACCGCTTCTACAACTTCTCGCGGTTATTCGAAACAGGTCTCGCCATCCAGCTCAGCCTCCTGACCGGCCAGAAGGATGAATCTGATTTGCGTCATAGGGAATCCTTCTCACGGGTCTACCTAAAATCATCCCGCTCTAAGCTTACGCGCACAACTCGCGGTTCAGCATGAACTCGCAACATCTGTTTTACGGTGCGAGGGTCATACCTCGATGCGATCGTCAAGCAGCCCGATCTGTCAAAGCCGCGACTATCTCTTCCAATGCAAATCTTAGGCTATCACTCAGCTTTCGATCTTTTGACCAAACGACGACGTAGTGATATATTGCCCCTGGATGAAATCGGCGGAACGCGACGCCGAAGTCAGCATATTCTCTCGCGATGATCTCGTTCGTAATCGAAACGCCGATCCCTGCCATAACATAGCCAATGTCGTGGCCATTGGCGTCATATTCCACGGCGATGTCAGGAGCGGTTCCCATATATCGAAGGGCATTGACGCTCATTTGGTGAGAGGCAAATTGCGGGTCGATATCAATGATCGCCTCACCGGCAAGATCTTCGGCAGTGACAAGCTGCTGTGCCGCAAATCGGTGGTTGACCGGAAAAAGACATACGTTGGTGGCCGAGCCGACCGGCACCCAATCAAGAATGCGCTCATCAATAGGCAATCGGGAGATGCCAAGATCCGAGCGGCCGTTTAACACATGATCTGCAATCTGCTCATACGTGCCTGTTTTCACCTGAACGGCGTAAGAGCGGCTTCTCTCCCGAATCCTTTTGACCACTTTCGGCAAGGTCGCGAAGGAAAAAGTGCTTGGCGCCGCGATGCCGATCATTCGCGTATCGTTGTTCCGCAGGAAGTCGATTGACGGTCCGATCCGATCAAGTCCGGCAAACGCCGCGTCGATTGTGCGTAGAAATTCCCATGCCTTGACGGTGGGGATCAACCTGTTGTTTTCCCGGCGGAAGAGCGCGAAGCCGACAGTCTCCTCTAGCTGCTTGATGTTTTGGCTGACCGCCGGCTGGGTTATTCGCAACATCTGCGCTGCGAGCCTTTCCGAGCCGGCGCGCATAACCTCCCGCAATATTTGAAGGTGGCGGATCTTCACTCCGGAGTCGGTGATTTCCATGGCCGGGAATCTCAATCGTGGTCGAGCGACGCGCCTCATAAGTTGCGCTTATTAAAACTTCCTGAATCTTATAAATTGACGGCGGCAAGTCAAAGTATATTTTTGACGTACGCCAAACTTAGAGCGCTGGTTAAGCTAATAAATCCAATCTACCCTCGGTTAAATCTCGGCAAGCTCTTAGTATATGTCGGGAGAATACCTTTCCGATTTCGGTGCGCTCGCAAGATATTGGAGACTTGCATTGTACGCATTTGTAGATCAATTTTTATCTGGATTGAAGAACACACTTTTAGTGTTTGCCTTGAGCTGCGCTTTCGGGACCCTATTAGGTTTGCTTATTGCCGTTCTCCGCAACTCGACCCGCAAGTCGGTTTCATCGTGCATGCGGGCCTACACGGGCATCATCCGGGGTGTTCCGGAACTTCTGATCATCCTCCTAACGTATTTCGGCGGAACCGCCCTTTTGAGCGCGATTGCCGGTGGCTACATCGAGATTAATGCATTTGCGGCCGGTGTCGCGGCACTGACCGTCGTGTTCAGTGGGTACGCCGCGGAAATATTCCGTGGTGCGATCAACGCGGTTGCACCAGGCCAACGAGAGGCTGCAGCAGCGCTCGGGCTTTCGAACTCGCAGATTTGGTTTCTGATCATCATTCCCCAGATGATCCCGATCGCTCTGCCGGCATTCTGTAACCTCTGCATCTCCTTGATAAAGGATACATCGCTGATTTCCGTCGTCGGGCTGACGGATGTCATGCGCGTCGCCTATATAGGCGCAGGCTCACTGCGCGCTCCACTCCCCTTCTATCTCGCAGCGTCTGCAATCTACCTCGCCCTCACAAGCCTGTCCCTTCTTTCGTTCCGGTTATTGGAGCGCCGCTATTCGCTCCCGGCGATGAAAGGTTGAGGCAATGAGCATGACCATCGCGCTTGAAGCGTTTCTCACCCTTCCCCGCGGCCTTCTTCTCACTCTGGTTCTGACATTCGCATCGCTTGCCGCAGGCTTCGCCGTCTCGGTCCCGCTCGCCTTCCTACGGGCATCATCAAATCCGTGGGCTTCCGCGCCCGTGCTGGCATATACCTATGCGTTCCGCGGCACGCCACTTCTGGTTCAGCTTTTCCTGATTTACTATGGGATTGGCCAGCTTCCCCTCGTCCGCCAAAGCTTTCTATGGGCCGTGATGCGAGAGCCGTTCTGGTGCGCCTTCATTGCTTTCACCCTGAACAGCGCCGCCCATACGACAGAAGTTCTGCGCGGCGGGATCCAGGCGGTCCCGCGTGGGCAGATTGAAGCGGCCAAAGCCTTGGGCCTTTCCCGTTTCCACACTGCCCGTCTTATCGTGTTCCCTTTGACCCTCAGGATCGCTCTTCCCGCCTATGCAAATGAGGTGGTTGGAATGCTGAAGGCAAGCTCCCTTGCAAGCACCATCACGCTGCTTGAGGTGACCGGGCTCGCCCGACAGCTGGTGTCGGAGACATTCGCCCCATACGAGGTCTTCATTGCCGCGGGGGCTTTCTATCTGCTGCTTACCCTCTTGATCACGCAAGGTTTCCAGATGCTGGAGACGCGTTGGACGCCGACGGCAAACCGTCCACCGCCGACGCAACCTGTACCTCGAAGAGCGAACGGAAAGCCGCCTCTCGCCTCGGCTGAAACTTGACGCCAGCCCACATCCCGGACGCCAACAATCAAACTCAGCAATGAAAGGAACATCGTCGTGAAACGAACACTTCTGCTTGCCCTGTCTCTTGTCGTCTGCGCCAACAACGCGGGAGCAATGGACAGGAAGACACTGACAATCGCCTCTGAAGGTGCTTCGCCGCCCTGGAATGCCATCACCCCCCAAGGGGAGCTCGCCGGCTTTGACATCGACGTCGGCCGCGATCTTTGCCGGAGGATGAAGTTCGAGTGCACTTTCGTGCCTCAGGACTGGGACGGAATCATACCGGCGCTCACCGTTGGAAAGTTCGATGCCATCATGTCGGGGATGGCGATAACTGAGAAGCGGAAGAAATCGATCGCTTTTTCCAAGCCCTACGCCGGAGGTTTCAACCAACTCGTCATACGCAAAGATCTCGATCTTCCGCCCACGGATACGTCGGCCGAGCTCGACCTCACAACTATCGACCCTGAAAAGCAGGCAAAGATTGAGGAGCTTCGAGCCGCTCTCAACGGCAGAACTCTAGGCGTATTGCGATCATCGAATTCGGAAGCGGTGCTCAATGAACTGTTCGGAAAGGTCGCGACGATCAGGAGCTACGATTCCCAGGACAACATGCATCTCGATCTCGTAGCTGAGCGCATCGATGGCGGCCTTGCCGACTATTTCACCTGGAAAGCCTTCCTCGACAGCACGGATGGCGGGATTGCAACGCTCTACGGCCCGCGGCTCTCCGGTGGCCTGTGGGGCCCGGGTGTCGGCGTCGGGCTTCGGCAAGACGACGGCGAACTGGTTGCGGCATTCGATAGCGCCATCGAGGCCGCCACGAGCGACGGAACCCTGAAGCGGCTGAGCGAGCAATGGTTCAAGATCGATGTTTCGCCGCAGACATCGAACTAGACACTGGCTCTACGACACGCATTTCCCCCGAAGCCATAGCGCGTGAGCAGTCGGCAGTCCCAAAGATCGAAGGTAAACCATATGTCCGCACCCTTTTCCATTGCTGTCACCGGCCAGTCGCTCATCCGTCATGATCTTCGAGCGATCGGCGATCCACGGCTCGCTGAGATCGCCGAGATCCTCAAAGCAAGCGATGTTGCCTTCACCAATCTCGAGACGACTATCTATGGTCGTCATGGTGGATGGCCGCTCAAAGGCAGCTATTTCGGCGCTGCAGCGCCGGATGTCTTGGCCGCGTTGAAGGAGCTCGGTTTCAATAGCCTGGCTCTGGCGAACAACCATGCTTTCGATCTTGGACCGCCGGGGATCCTCTCGACGCTGGAGGAGGTTGCGGCACACAATTTCCTGCATGCCGGCATCGGCCACAACAAGCATCACGCTTCCACGGCACAGAAAATGACGTTCGGATCCCGAAATGTTGCGCTGATTGCCATGGACGCTGGGCCAGGCCCGTCTTTCATGTACGCTGAGGACGCAACTGAGGGCAGGATAGCAAGGCCCGGCATCAATAGGCTGAAGGTCTCCAGGGTATTCGACCTGGAAACGGGAACATTCAACCTGCTTCGCTCCATTCAAGAGCGTCTTCTAAGTTCGCCCTTGGAGCGCGCGAACTATGCCCAGCCGGAGAATCCGCCTGATCTTCATGGCCAAGACGAAATTGATTTCTATGGAACCGTGTTTCGCAGATCAGATGAGACGGCTCGCCGCATCGTCGTGGACCGGCACAGCGCCTGGGCTCACCTTTCGGCGATCGCGGAAGAAGCGGGCCGCGACACACTCGTCATCGTGTATTTGCATCATCACCATTGGGAGCCGAACTGGCAGCAAGTCCCCGCCTGGGTGCGAGAATTTGCGCACGATTGCGTGAACGCGGGCGCAGGCCTCTTTGTCAGCCATGGCGCTCCGGTCCTTCAAGCGGTCGAGATATATCGGAATACGCCAATTTTCTACGGCCTTGGCAACTTCCTCTTCCATACGGAAAAGGACGAACAGGAATGGAGCCCGCCGGAGGTGTGGAGAAGCGTCATCGCGACCTGCAATTTTGAATCTAGCGGACGGCTGGAGAATATCCGCTTGCGCCCGATTGTGATCGGGGGAACCGAGGCATTATCCAATCCTGCACGCGATCGCCTCCCCTTCCCTGTGCTTGCCGATGGCAGAACGGCGGCAGATATCCTTGACGATCTTGCCGACCGCAGTACCGGTTTTGGCACTGTGCTTGACCGAGAGAAGAACGTCGGCCAGATCGTTTTTTAGATGCGGAATAAACCTGCAGTGCGCGACGAGAACTTTACGAACCGCTGACCAATTTGCGGCCGCGCTCTTGTTGGTCTTTTCATGGGGAAACGTCCTTGTGTTCTTCCATCTCTTCATCGACAATCGAGCTGACGAGGGCAACGACCCGGCTGCGCACACGCGGAGAAAGGAGCAAAACGTCGTCTATCAGACGCCGTCCCTCCGCCGTGGAAATGTAGGCAATCTTCTCATCGATCTCTGTTATGATTTGCTGGCCCTGAGTGGTTTCGGGATCTGGAAGACCTTCGAAAAACCTCGAAACAGGGATCTTGAGGCAATTGGCAAGCTCGTAGAGCATCGAAGCGCTGACGCGGTTCTTACCGCTTTCATATTTTTGTACCTGCTGCAAACTGACCCCGATGCCGGCGCCGAGATCCCCTAGGGATACATTCGACTGCATTCGGCGGATACGGATTTGCTGTCCGACATGCCGATCAACTGGATGCACCAACTCGCGCGCTACATTCGACTGTTCGGCTTGCGCAGGCCTCGAAGTCCGGACCTGTGCTGCTGCATAGCGCTTCATGGTGGACACCCCGATGGAGAGTTTCACGCGGTGCGCCCCCGCGGAATAACTCGCTCAACCCACTGATCGGGGAGTTAGAACACCGTGCTAGACGGCCCTGTGGCCTTTAGTTCCGAGGAACCTGGACATACGCCACAGGCTCCTCGACCGAAGGTCAAGGAGTGTGGTGCCGAATCGGCCGACACCAACCGCTAACAGGGGGTTCTAATCCCCAAGGCAGCGCGTACTGCCTCGCTGCCAAAGTTAGTTGAAATCCGCCCGCCGCGCAACCGAATTCTTTACAAGATTCAATAGCTTCGCTTTACGCGCGGACACTTGTCTCAAAAGCGAGAGGTCACGCTTCGGGCGGTAAAGTGGTCAGAAAACCAAAGGAGGTGCGATCAGCGGAACGCCCATTGCGAGGATTGTCTGCCCACTCTCCCGGAGGAATAGGCTACCGCAAGCTCCGCCCATAGGGGGTCCTGGGTGAAGCTGGAAAGGGGCCCGCAAGCGTCGATAATGCTCATCTTGCCGAACTGCCCGAGAAGCGTTTCAATTCCCCCACGGCTAAAAGCATTCAACAGCGAAAATGGCTCGCACGGCGAGGAGATGATGCGATGGCCCCAAACCCCCGGCCGTTCGTCCTTTGACAGTGCGTTGAGAAGCTGTGTGTCACGATGGTTGTTCCTCAACGCCTCGCAGAATGCCCAGCGCATCAACGGATAATAGATCGTATGCCGACTTCCACCCAGGACACGCACGCCAGGCAGGATCGACGTTACGATGAACATCAGCAGAAGGTTCGGAACGATCCGGCCAGTTCTCAGGGCCTCCACAAGACTTGGCGGCGAGAATTCAACACAGACATCATCTGTCTCCTTCGACCGGAGGACCCTGCCATCCAGCCAAAGTGGAAAAAGCCGCCCTTCAATGCAGCCCCAGAAAAAATGCGTCGAGTTTTTCAGCCAGCCTCGCCAAGCCGTGTCAGCGAGTTGATCGATGAAATGGATGAGGCGCATCGCGAATGCTCGGTCCTCGATCAACGAGGCTCGCAGCCAGGACCGGCCATCGGAAAGGTGGTCCGCGACCAGATCGGCAACGTCGCTATCATCAAGCTGAAGAAAGTCCACCTGGCTCTCAGAATACCGCTTCCAGAGGCAAAGATTTGCCGCTTTGATCGCCTCTGCCGCCGACTGGAATTCGCCAAGAGGCAAAAGGTCTCGCAAGTAGGAAATTGCCTCCGAGTCATCACCGGGCCTGTCGACGTTTTGAAGATGGAATCTGTAGCAGCCGTTTCTGCCAAGAATGCTGTAGGGGATCATTTTGCTGCGCGACAGGCCGAAGACATTGACTGCATCGCCATCGACGTGGAGCCAGGCCGGACCCTTGCGACCGCGTTCTACGAACTTCACTGTCGAGCAAGCGTAGGAGATATAGGATGTCCTGCCATGCGCGCGAAGTCCCATCAGGGAGAACAGATGGGTGTAAAATGCGTCAGGCTCGATCAACAGGTGGAGGTGGGGGCCACACTGCAGCACCGGAGCGACTTCGATTTCGGCTTGAAAGCGCGTCACGGCCCCTGCTGAATAACCCTGACGTTGCGCGACGGCCGCCACGCGTGACCGCAATAGAGACATTGCCTGGCTTCGCGCGACGCACCCCGATTGATCCGATCCAACCGAGAAAGCCGCCTTTGCGTAGTCGTTCAGCGATGCCTGCTCAAACTGACGCAACCAAGGGAATAATTCAAAAATGAGGGCCAACACCTCACCTTTTGAAACCAGGTCACTATTGGGCGACGTCTCCATCCTCAGACGAACCGCCTTTCCACCGGCGCTCCCCGATCCATGTTAAAGTGAAAGAAGAGCGCGACGGTCACCATCAGCGCCCCGAAGAGGCCGAAAATCCCCGAAGGTGGAATTGCGTCTCCGATCGTCCCGATGATGCCATACGCAAGAAGCCCTATCGAAACACAGATCGTGTGGATCTGGCTTCGCGCCCGCCCCAACATGTCAATCGAAACAGTCGATTGAACCCGTACATCGATCAGGATTCGCGTGACATTGTAGCAGAAGCCAAGCAACACCAGTTGAACGAGCGCGGACAAAAAGCTCTGGAAAACAGGAAAGCCCAACAGAACAATGCCAGCGAGCGCCGACTGGAAGAGGATGCTTTGTCGTCGCGAACGCGCCCTTCTGAGAAGAAGGGTTGAACAGCCCGCAATCGAACCGAGGGCCCAACCTGCCTCGAGATAACCGAACTCTAGCGCCGACCCCATGAGTTCACGGGTGACATATGCGGCGCCCAATACACTCACAAGCATGCCCATCGCATAGGTCAACGCATACATGACGGCGGTGGTCTTCAGTGAGTGAACGACGAAGGTCATCGGCAACAGATCCATCCGACGAATGCTCTTTGCCTGCAAATCCGATCGAGAACGAGAAAGCGGCAGTCGGCCGAGTGCCAGCAGCCCCAACAGTGATAGGCCGAAAAAGGCGCCAGGGAGGATCGACGTCAGATTCATCCCGATGGCGGTTAAGCTGTACCCGGTGACGATGGCGGCGATGAGATTGCCCGCCTGCATCGCAATATAAGACGCCGAATTGAATGAAGTGAGGTTTTTAGGACGAACGATGTCTGGAATGATGGCCTGCAGCGCAGTCGAATAGGTTCTGTCGAGGAACGCGAAGATGGTCCACGATAGGCAAAGAACATCAAGTGGGTGACCGAACGAGAGACCAATGCCCGTTGAAAATATGAGGATCAACCTGGATAAATCGCAAGCGATACAGACGAAGCGACGATCAAATCGATCAACTAGAACCCCACCAACATTGCTGGTGAGCAACTCGGCGGCACTGCCGAGCGCCAAAAGGATGGCGAGAGCGCTCGTGCTCTTGCTGACATCTGTCGCAACCCATGCCGCCAGCACGAAGTAGACATTGCGGCCGGTGGCCGACGCCAGAACACAGAAGAGATAGATGCCGCGAGAGGCATAATACCCCATGCCGCTGCTTTCTGTCGCGCCCACTTCATCCACACTCCCTACTGGCAGGTTCATGGGGACATGCTATTCTTCTGAATAGCTGGCGGCTTTCATGAATTTGATATTATCTCTCGTCCAGAACCAGCTATTCTTTCCAGAGCGCCCGGTACTCGGCAGGGGAAAATCCCGTCTCTCGGCGAAATCTGGTCGAGAGGTGGCTCCCGCTGGAGTAGCCACAGGCGATTGCGATCTCGGTCACGCTGATCGCAGTTGTGCGGAGAAGGTCGGTCACGCGTTCAAGCCGGCGCTGGTTATAGAAGCCATAGGGCGTCGAGCCTTGCGACTGCTTGAAAGCGCGGGAAAAATGCTCGTAGGTCAATCCCGCCTCTTCAGCCAGAGCGCGCACGCTCGGAGGTCGATCGATGTGAGCTTCAATTCGCCCTATCACCCGCTTGAGAACCGTAGGAGACAATCCTCCTCGAGACAATCTGCCAGATGTGCCGGAGCGGCGCTGCAGAAGTCCGAAGATAGCCGCTAGGTGCCCTTCAACGATCAGACTCCCTACGGAATCGTCGTGTGAAAGTTCTCCGGCAATCTGCCGCGCCAAGCATTGGATTGGCAGATCTCTAAATCCAAGCTCCGGACGTAAGGTGCCTACGCGCGGGAGCTTGGTCGTGAGGTTGGAAAAAAAATCCTGCGTCACGGTTATCATAAGATAACAACCCTCAGCATCGCCTTCATCCCAACCGCTCCAATGGCAACCGGGCGGAATGTAAACAAGCGAGCCGTCTGGACGCGGACTGAACTCGACTCTTCGTCCGTCCACAAAATTTTCGCCGGATGCCGCCGTACCCCTTATGTTGAGGAAGATCAGGTGGTCATCCGCGACAACGTCGATAACCTGTCGCCCGAGACTGCGCCGGCGAACGACATCTGCGCGGGCATGGCTCCAAAGGCCTTGCTGGTGAAGAATGATCTCCCCTTGTGACTTTTTCATCCTCTCGGGGTGAATTGATGGAATGATCCCCACTCGAAAGCTGCTCCCCTGAAAAACCGGTGTGGTAGCGACCCTACCTCACCCCAAGTTGTCAACAAGCCAGGCTTTAACCTCAGGTCGAATTTCATGTCAATTTCATGAAAACCAATCAAAATCGTGGATGCGAAAACATGACGTTCGCGATCATCTTCTGCCGACATCATCGCTGACGGCACAATCTTTTCGGGATGCGCGATTTCCCTCCTGAATCCCAAAAACGCGATGGTGCGAGAGAAAGGCAGGCTTTCGCATGCGTGAATTTGCCGACTTCATTGAGGAGTGCGACCGCGCCCCTCGCCTTAACGAGCTTTCTGAGTTTTTTTCGACCACCGCATCCGGTGAGGCCGGAATGCCTATCCGTCCGCCCGAGCTCGATCGCCGCTTGTTTCCAGTGGACATGACGTTCAGGCGCTTTTCAGCCCTTCATCCGCTGCGCCGAGGTCCATTCGATAAGCACTACTTGAGCAGCATACCCTACCGCCTCGAAGAGGAGTGCCGCATAGGCGGCACGATCCTCAAATACGCGCGGGCCAGAAAGGGTCAACTGCAACTCTACACGCTAGGTACAGCCGAGGGGACGATGGCTCGTGTGATCGGCGAACTTGGCAAGGGCAGGATAGAAACGCTGTCATGCAGTCCCAACGTCGAAAACCTTAGAAGCTTCTATGCCTATGGCGTTCCTCCTCATGCCATGTTTTTTCACGGACCATTTCATCATTTGACATCGCAAAGGGTCCAAGAAGACGTGAAGCTCCGAAAGTTTGGCAGCGGTTTCGATATCATCCTCGAGGACACGACTTTCCAGATGTATTCGCCAAATCGCTTCGATCAGATCCGTTTCGTCTCGCAGCATCTCAAGACCAACGGGCTCTTCATGTTCGTCGAGAAGTTCAGGCATGAAGACGACGAGGAATATCGGCGGCGGGAACGCCAGAAGGACCATAGCTTCAAAGCTCGCTTCTTCAGCGCGTCAGATATTCGCGCGAAGGAAGAGACGGTGCTGACGCGAATGGATCGAAACGAAGTCACCCTTTCGGAGATGAGCGAAACACTACGCCGGTTCTTTGGACACTCATTCGTCACCTGGAACAGCGGCAATTTCTACACGCTTGTCTCCAGCAACAGTCAGCAGAATCTCGACCTATTCCTATCGAAGCTGTCCCCACCCGCGATTCCGGCAGAATATGTCTATGCGGACCTTCCCTACCGCCTTTATCCGGAATCCGAGGCAAGGCGGCTATCGGGGCGATCCTGGACCCTTTAGCGATTCCTCATCTTCACCGTCGCGTGAGCGCAACTGCGTCACGTCTTCACGAACAGGCAGGAACAGCATGAAGAAATCAATTGGCGAAGTCCGTCACTTCGTTGAGCTGAGCCCGCCGTGCAACGCGCATCTGGTCCTGCCACGAGCGCCATCATTCGCGGGTGAGGAAGATGTTCCAAAGTGCGTGCACGTCGCCGAGGCGTGTGTCGCAATCTCGCGCACGCAGCACGTTGCCGACAAGATCTGCACGCAAATCGAGGACTTCTACCAATCCCTCGTCTCCGTGGGACCTGACAGACTTCTAGCTTTCGAAGGTGGAGGCGCGATCATAAGGCCGACCAGTGAAAGCCTGTTCTTCACAGTTTCAGCGCGAGACCTCGTCACTTTCTGTGGCATCCGCGCGCTGCTGGAAGCAGGCTTGTTTCTGGCCACGTCCGTGTCCGAGGGGGCTATAGAGTGGCTTCACGCAGACAGCACGCGATCTGGTGAAACCTGCAATCGCCTCTACAACGACCGTTGCGGAACGGATGCACAATAATTTCGTCCGCTTCGCCACCCAAAGAAAGATCGATCTTCGGACAATCGGGTGATAGTGCTTTTTCAATCAACCATACATTTGTCCGCTCTCTTTTTCCCGACCCTCAGAGGTTGATGCCGCGACTGCGGTTGGCGGTCTGTTGGCGCCGCTCCACTATGATCTGCTCGCTGCTCTGCAGGCGGACAGTCTGCTGCAGGACCTTCAGCCGCTCCTGCATCGCCGCGAAAGCTCCGCGCTGCGCCGGTGGCACTACGTTGGCGATATCCTTATCGCCTCGGACGAGGGCATTGCGACCAAAGCGCTCGTCGAGCGCTCGGCTGACAGCGGCAAACTCCCGGCCAATGCCCGGATCGAGGGAAGCGGCGGAAACACTCAGCTTCCTGCTGTCCTTGCTCACCTCGACCGTCAGGTGCGCCAACGCCTCTTCCGCAGCTTTCGAAAGAGCTGGAATGGCAACCGCCATGCGCCGCCGTTCGTCCGTGATAGCCTGGCGTTGTGCATCGAGGGCATTGAGGTGGGCCGCACCGAGCGCGCGCAGGCGCGCTGCAGCTTCCGGCACGGCCGCCACAGCCTCTTTCCGCTCTCGGCCAGAGGTCAGCATCCGGTCCATCAGGCGATCCGAACCACGCAAGGCACCATAGGCGGCAGGATTGTTGGTCACCGCGGCTCCAATGCGCTCGGCGGCAAAACCTTTCTGGAGAAGTTCCTCGATCTTGCCGACGACTTCAGCCGGATCGCGCCAGATTGTCGTTGCCGCGTTCGCCAGTGCCGCACGCTGCTGGCGATAGACAGGCGAAGCAAGAGCCCGAGATCGCGCCTCGTCGTCGATCGGAACCTTGAACTCGGTGACGGCGGCAAACATGGGCGGCATGATGATTTTCTCCGTCCCTGGCTCTTTGCTCAAATCGGCACTCGCGCCGGCGACGACCTTCGAACGATCCCGACGTTCGGCGAGGTGCTGCTCGTCGGCAAAGCGTCGCACGGCGTCGAACAAGCGGGTCAGCTTTCCGCGCCATTCATCCGTCAGGTCCTCCGGCATGCGCTCGACAATGTTGCGTTCAGCGATCGCATCCGCCTTCGCGCTAAATGCGCTCCAGCCAAAGCGGGCCGTCAAAGCTTCGCTCACCGCCTTGATCTCCCGCACCACCGATCGATCTTTGGCGGCGAGCGCAAAGGCCGTCTTATAAGCATCGTCCCCGCCCTGGCTGCGCACCGCCTCGATTTCCATCAGACGTGCCATGGCGCGTTCGGAGAGCGCCGGGATCGACAATGACATATGCGCGCGGCGCGTCTGCTCGCGCAGTTCGAACCGTTCGGCGTTCCTGCGGAACTCGGTCGCATGGGCACGGGCCATCGGAAGCAGTTCCTTCACGGCCGCGACAGCGAGATTGCGCTCTTCACGCGCCGCGCGTCCGTCGACGATCAGCTCGGAGCCACGCAGCCGGCCAAGCCGACCAGGGGCTGCCGCAAGGTCGTCGGCGAGCCTGCGGGGTGCGACCCCGATATCCGACGCCAGTGCATTCAGGGAGACGAGCGCTGCATCCGGATCCCGGTAGATCTTCTGCAGCAGCGGCCGCAGGATCACCTCCCGCTCCGTCCAGGCCGGCGACGCAAGCTGCGCCAACCGCGCATCCTCCTCGACGCTGCTGACAAAGGACGTGGCCGGCGGGATCAGATAGCGTGTTTCAGCAGCACTTGCGCCCGAGACGGAGTGGGATGCAGTTCGCGCGTCACTGGACGTCGCTTCGACCATCGTCTGGCTCCGCTCTTCATTGTAGGCGACCCGCCGTTCCCGCTCGATGGCAAAGCCGAGCGCCACGCTTGCCCTCTCCCAGAGCTTTTCCACCTGCTCCCGCTTTGCGGCAATCCACGCCCAGCGCCGGGTAAGGCTTTGCTCCATCTCGGCGGCGGCAAGCGAGAGATGATCAAGCCCGCGGCGCCGGGCGAAGTCGTTAGCGTGTGCGCGGTAACTGGCCTCGCTCTCAAAATCGAGCGTCGTCGTCTTGGCACCGGAGCGCGACAAGCGTTCGACGAGCGGATTGAAGAGTTCCGGCCGATGACTTTCCCGCTCGATGCGCTCCTGTCGTGCGCTAGCGGTCTCGACCTGGCTGGCCGTCCAGACGTTGCGATCGACCTCCCTCTCCTCGTAATGCTTGTGACCTGTCTTCTCGTCGACTACGGCAATCTGGACCTTGACCCGCTCGACACCATCCTTTCTGAGCGTCACGGTGTCGCCTTCCTGGATGCCGGCCTCCTCGAGTGCCTTCGGCAGGCTCACGCCCCAAAGCCGATGGACGGTTCCGTCGTCCGCCCTGACGTCGGCATAAGGGCTGTCGTCGGCATCCTCGTCATCAGGCCGGAATTTGGCTTCGCCGGTTTCGACAAGCTCGCCGGTCACACCCGTGGCATGATCGACACGCGGCTTGCGTCCCCATTCAGGTTTTGCCGCAAAATCTTCTTTGGCCGCATAAAGATCGACGCGGTCGCGATGCCTCGTCATCGACACATAGGTCAGATGCTGGTCCATCATCCCGGTTGCCAGCACGAAGGTGCGATCGACGGTAGCGCCCTGCGATTTGTGGATCGTTGCGGCATAGCCGTGATCGACATGTCGATAGCTGTCTTCGCTGAAGACGAGCTTGCGGCCGTTGTCGAGCAGAACCGAAAGCAGCGGATCTCCACGCTTGTCGCCGGTGGAGACGACGGTGCCGAGCATGCCGTTCTTCACATACTGTGGCCCGGAGTGCTTGGCGCGCGGCTCAAGGAAGCGAGCGTTCTCCAGGAAGATGATCCGATCGCCGGCGGCAAATTCCCGTACGCCCCGCTCGCTCCGGAAGCTGCGGCTTTCACTGAGCGCTCCCTCCTGCGTCATCACCGATCGCAGCGCCTCGTTCAACTTGCGAACATCGTCGTTGGTGTGGGCGAGCACCAGCAGTTCATCACCGCGAAGGCGGCCATCCCCGCCCTCAGACGTTGATCGCTCTATTGCCTCTCTGCGCGCAGCAGCCCAGTCGGAGACGATGCGATCGATCGTTTCCTCGCGTGACCCTGCCTCGACCAGATGGCCATGCCGGGCATAGGCGTCGAGGCCCTTCTCGACCTCGCCGCGGGCAAACAGCCGCGAGGCATTACGTGCCCAGGCCTCACGCTGGCGGCGCACGCCGACAAGCTCTGCAAAGCCGATGCGTTCGGTAATTGCCCGGAAGGCAGCACCGGCCTGGATCGGCTGCAGCTGCATCGCATCGCCGACCAGCACGACCTTTACCTCAGCCTCCTCGGCAATCTTCAGCACACGGGCCATCTGCTGCGAGGCCACCATGCCGGCCTCGTCGATCACCAGCACATCACCGCGATGGAGCGTATCGCGCCCATTGCCCCAGGCCAGTTCCCAGGAGGCAAGCGTCCGCGACTTGATGCCGGAACTGTCTTGCAGCCCTTCCGCGGCCTTGCCGGCAAGGGCTGCACCGATCACCCGGTGTCCCTCGCTCTCCCAGGCAAGACGTGCGGCAGCAAGCAGCGTCGATTTGCCGGCGCCGGCAAGGCCTACAATAGCGGCAATGCCACCATCACCGGTGACATGACGGACAGCATCGACCTGCTCTGCATCGAGCCGAAACGGATTCTTTGGATCGCCGCTCTCCACGCGTTCGATCGCCACCGTCACATTCCGCTCGGAAACACCGAAGCCGCGACGCTCCGACAAAACCCGCGCCGACTGCGCCATGTCGTATTCGATGCGCAGCATCTCCCGCGTCGTAAACACCGCGGGCTCCGACACCTTTCCTGTCTCTGCCTCGATCTCCTGCGGCTTCAGTATGACCAATTGGTCCGACGCCATCAGCCTGGCGCGGATGTTGGCAAAATCGGTGGGATCGTCGACGTAACGGTGCAGCGCCCTGGCGATATCCCTCTCGTCGAAGGTAGAGCGTTCATTGCCGAGCTGCTTCAGCAAAAGCTCCGGCTCTGAAAGCAGCCGATCGGCCATCTCCTGGCGGCGGGCGAGATCGGCCGGCGCGAAGTGGAGCTCCCTGCCCTTCCTCGCCAGCGCCGCCTTCTCCGGCCCGAGATGTTTTTGCGCGATCCCGTCGAGGCCCTGTTCGGCATAGGAGCGACCGTCGAGGCGGATGTCATGTCCGGCCAGCGCCAGATGCCGGTTGGCCGTTTCCGCCCAGGCGATCTTCCACGCTCTCATCGTTTCCTTGTCGCCCGCCCAGACTTTGTAGACGATCTTGCCGTTCGGGCGGTCCGGCGTGACGACACGCAGCGGCTTGCCACCCTCACCAAGCACTGGAACCTTCTTTGCCCCGAACCCCTCCTCCGTCGCCGGCCGGAGCGTCGTCATCAGGTGGATGTGCGGGTTGCCGTCCTTGTCGTGATAGACCCAGTCGGCGATCATTCCTTTCGAGGTGAGATTGTCGCGGACGAATTCGCGCACCAGCGTGATATTCTCGGCCCGCGTCAGCTCCTCCGGCAGCGCGATGATCAGTTCGCGGGCGAGCTGCGCATCTGCCCGCGTCTCGAAGGCGTCAACGGCATTCCAAAACACTTCGCTGGCCTTGCTGACGGACTGACCTGATATCGCCGACCGCAGCCAATCCGGGATCTCATCCGGCAGCGCCAGTTCCTCATACATCAGTTCGCCCGCCCCACCGCGATAGCTGAACGACGTTCCCGCCTGCTCGTCCATCATCCGGGCGCGGTGGCGATAGGCGGCAGCCGAGACGATGCTGCGTCCCGATCCCCTGCTGATCACCTGCGCTCTGACGAACATGATCGCCACTGGCGTCTCCAGACTGGCCCAAGCACGTCGCGACAGCGACGTATATTGCGCCCTCAAACAGATCGGACCGAAGGGCCGATGCCGCTTTTCTGGTTGCACGGTAGCGCATTTTACTGTTTTATTCTAGTTAGTATAATCGCCCCTTCGACATCAAAGCAGAAAAGGAACCAGGAATGGCGACAAAATCATCGATTTCCGATCTCGACGCCCAGATCGAAAAGCTGCGCGAACGCAAACGATTGTTGATAGTTAAATCGGCCGAGCGGTTTGCCCGCGCCGCGACCAGAACCGGGCTGGCGGAGATGGAGATCGCCGACGAGGAGATCGATCGGATCATCGAGGAAATCGCCGCGCGATTTCGGAAGGGGGAAAGGAAAGGCGCCGCTGGCCCCACTCCTCAAACGCGTCGACCAGCAGATAGCGGCGCTGGAGCGCAGGGGCAGGTTCCAAATGACGGCTGACCGCAAGCGCGACACGCGCGAAAAGATCCTGCTCGGCGGGATCGTCGTCAAAGCCGGGCTATCGAAGGCGGATCGGGCGTTCCTGCTCGGCGGCCTCATAGAAATGGCAAGGCTCGTCCCAGGCTCCATCGAGCATCGGCGGCTGCGCGATATCGGCGAAGAGGCTTTCAAGGTCTCCTCTCTGAGGAACGGTTCATCGCATCTCGAGGAGAAAGTAAGATGGGCCTAAGAGGGAAACCGCATCCGAGCCTGTTACTCGTTTTGGTACCGATCGCCGTCACCACGATCACAATCTACATTGTTGGCTGGCGATGGCCGGGACTCGCCGCCGGCATGTCCGGGAAGATAGAACACTGGTTCCTGCGCGCAGCACCTGTGCCGCCTCTACTGTTCGGACCTCTTGCCGGACTTCTGACAGTTTGGGCCTTGCCGCTGCATCGGCGAAGGCCGGTCGCCATGGCAAGCCTTTTGTATTTTCTCGGTGTTGCCGCGTTCTATGCGCTGCGCGAATTCGGCCGGCTTGCACCTGCTGTGCAGGCCGAAGTGATCACATGGGATCGAGCGCTGTCCTATCTTGATATGGTCGCAGTCATCGCCGCCGTCGCCGGCTTCATGGCAGTGGCGATGTCGGCCCGCATCTCCGTCGTCGTCCCAGATGAAATAAAACGTGCCCGGCGTGGAATATTTGGAGATGCCGATTGGCTGCCCATGACGGCAGCAGGAAAACTGTTTCCGCCGGAAGGGGAAATCGTCGTCGGTGAGCGCTATCGGGTCGACAAGGAAATCGTCCATGCGCTTCCCTTCGATGCAAACGATCGTAGCACCTGGGGACAGGGCGGGAAGGCGCCATTGCTCACCTACAGACAGGACTTCGATTCCACCCATATGCTGTTTTTCGCGGGATCGGGCGGATACAAGACCACCAGCAACGTCGTCCCGACGGCGCTGCGCTATAGCGGGCCGTTGATCTGCCTCGATCCCTCCACCGAGGTCGCACCAATGGTGGCCGGACACCGAGCCCGCGCCCTCAAGCGCGAGGTCATGGTGCTCGATCCGACGAACCCGATCATGGGCTTCAACGTGCTCGACGGGATCGAAGCATCCAAGCAAAAGGAAGAGGACATCGTCGGCATTGCCCATATGCTGCTGTCGGAAAGCCTTCGCTTCGAAAGCTCGACGGGATCCTACTTCCAGAACCAGGCGCACAACCTCCTGACCGGTCTGCTCGCCCATGTGATGCTCTCGCCCGAATATGAGGGCCGGCGAAGCTTGCGCAGTCTCCGCCAGATCGTTTCCGAACCGGAGCCCTCGGTGCTCGCTATGCTGCGCGACATTCAGGAGCATTCCGGTTCGGCCTTCATCCGCGAAACGCTCGGCGTCTTCACCAACATGACCGAGCAGACGTTTTCGGGCGTCTATTCCACAGCATCGAAGGATACCCAGTGGCTGTCGCTCGACAGCTATGCCGCGCTCGTCTGCGGCAATGCCTTCAAATCGAGTGATATCGTTTCGGGCAAGAAGGACGTCTTCCTCAACATCTCCGCATCGATCCTGCGCTCCTATCCGGGCATCGCTCGTGTGATCATCGGCTCGCTCATCAACGCCATGGTGCAGGCCGACGGCGCCTTCCAGCGCCGGGCGCTGTTCATGCTCGATGAGGTCGATCTGCTCGGCTACATGAGGGTGCTCGAGGAGGCGCGCGACCGCGGCCGCAAGTACGGCATCTCGATGATGTTGATGTACCAGTCGGTCGGGCAGTTGGAGCGGCATTTCGGGAAGGATGGCGCGACGTCATGGATCGATGGCTGCGCTTTCGCCTCTTACGCAGCGATCAAGGCGCTCGACACGGCGCGCAACGTCTCTGCGCAATGTGGCGAGATGACGGTGGAAGTGAAGGGCAGTTCCCGCAACATCGGCTGGGACACGAAGAACAATGCATCCAGGAGATCCGAGAACGTCAACTTCCAGCGCCGGCCGCTGATCATGCCGCACGAGATCACCCAGTCGATGAGGAAGGACGAGCAGATCATCATCGTCCAGGGGCATAGTCCGATCCGCTGCGGCCGGGCGATCTACTTCCGGCGAAAGGAGATGGATCAGGCAGCTAAGGTCAATCGTTTCGTCAAACCGGTGCTATGATCGTGGTTTTATGAGCGGCCCACCTCGTCCTCGCCGGCATAGGCGTCGACGGCGTTTTCGAGTTCGGCAAAAAGCTCGTCGGGCATCGTTTCGATAGTGCCGACGGTGCGTCGGTCTGCCTGCCTGATCAGTTGCTGATAATCTTCGATATTGAGGAGAACCAGCCGGGGTTTGTTCCGCTGGGTGATCGTCACCGGATGGCGCAGCGCCTCGACGATGATGTCGCCGGATTTACGTGAGAGGTCACTGGTTGAATACGTCCCGCTTGGCTTCGGCATATGGGCTTCCTTGTTGCTATCGCTGGGATTTACAGCATTTACAACATTACTGTGATTGTTGTGAAACTTCGCAGCCGTCCTTCCTCGGCTCACTTGAGGGCCATCGGCAACTGAGAGGCAACCTCGTCTGTCGCCTCTCAATATGTGAGATGGTGCTGCTACCACCATGACCAAACGGCGCGCCCCGCATAGACCGGGATGCGAGTTGCCAACGTGATATCCTTGATGATCGGCGCCAGCGAGCCGAGTTCGTCCGCAATCAGCGCAACGAGCTCAGGATAGTTGATATCGACGCCAGTGTCGTCGGCAGCCCAAGCGCTCATCCAATCGCCGCCGTTGACGCGGAATTCACGCGTGTCGTAATCAAATTCGAGTTCGTCCAGCAGATTGATAGTGAAGCGCCCGAAAATCTCGATCTCGCCCTCCAGCTGATATTCGGCGAATTCATCCTCCCCGATGAGAACACTTCTTTCCAATTCCATGATGACGCGGATCCGATCGATTGCCGCGTCGAGCCCCTCAACCAGGCGATCGTGAAGCTCTCGTGAAAAATCGCTGTCGCAGCCGAAGCGGTTTGCCAGGACGACGAGCCGGAAGCCGGCAAGCTTGGTGTAGAGCATGAGGTTCTGATCGGTTGTCACAATGTGATTTCCTTCATCTTGATGACGGAGATCGGCCACTCTGTTGCAAAGAGGGGTCAAGGACCGCGGAACGCGGCTCGCAAGCGGGGGAACCGATTTTTCCAGAGCGCAGTGAAACGCAGCAGCGGAAAAATTGGGGGAGACGCGCCGTCCTTGACGCCGGATTTGCTGGAGTAAAATTGGACGTCAGAGAGAGAAGAGACCCGCGGACCCGAAGGGGACGCGACCGTTTCCGGCGTGAGCCGGCAGCAGGTGTCGAGGATAGAACCCCGCCCTGCGGCTAGGCAATTCGCTCACGTCATTCCGCGAGAGGGGGCGTGACCGGAGGCGCAGACGGTGTTCGGGCTCCGTGAGCGGAGCGAATAGCACCCGGCAGGCGATTGGCCGGCTCGCCCAAATCCATGATCTTCGGCTTCGACGATCATCACAAAAATGAATCGGTGTGGGCCGATCGATTCATAAGTGTCGTTAGACGCAAAAGCTGGAAGAGGCGACTCTCCGTCATGCTCACTCAACCCTATCAGCTCTACATCGAACGCACGGACGCGACGAAAAACATGGCGCGCTTCTACGCGCTCGCAATCGAACCGACGTTGTTCGGCACACCTTGCCTGACGCGGCGATGGGGACGCATCGGAACGATCGGACAAGCCATGGTGCATCACTTCGACAGAGAGGAGGATGCAGTCCGTATGTTCCTCGAACTTCTCCGATCAAAACGGGCGCGCGGCTATAGGCCGAACACAAATGCCGGACGGGAACCCATGGTCCGGGCTGTCCGCGGAAGTCTTCCTGGTCCTTGCCGGTGATTATCGGCGTGAAGCGCAGCTTCGGGTCGACGCGCCGGTCGATCCGGCGCGCCGGCCCAGGCGAGGAGGCAAACGCCGCGCCTCAGAAGGGTGGCGCGGCGTCGATGGCGCCCTCCTGCTCGGCGATAGCCACCCTCAGTTCGGCCCGAGCGATCTCCAGCTCCGCTTCGATCTGGCGGCGCTCAGCCGGATCGGCGTTCCTGAGCTCGGCCCGCAGTTCCTCAACCTGAATTTCGAGTGCAATCGTCATCGTCGTCATCTCCTGAAATGTGAAAGATGACGCCCGGGGTCGTGAGGATCGGGCCGGGTCAAGGATCGCGTCAGCGACCGGCGGAGCCGGCGAGCGGAGGAACCGATTTTCTGACGGTGCCCTTCAGGGCGCCGGCTGAAAATTGGAGGGGCCGCGAAGTCCTTGAGGCGGCACGAGCCTCACGGCAGACTTCAAGTATCTGGGCAGACAGGGTCCTTGGTCTCGTGTGGCACGACAGGAGGATTGAAAGCGGGCTCGATGCCCGCTTTCAATCCCGCTATTGCGCGCAAAACTTGAGATACGACGAAGCCGGCCCCGATTGCTCGGGGCCGCTCGCTTTGTTCTTCAGTTCGGGCTGTTCCAGAGGATCACCTTCTTGCTCGGATCGCCGCCGGGTGCCGGTGCGAGATTGCCGAAGATCACACCGATCTCGGGGGCCTCAAGCTTCACTGAGAGGTATTCCTCGCCGGTCTGCCGCGCGATGCGGTTCCAGGCGGCGCCGATCTCGAAGCCCGTCTTGCGGTGAATGACGCGGTAGTCGGGCGCTTCTTCGCTTGCCTTGCTGGCATTTGGGACGATGGCGATCGGGGCGTTGACCCGGATCGTGGCGAAGACGCCTTCGAGGATGCCGTCGGTCTTCTGCGTGAGCGTTGCGATCGTGGTGGCCATGGTTGTTGTCTCCGGTTGCTCGGGACCATTCCCGATGGCGCACGAAGAGACGGCCGACCTGCTGCGGTCAGCTCGCCTGAAAATTTTGCAAAATTCTATTTTCCACCAGGACAAGCGAACCGAAATCGAATTTTGCAAAAATTTCGGGCGAGTCTTACCCCTTCAGGGGTTGGCCGCAAAAGCAGGCGGTCGTCTATATGAGCGACATAAAACGGGAATGGTTCGGGGCAATCGAAGGCTGCGACAAACCATCATGGCCCCCTGGTCCAAGCACTGGGGGATATTGCCGCGCACTCCACGGACGCTTCGCCCGCATGTCGATCAACATAATCCCTCGCCCACTCCCGGCTGCGGCAGGCTGTGAGCACCTCGATAGCATTTCTGCTGATCGGCGAGGTCGCCGCGGCACCGCATTGCCGTCTGCAGACCGTGCTCCAATCCCGGGTGAAGCTGTTCACGCGGGTGTCGAATGAGTGATCTTCCCCAAACGTGCCCGCTCCCAAGCACCTGAGCCGCCGATGGGTCGCCAGGTACATCGCCATTGGCAAACACGCACCCGGAACAATCTGAGCCGGCTTCATCCGCGGAGCCAAGCTCGGTGAGATCACAAGGCAACAGGATCGGAGCAAGTCACAAACGGAATGCCATAAAGCGCGACATTTTGATCGTCCGAAACCAAATACGCTCCCTCCGCCACGGCTTGCGCCATGAGCAGATGATCGAAAGGATCGCGGTGATGAAGTGGAAGAGCAGCGAGAGCGATAAGATGCGCGTCCGAGATATCCAGCCGGTCGAAACCTTGATCCGGCAAAATCGCAACAATCTCTTCGATATCGGCATCAAGTTTGCCGATGCGCAGCTTCACAGTGATTTCCCAAAGGGAGACAGCACTGACGAGGACATCATTCTCGGGATCGCCGATAAGGCGACGCGCATGGTTCCCTAGCTTCTCGTCGTCGTTCAGCCACCACAGCAAGGCATGTGTATCGAGCAGCAGCCTCACGTCCCGTCTTCCATGGACTTCAGAACATCCGCCGGCAGACCATCGAAGTCATCGGCAACTTTGATCTTTCCGCGCAACGCGCCTGGTTTCCGCATGACGACGCCGGCTGACGGCGGGCCGATTTCGGCGACAACCTTGTGATGGGACGTCAGGACGAACCGCTGGCCGTCTTCGACCTGCTTGAGGAAAGACGTCAGGTTGCCGCGAAATTCCCGCACGCCGACACGGCGGGGAGATGGTATCTGCTGCCGAGATTGGGTCATGGCGAAGCTCCGTTTCAACGGCAAATGTGTACACAATTTTTACGAAATGCAAGCATCTCCTTCAGCCGTATGGACAGATGGCGCTTACGCGCCATCTCCCGCCGCTTGCCAAACGGAGATGCCAAGTCGGCGAGCCTTGTCGGCCAGATTGCCGGTAATGCCGGAGCCGGGGAAGATGACGACGCCAGCCGGCATGACCGAGAGCATGTCGTCATTGCGGCGGGAAGCCAGGGGAAGAAACCTGAGCGACCCGCTGAAGGCCCGCCCGCCGCATGGTAAGGGTCGCCTCTCGGCAGGCCCGCGGGGCGGGCGCCTACCCGTGCGGCGACCGGCAGAGACCGGCCATCCTGTAGGCCCTCACGCCCTCACCTTCCCCGTCCGGCTCGATCATGCGGGCAGAAAGGCCAGAGCGTTTTCCAGAACGAGCTGCGCCCTGAGATTAGCGATGAGCCGTTCCGGGCTGAGCCGGCGCAGATCCTCGTTGAAGTCGCCGAGCTCCGGGGCAAGCACTAGCGGCAGGATCCCCAGCGCCTGGGCGCGGCAGCTCAATCCCTCGATACGTGCCGGCCGGCCGCATCGACGTCAGCTGCGATGTAGAGACGCCGGCAGCCATCGGGCAGTCGGAAGGCGGCAAGGTGATTGGCGGTTCAGCGCCGGCCGGCTCGAAGGGCTGGGTAGCCCGCGATTAGAACTCACTTTATGCTGGCGCAGCCTCTACATTTTGACGGGCTGACGTCTAATCAACGCACCGTTGACTTCTAATTATCATGATCGTTAATTTTAATTTTTGGAGGCTGGAATGCACGTATCTTCTTTCCTGCCTATGGCGTTGAAATCGGCCCCAGCGGCCGTAACATTTACATACTAACTAATTTGCGCTAGTAAAGTCCGCGAAGCTCATGCTACGCCTTCCTTTTACGGCTCGATCAGCCTTTGGTCAGGCAAGGGAGGAACGACGTGCGACAGTTTTTGATCGGCAACCAGGCGTTCGACGACAGTTCTCCAGAGTTTCTGCCGCAGCTCGAACGCGCTTACGAACAGAAGCTCAGGCCATTTTGCCCGTGTCGGCAACCGCCGGTGCCGATGTACATTGCCCGGATGGATGGCCAATTCCTGATCAAACGCATGCCGCTCTCAGGCCGGCAGCATGATCCCGGCTGCTCGTCTTACGACCCGCCGTATGAGCTATCCGGCCTCGGGCCGTTGATCGGCAACGCCATCCAAATCGACGCGGCGACCGGTGCGGCAACGCTGAAACTCGATTTTTCGCTGTCGAAACGAGGGGGCCGATCGACGTCGACATCGCCTTCGGAGCCGTCGGAGACTGTGCGAAGCGAGCCCAAGAAGCTCTCGCTCAGGGCGATGCTCCATTATCTCTGGGACATGGGGGAGCTGACGGAATGGACCTCGCTATGGGCCGGGAAACGCGGCTGGGGGCGCGTGCGCAGCAGTCTGGTGAACGCGGCAAAGCAGATGATCGTCCGCGGCGGCCCTCTCAGCGATATCTTGTTTGTCCCGGAAGTGTTTCATCAGGACGACAAAGAGGGGATTTCAGCGCGGCGTGCGGCTATGTTGGCCGGTGCCCAGTTAACCGGTCCCGGTCCGCGGAAACTGATGATGACCGTCGGAGAGGTAAAGGAATTTTCCTCAGCGCGCGATGGCCAGAAGATGCTGGTGCGCCACCTGCCTTTCCCCTTCATGCTCGATGAGGGTGCGTGGAAACGGTTGAATGCCCGATATGAAACCGAACTGGAACTGTGGCGATCCAACGAGGGGTTTCATCTCATCGTCATCGCCACGTTCGGCATTTCGGGAGCGGGGATAGCTTCGGTCGAGGAAGTGGCGCTGATGGTGGTCAACGAGAACTGGATCCCGTTCGAAACCATCCATGAACAGCGTCTCCTGGAGCGGCTCTCAAGCCTGAAGCGAAGAAGCGTGAAAGGACTCCGGTTCGATCTTTCGCGCGACCAGCCGATTGCCTCCGTGACCTTACCGGAGGCAAAGCCAGCGCCGATCGCCATGTTCATCGTTCCGACGAAGGCCGACGAAGACTATGACGTTGCACTGAATGAGATGATCGCCGCGAGAGCCGAGATGACGCCGTGGATCTGGCGTGTGGCCGACGGCGAAATGCCGCGGCTGCCATGATCCACACCAGCCTCCTTGGTCAGCGACGTAGGCGCCCTAAAAGGAAGCCATCGCCCGGGCGATTTCGAATGCGTGAAGCTATATCCCGGTCAAATCGGCCCAGAGAACTCTCTGCCATTTCTGCATAGCTGCACTGCACAAAAAATGTTTTACCAAGCGGTCAAAATATGAGCATATTGTCTCCAGTTGATGCAGTCGATGGTTTTCCTCCCAGTGCCATCGTATCAGCTGTTCCCCTCTGGAGGTTATTGACCTTCACACCTTAAAGGGCCCTGGTTTTCCAGCGGCCCTATTTTTCTGCATAGTTGGTGAGGCGGCCCCTTTGCATTGCACGATCACATCGGAAGCGGAGCGCTTGCCGTTGGCGGTAACCCACGCTTCAAGTTGGCGGGTCGAGCTCGTTCGCCGCGCGCTCCTATGGCACCCGGAAATCGGAGATGGAAAGGGGAAGACATTTCAGTTATTGCAGTTATGAGCGACTTGCCCTATATTCATGGTCAGAGGTGTTCGCCATGACCAGCCATGTTCTTCAATTTACCAAGTTGTCTGATCGCGACCGCAAGGCCGTCGCGCCTATGCCAAATCTGGCGGAGGGCGACCAACTGGAACTACGGATTCGCCGTGAAGGTGGACAACTTCAAACCCTTTTTCTCCCTGCCTCGGCTCTCGCGCCTGTCGAGGCACTCCTCGATCATCTGTTGCGCGGTAAGCGCGTTGCCGTGCTCACGGAAGATCAGGAATTGAGTCCGACCGACGCCTCCACCATCCTCGGCATCTCACGTCCTCTCGTGGTGCTGCGCATGGATCGCGGCGATCTGCCCTTCCGCTATGTCGGCAAGCACCGCCGAGCCAAGTTGAAGGATGTTCTCGCGCTCAAGGCCAAGCTCGATGCTCGCCAGGAAAGCCTCGACGCGCTGGCCGAGGACACAGAGGATCTGATCGTCAATCATGGCCTCTAAGCCGCCTGTTGCGGTCTATGATGCCTGCGTCCTCTACCCTTTCCATTTGCGTAATGTCTTGGTCCAGTGTGCTTTCGACGGTCTCGTCGACGCACGCCGGACCGACGACATCCACGCCGAGTGGATTCGCAATCTGGCCATTCGGCTCACCCGAGATACCCTTCTGGAAGCGACCCGTGATCGGATCAAGGACGTTTTGCCCGATGCCGATGTCGGCAACCATCGAATTCTCATCCCCGACCTCTCGCTACCGGGTCCGGATGATCGTCATGGTTTGGCTGTAGCCATCGCCGGAAAGGCTTCTGTGATTGTCACGGGGAATCTCAAGGATTTCCCAGCCGCGGACCTTCGGCCTCATGGGGTGACCTGCGTATCGCCAGACAATTTCCTCGTGGGCCTCCATTCCACCTTTTCGAGCGCATTGATCGACAGCATCAGGCGCGCCCGTTTGAATTTACGCAAGACGGTGCCGGCGGTTCACGAATTCATTGATGCACTGGACCATCAGGGGCTCCGCGCGTTTTCAGTGGTCCTGCATGACAAGGCCGCACAATTGGACTGACGGTCGAGACCGACAGAATTGTTAGAGGCCCGGACGCAACCCGTTAAGCTCGATCCGACGAAGAGCGGCCGAGGTCAGTCGCGACGTCTCGATAGTAGATCTCGCTCACCCGAAACCGGCCGTCGATCCGCTTGCATTGGATGATGATGTCGACCGCGATCGTCAGCATCTCGCGGATGTCGTGCCGTTCGAGGTCCCCACCACCCTCCGACTCCTTGACCAGCAAAGTCAGCTGCTCAAAAGCGAGGCGGGCCGAGTCGGCATGGACCGTGGTGATGGAGCCAGGATGGCCGGAGTTGACATTGCGGATGTAGTAGAATGCCGTCCCGTCCCGCAGCTCCTGCAGCAAAATGCGGTCGGGCCGCATGCGCAGGCAGGATTCGAGCAGGTCCTTCGCGCCGACCTTGGCGAGCCCCTGCCCGCCTTTGGAGTAAAGGAGCCGAACATGGTTGGGCTGCGGGACCACCAGCTCGGGAGTGTCTTCGATCGAAATAATCCGCTCGCTTTGCGGAATGTGGCGGATCAGCGCTTTCGATAGAGTTGTTTTTCCCGACCCGGTGGCGCCGGAGATGATGATGTTCTTTCTTGCAAACACCGCCTCCCGGAGAAACGCCTTGTAGGCACCGATGCGATAGTATTCCAACAGCCTATGGTCTGATCGTCGCCCGTCGTCTTGGGCCGGCACAACATCGGCGAACAATCCCCCATGATCGAGATCCTCCAGGGTCAACGACACGGAGGATGGCTTACGGATGGTGATGCTGACGGTTCCCTTCGTCGTTGCCGGCGGGATGACGATCTGAATTCGCTCATCATCCGGCAAGGTCGCCGACAGGATCGGTCGCGTCTCGTCGATCGACTGATTGGAGAAGCTCGCGACCGAGCGGGCGAGACGCATCAACCTGTCGAAAGAGAGTTCGGGCATCTCATAAGTCTGCCATCCCTCCCTACCCTCCGTGACGACCTGCCCCGGCCGGTTGACGATGACCTCATAGAGCGTCTTGTCGCGCAGGAAGCGTGATAGCGGCGAAAGCAGTTCTCGCACGACGCCGGAGTCGGCAGCTTCAGTCATTGCCGAACCTATTTTGTCACGAGCTTCGAGGAGGGGCCGAAATCCCCAAGCACGGCGCGGTCATAGACGCGATTGCGGGGCTCCGTCACGCGAAGCCGATAGACGCTGGAGAAATCGAGATCGCGCGCCACGAAGATCGAAACGAGCTCGCCCTGATGTTTCATGAGCGTCGGCGGAATGTTGATCGACTGCTCGACGGCGATCGCCGCTGCCTGCTGACCGGCGCTGGCGGTGTTTTGCGCGTTGACATCACCGTCCTGCAGCCGGCTGCTTGCGTAGGAGCTGGCATCGCCGACAATCGACAGGAGCATTGCGCTGCCAAACCGCTCCCACCAATGGGTGTCGACATAGCCGTCGATGCCGGCGCGGCCGAGCGCATCGGTTGCAGGCGACGCCAAAGTGATGATCACGCCTTTCGGTGTCTTCGCCCGGCTCCAGAGGACGAACAGACGCTTTTGTCCACGCCGAATTCCGCCGCGATATTCACCGACAATCTGCGTGCCTTTTTCCATCAGCACAACGCGGCCGTTATCTGAAAGAACGTCCCGGTTGATGACGCAGCTCGTGAACCCCGGCTGATCGGAGGAGAGCGCGGTCTCGAGAACGCAGGGAATGGATGTCCCCATGGCGACGATGAAATCACGATTGCCCAACGTGCCGGCACGCGATCCCTGCAGTTGCGTCGGCGTCAGCAAGCGGTTGAAGTGCTGGTCCTCGTTTTCGCCCTGCGAGCCGAGGTCTGCTTGATTGTTGCCGAGCGGCACATAATTCGAGGCCTGATCCGACGCCTCGCCCTGATCCTGCCGCCGCGTTGCCGGCGATTTCTCGCCGCCATAGGCGATGACCGGCGCACGGCGGGCCGCATCGAGCAGCTTGTCGCCGTCGGTCGGCGCCTGCTCGGCGGCGACAGGCGTCGGGAGCTGGACCTGCGGCGGTGTCGCCACCGGCTGTGGCTCCTTCGCCGGTTCGAAATCCGATGTCTGCCGGATGACAACGCGCTGCTGCTCGGCACCGTCTGACGGCTTGTCCTGCCCTCGCATCGACCAGAGAGCGAACGCGACAAAGACGACGATCGCCAAGGCGACAGCGCCGCGTTTGAGGATCGGGTTATTGTCGAGCCGGCCGCCGGCCGACGTCTCGGCGCGCTCGCCCGGAATCTGGGTAATCTCTTCCTCGGCCATGTTACCTCCTATTGCGCCGCGCCGGGCGGCACTTTGACGACGCGCTCGACCGATGGTGACGTCGTGTTGGTCTCGGGATTGGTGCCGACGCGATCGTAGGCTTCGTTGAAGACGCAAAGCACGTCGCCGCCACGGCGCAGTATGAACTTGCGGCTGATCGCGTGAACGAGGACGAGATTGCCGTCGACTGACTTCGGAACCAGGCTTTCGCTGCCGTCGGAGTTTTCCATATAGATCGCCGGCATTTCCTGGTTGCCGGCAAAGGCGAAGGTGGTGACCTTGCCGTTGTCATAGACCGCTTGCGGTTCGAGCGCCTGGGACCCTTGCGCCGAATAACGCCAGTTGCGCGGTCCATAAGCTTCGTGAAGGGCAAGCACGCGATCTGCCTCGCCGGCCTGTGCCGCCTGCGCGCGCGCAGCTGCTTCCTGCCGGCGCCGCTCCGCCTCATCAGCGGGATAGCGGTATTTTACATAGAAATAGGTGTTCTGACCGGCTTCGACGCTGCCGTCGCGGACGGTGAGTTCCATCTGATAGCTGCGGGTCGAGCCGTCCCGTCGTGTCGTCACGACCGAGATATTCGTCACCGGCTGATTTTCCCTGGGCTTCAGGAACAGGATGTTGCCGGCCGGCGCCACTTCCCAAGCAACGCTGTTGCCAAGCGCCACATGAGCGATTTCCTCGTCGGCGGCGAATTCGATTTGCACCGAAGACCGCAGCGTGCCGACGACTTTGGTGATGTTATAGGGCTGGTAGTCGACGAAACGGATGCGGCTGTCCTGCGCGGCGCCGCGCGGCGTCTCGAGGGCGAGCGCTGCAGACGAAAACCCGGTGGCCAGGATGAGCGGAAGGAGAAAGTGCGGTCTCAATTGATGGCCTCCGGATCGGCGCGATATTCGCTGACGACGAAGCCGAGCGGATTGGTCAGCCGGTCGGTCGAGGACATCGGAGCGTTGGCATAGGAGAAGGTCAGGGTCGCAACCCAGTGCGTGGTGCGCACCTCGTCACCGCGGGTCACGGTCCTCATATAGCGGACGGATGCCACATTGGCGTTGATCAGCGAGATGGAAACAATGTTGATCCGCGACGTGGCGCTGCGGCCATAAATGTTCTGCGGGGAATCGGGATTGCTGCCGCGGTAGACTGTGGCAAATCGAGTCTGCTCCGGCTGCGTCGATAGCAACGCGACAGTGCGAAAGTTCTCCTCGCCTTCACTCCAGACATAGCCTTCGCGGGCGCGGACATATTTGGCCGCGAAATATTTGGTGACGGCCTCGTCGTAGGTGCCGGCGGTGGATGTCAGCGCCGAGACCACATCGACGATGCCGGTGGAATTGTCGACCCGCACGACGAAGGGCTCGACGGTTTTCAAAGGCGTGAGGCCGGCAACAGCAAAGACTGAAACGGCAGCAAGGATGCTCGCGCAAACAGCGACGAACCAGGCAATGCGGGCGGAACGCTCGACCTGGATCATCCGGTCCTGATCGAACCGGCGGGCCTTGTCGAAGTAACTTTTGAGGTTATCCGTGGTCACCATGTCACTCGCCCTCGCATGGACGGTAGGAGCCCGCGACATCGAAATGCGCGAAAGCGGCCGGCGTAACTGAGGACGGCTCCTGCACATAGGCAGCGGCGTGACTGGTCGGCTCAGCGGGAACGGCCCGGGTCGCCGGCTGCTCGCCTCCACTGTCCTGCCATTGCCACATGGCGCGGTTCAACGGCCGGCGGGAATAACCATCACATTTGGGTAGCGGGTGGGACATCGAACCGCAGCCTACGAGACCGGCGGTCAGCAAAAACGACAAAACGATTCGGAGCATCCAAAAAACCTGTTCAATTGTCTGAAGCGTTGGTGACCGTCATTCGGTCCGGCCTGGAGTCAGGCGGCGGCCGACGGAACGCGCGCCGCGGCCGGCCGCTCTCACTGTGCGGGATGTCGCCCAGGCGAGCGTGCTTTCATGCGCATCGCGGGCGGCGCCGTAGCCGTAGGTGAGCGACGCCCCGCCCGCCGCAAGAGCCGAAGCAATGCCGGGCAGTTGGTAGAAGACGTAGAGGGCGGCAACGCAAATGGCGCAGAGCGCGATCGGCCGCATCAGCACGTCGCTATAGCTTTCGATCGCCGTAAACGTCGTATCGATGCAGGTGATCAGCAGCGAGCCGATGGCAACGACCAAGACCTGAAGGATGACGAAATTGACGAGCTGGCCGATCCAGGATTCCGTGAATCGGCGGGTCGACTGGAACATGGCGAGCGCGATGAAGATCGGACCTATTGCCAGCACGATGGCAAGCGCCAGCCGGGCATAGAGCGAAACTATATAACCGATCGCCGCGACAAGAAAGCTTGCGCCGATAACCAGTAGGCCGCCCACGCCGGTGACGATATCGATAGGCCAGGAGCCCCGCGACCATATCTCTTTGGCGCATTTCTGGCCCTTATCGAGCAGGCTGTCGAAGGTCGACGCGCTCGGCGCCGTGCCCGAATTCAGCGCCTGCGAGATTTCGCGCGGCAGCGCATCGAAAAAGATATTGGTGACGTAGGTCTGATAGTCGCCGGCGTTCCTCACCAGCATGACGATGATGGCGAGCTTCATCGCCCGGAAGGCGAATTCGAGGATCGGTTCCTGCACGGAGCCGCGCAGAACGAGATAACCGTAGAGCACGACATAGAGGGTGAGTGCCGCCGTCAGCGGGCCGCTGACCCAGCTGGCGATATTTGAGGTGCCGGAGGAAATGAAATTTTCGAGCGGTGTCTTGAACTGTCCGTCGACGAAGCTGAAGACCTGATACATCGTCAGCCTCCCAACGATTTGCCCATCCGCTCCAGCCGCAGCTTGCCGTCGGCTGCCTCGGCGTTGCGGCAATTGGGCGTATCGCGGAGTTCTCCGGGATTGTTACGGCATTCGCCGATAATCCTAGCGAGCAGAGCATCGTCCGCCATGAGCTCATCGACGGTGTAAATCTTATCCGCCTGTGGGGAGCAGGCCGCCAGTAAAAGCATGGCCGTGCCGGAAAGAAACCACCTCATTTGAGCGCCGCTCCCATCGTGTCCATGCGCTTGCGCCAGTCCTCGGCCTTGCGTTGGTCGTCGACCTGCACCTGGGCCTGCTGGACCATCTGCAGGCCCTGCATGCGCAGGACGTCGGTTTGCAGGAAGGCGGTCTCGGCCTGGAGGCGGGCCTGCAGATCGGCGATGTCCTTGGCGTCGGCAGCACTGGAGATTTTCTGGCGAAGCTCATCGATGCCGTCGATGCGCTTGGTCGCTGCATCGTAGATCTGCTGGCCGAGGCTCATCTGCCCGGCGTTCTGGTTCTGGATGCGCGACAACTCCTGCGCATAGAAATCGTCGGCATCGGTGCGATAGCTGGAGTTGTCCTGGCGGAATTTCGAAGCGGAACTGCCGAAGACGCCGCTGCCGGAACCTTTGAGCAGCCCCTCGATCGCGTTAAACTCCTGTGGAAGCGCCTTGCGGATCGACGGATCGTTCAGCAGATTGGCGACGTCGGCCATGTTGGTGATCTTGTTCAGCGAGCCGTAGAGCTGCTGGGCCTGCTGGAGCTGCTGGTTCAAGGTGTCGAGCTGGGACTTCAGCTGCGTGATGCTCTCGATCTGCTTAGCGATCGATGTCTGATCGATGACGGGGATGCCTTGGGCCGATGCCAGCATCGCCGACGCCAAAAGAGCGGCCGATACAAACAACGGCCGCATCGTTCCTGTTCGGATCATGCTGTCTTCCTCCTCTGGTGAAACACGGCAAGCCAGTCCTCCCGTCCCTCGCCGATCTCCAATCGGATGGCATCGGCAAGCTCGACATTGGCCGTCCGGCCGGAGAGGATGGCGAGTTCGTCGTCGAAGCCGTTGAGGTTCAGCTCGGCGACGACGCTGTTGTGCCCCTGCTTGACGATGAAGCGGCGGCTCTCGACGGAGAGCTCGCGCGAGACGAGCTCGAATTCGCGCTCGGTCAGCTTGAAGCCGTCGACATAGTCGGCGCGGTCGCCGCGCGGGTTCGGAAGAAAGATCTGGGTCGGGCACTGCTCGATGATCGTGTGGGCGATCGGCGAGACGATGGCATCGCGCGGGCTCTGGGTCGCAAACAACATGAGACCGTTCTGCTTGCGGATCGTCTTGAGCTTGTTCTGGGCGAGATCACGAAAGCCTTCATCCTGCAGCGCCTTCCAGAACTCGTCGATGACAATGATGATGCGACGCCCGTCGATCAGCTGCTCGATGCGATAGAACAGGTAGGCCATCAACGGGGTGCGGATCTCCTCATTGTCGAGGAAATCGGTCATGTCGTAGCCGATGAACCTGGCGCCGATACCGATATCGTCAGCCTCGTTGTCGAAGACCCAACCAAGCGGCCCGCCCCTCTCCCACCGTCGCAGACGTGCGGCAATGCCCTCGGGATCGGTATTGTTGAGGAAGGTGCGCAGGGCGCCGATGGAGCGACGCTCCACCGGCAGGTCCGCCACCCCGTCGATCGCCGAGGTGATGTCGCGCAACTCGGTGATCGACAATTCGCCAGATCCGGATCGGACCAGCTTGGTGATCCAACCGGTTAGGAATACTTTGTTTTCCGCAGTGAATTCCAGTGCTTTCAACGGCGCGCAGCCGGTGGCGACACCATTCCTCAGCGGCAGATAAGTACCGCCGGCTGCGCGTACGAAGAGATCGGCGCCGCGGTCCTTGTCGAAGAAGACCATATGAGGATCGTGCTTTTCGAGCTGCGACAGCATGAAGTTCGACAGCACCGTCTTGCCCGCACCCGACGGGCCGCAGACGAAAGTGTTGCCGAGGTCGCCGTGGTGGAAATTGAAATAGAAGGGTGAGCCGGACGCGGTCTTGAGCATGGCGACGGCCGGTCCCCACTCGTTGCCGTCCTTCTTGCCCGCCGGATAGGAATGATAGGGCGCCAGGGCTGCGAAGTTGCGCGACGTGATCGCTCCCGAGCGCGCGCGATAGCGGAAATTGCCCGGCAATTGCGCCCACCAGGCGGCCTCGAGCCCGAGATCCTCGCGGGCGACGACCGCGCCGCCGCTGGTGAGATAGGCGCGCGCCTTCGCCATGTGATCGGTCAGCTCCTTGACCGAAGGCGCGAAGACGGCAAGCGCAAGGTGATGTTCCCCGAAAACGAAGCGATTGGATTCGAGATCGTCCATCGCCTCGCCGAGTTCCTCGATCTGCGAAGCCGCCTTGTCGCCGGCGCTGACCATCTGGTTCTGCTTGCGGCCCATGATCGTTCGGGCATCTGCCTTTGAGGTGAAGGCGAAGGACTGCGTCAGGATGAGCTCGAAAGGTGCGGTCAGGATAGCGTCGAGCATGCCGCTGCGCGTCGTCGCCGGATATTCCTTGAAGCCGAACATGCCGGCATAGCGGCTGTCGGCCTCGTGACGGATCTCGACGGTCTCACGCCCGAAAATGACCCGGTCGGAATAGATTGCCGAGGAAATTCGTCCCTCCGTCAATGGGATCGGCTCCCGCCGGCCGCCGACGATCTGGTGGAGCACTTCGCTCGGCTCGGAGAAAAGGATCCCGTCCTGTTCGTGGAGGGTGAGCAGCCGCGGCTCGAAGCGCTGCAGGCCGGCGACGACATCCGCCACGCGGTCACGCAGATGCTTCAGAGCCTGCCCGTCGAGCTCGGTATCGGATCGGCGGGCCTTGCGCAGCCGGGAGAGAAGCCTGGCCGCCTTTTCGGCAGGATCCCGGCCGGGATGCCAGACAAGGGTGAGGTAAAGATCGTTGCGAAACAGGTCTTCCCTCACCATGCGCTCGCGGTATCGCGCGTTCAGACCGTCGGAGAAGGGATTGGCGAAGCGTCCCTCGGGATAAGCATTGTCGCGGCGGCGCACCACATGCGTCCAGAGCGCCAGCCGCTCGTCAGCGATATTGCGATAGAGCGTGTTCAGGCTGCGGTGCAGGCCGTTGAGGTCCCTGACGTCTGATGTCTCGAAGGAAACGCCGTCGAGAGCGATCATCGTCATCAACGCTCGGGATTCGAGCGCAATGGTCGTCTCGTCGACATGCCTGACATAGGGGATGAAGGTTTCCGGCCCGAGCTCGCGCGACCGGAGCGTTGCAATGTTAGACAAAGCTGAGATCCCTTTCGTCATAACGTCGGATGAGCGCCAGGGGCGAGAGCGTGGCCCCGCCCCAATAGGCGGCATTGCGGGAGCGGCCGCGGGTTTCAATCCACGCAATCAGGATCCGAAACATGTTGTGGTCGTGTTTGACGAGCGCGCGAAACAGGACATGGAAGACGATCCCGACCAGCGCGTAGGCGATTGATCCCGCGGTGATGTAAAGGATGGTCGTCAGCATGATGTTGACGCCCATCGCCTCCATCGTCACGCCGGCGATCATTGCCGGGCGCGTGCAGGCGAGAAACAGCGTGTCGTCTTCGAGGATCGGAATGCTCGCCATGGCGCTCAATTCCCGACGATGGTGTTGACCAGTTCGGTGGCGCCAAAGATGCCGCCGATCCCGATAATCCAGAAGCCGGCCCGCCTCAAATCCATGTAGCCGAACATCCAGGCGATGCAGATGATGATGACGGCGATGACCGCCAGCAGACGGGCGATATTGCCTGTCAGCATGTCGACGATGTTCTGCAGCACGGTTTCGATGCCGGCGGCCTGGGCGAAAGCTGGCTCGACCAAGCAGATGACAATGGCGGCCGCCATGAGCGTGGATGCGGCAAGGGGGCGAAGACTGGCTTTGGAGATCATTCACTTTGCTCCGATCAATCATTCTGGAAAACGAGAACCGTGGATCGCCGCCCTGAGCTGAAAACATCCCAGGATGCGGCCTCAGCGGTTTGGGAGGATTGTTTCGCAAGCGCCGGCGGCGCCTCATCTTGCGTCGGCACGCCAGACCCGGCCTGGTCACCTCGTTCGCCAATCGTGAGCGAGGCAAGCGTCGGCAATAACTGCTTTGCTTCCTGGCGTACCTGCTCGTCATATTTGACCATGGCGCCGAGGGATCGATCATCGCGGCCATAATAGGACTGGAGCATCACCCTTTCGGCCTGAGCCGGATCCCCCGCGCGTAATGCGGCGCGGTAGTATCCGTCGAGAAGCGTAGCCGTGGCCTTGAGGTTCATGCAGGGATCGAAGGCGTCGACGACGGATAGCTTCAGTTTTTGGAGCGCCTCGATGCCAATACCGCCAAGGCCGATCTGAATATCCTGGCGATCGGCAATCAGAGACGTGGCAACCTCGATCGCTTCGGCCTTCGATGCGGGTTGAGCGGCGAGTGGCGGGGCGCTGTTGATGCGGATGGCGAAGGGCTGAAACCGGCTCTCAAGGCTGACAATGCCGGCCAGCGTCTCGACCTGAACCATCGGCGCACAGGTTTGCGCGATTTCGACGAATGCAGCACCCATCGGTCAGTACCAAACGCGCTGTTTACCGGCGCCGTCGATGGTGACATCGACATAGTGCGGCTGCGATCGCACATTCGGGCGCGTTATCGGATAGCCCATGCACTGGCGGTGCCCGTCCACGCGCTGCCAATGTGGCGACAGGACCGAATTGTCCCGGGAAGCATAGTCGTTCCCATCCCAGCAGAGGCTGTTGCTGACCGGCTGCGGCGATGTCGACACGCAGCTTGCTTGCCGACCGCCGCGACCGCTATCAGTCGTGAGCTTGTACCCCGCATCGCAATAATAGGGTTCATAGACCGGCCGCGAACTCTGAAAACCGACGCCGCTACAGGTCGGGAATGAGTGGCCCTCGGCAAGCTCCCGCCACAGCTTCTGGATCGGCGGCCGGCATTCTGCATATTGCGTCGGCCCGCCGGGATTGGAAAGGCATAGGATAACCTGGCATCCCCAATCCTCGGCCCGCGCTTTACTGCCGAAAATAAGATAGGGTGGCGCAACGAAGCAGACCGTAAGCAGTGAATTCAGGAGAAGGCTTTTCATGAACAGGATCCTTCGAGACGATGGCGCCGTATCGCGTTTCGGGAGACCCAATCCGCCTGCCCGCATTCATACTGCCGTATATAACATAGTTAAATGACATGACAAGCGCGATTAAAACGCAATGGCACAACCTTGCCTTCTCGGGACTTATTCTCCATGAGATCCTCGACCATCCGCTGGAGGACGAGACCCCGCAGGCGAGGCTGAAGCAGATCGGCATGATGACGATCCTCTACACCATGACTCAGGCCCACCAGAAGCTAACACTCTCTAATATCATTGAGATTACCGAGCTAACACGCAGCGGTGTGAAGGAGACGGTCGACCTTTTGGTAAAGCGGGGAATGCTGGTGGAGACGATGGGGAAGAACTCCATGGGCCGCGGGACGGCGCGGCAATTCGAGATCTCTGAGGACCTCCTGAGCAAGCTGAGCTCTTTCCGCACCAGCCAGGAGGCGGGGTTAAACTGACTGATTTTCGGCTTTAATGGAGTGAGATGCGAATCATCTGGCAGTCCCGATCGTATGGTTGCCGGCAGCGATCCGGGGGCAACCCGCCCGCAGGCGGGTTCCACTCAAACAATGAAGAGTATCGGAGAAATCAGCATAGCGGCGCCGTCAGGCGGATTTCGGGAATTCTCGACACGCTAAGGGCGGAACAAGGGCAGCCGCAGGAGCCTCAGCATAGCGGCCGTCAGGGAGGCGGGACCGACTGCCCCCGCCCGTGCGTTCCCTATCTCCGTCGCCGCTCAGCATATGGAGCGCGTTGCGCACCGGCGAACTCGGCTGGAACATGACCTACCGGTGAGGGCGCCGATGGTTGGCTCTCCAGTGTCTATCCGGCATTACGCGCCAAGCGAAAACAGATTTCATGAACGGGTCCAACGCGTTTGGACGGAGAGATCGCTAATCCCAGGCAGGATCTGACGAAACAGGAAAGACGTTGTTTGCAGCTTTTATCCGACGGCGATAGTGACGGTGCTATCCATAGGAGACTGAAACTTATCCATTCAAACCGTCCGCCTCCATCTTTCCAATGCGCGCCAGCGGCTGCAGGCACCCGCTCGTGTTGAGGCCGCGGCCAAAGCTGTCAGCGCAAATTTATCAAAGCAATATTTTTTGCTAGTTCCAAATAGATCATCCGACGACCCGCTGTCATCAACGCTTCTCTCGATGCTACGCACGACGACTCGTTCGCGCGGGACATCGTTCTCGTTCGCCCTCGGCGGACGATGGCTTCCGCCATCGCGATGCTAAGGGAGGATCTGCCGGAGGAGGTTGTAAGCCTGCACAGTCGCGTGATTTTCAGCATCGACGGTCGAGGGGATGCGCTGGTTCTCACCACGGGCCGCATGACGACGCCGTCGGAATACTTCGCGCGTCACTTCAATATGCCGGTGAACACGCCCCACTAGCTGCGCGAGGTCAATGCCTGACGATTTTAGACGCCGGTTCGCGGGATAGGAGCTTCCGGCCGTCGGGTCGCGGCAGTGGGCGGCGTCCGGGTGGCGAAGAAGGAGACGGCTCACGCCGCCTCCTCCTCGTTGAGGTCCGGCTGCAAGTCATGCAGATAGTCGACCGCGCGCTGGGCATGAGCTGCCGCTGAAAAGATGGCACGCTTGTCGCTGCCGAGAACCTTGAGCCAGTCATCGAGATAGCTTGCATGGTCGGGGCGTGGTTCGAGCTCGGGGACGATACCAAGATCGGCGCAGAGAAAGCAGCTGCCGAGTTCGGCAATGAGCTCTTCGCGGGCGCGTTCGCTCCTGTCTTTCGCATAGCGGCTGAGATCCCGATCGAGCCTTCGCGGTGCAGCGGTCCAGTGGACATTATGCCGATATCGGCATAATTGCCATTATGCCGTAAGCCGGATTATGCCGCATGGCCGAGTTTTGCGGGGGGTATGTCTGGTCCCGGCCATGCGACAGTTCGGCATAATCTGTCGGATTATGCGAACGTCTGGTTGATCAAGGCTGTTGCTTGTGGACTTTGAAGTTGGCCCCTGCGGAAATCGCTTCGGGCATGAAACGATCCCGAACAAGTACCTCGCCGATGGACAACTGTCCTCCCCGGGGCCACGCGTGGGCTACCGCTTTCCCTATGGTCACCAACATGGAGACGACATGGTCATCCGGCAAGTCGATGAGCTTGCCGACAGCGTCGATGTCGATACCGCCCATTGGGCAGGACTGATAGCCCAGTTCCTGCGCGGCCAGCATCAGCGTCATGGCGGCAAGACCGGTGGACTTCATCGCGTCGTCGCGCTGGAGCCACTCGCGGCCGATATAAAACTGCATCATTGAGTCTGCCAGCTGCTGGCTGAGCTCGGGACCCGCCGTCCTCGAATAGCGCGTCGGATTTGTTTTCCAGGCGGAAAGGTCCGCTGTCATAATCACGAGAAGCGACGCGTCAGTGACCTGTGCCTGATCAAACGATGCCATGCGGATCTGCTGGCGAAGCACGGCGTCGCGCACCACGACGAACCGCCAGGGTTGGGTGTTGCCGGGCGTCGGTGACAGCATGGCGAGCGAGATGAGACGCTCGATCTCCTCCTCGCTTATTTTATAATCGGGATCGAAATGGCGGAAGGACCGGCGGGCCTCGATGGCGGCTGTAACGTTCATGGGTAACTCCAAATCCAGACTGATGGCGTGCACAGCCGCGCTGGCACCGGATTGCGTGACAGCGTTTATGAGAACGGCGACGTGCTTGATGGTGCTTAGGCAGGTAGCTCGTTGACCTTGCGTAGGATTCTGTCGACCAGCCGCTCCGGTAGGTAGCGCCGAAGCGAACGAACCTGGCGCGACTGCTTGCCTGCCGAATAGCGCAGCTTCGGCTTCTTCGCGGTTGCCGCCGTCACGACCATGTCAGCCACGACTTGCGGTGCATCGCCGGCTTCTACCCACTTGCGCATGAGAGCTTCGCTCCGGGCGCGCTCCGAGTCGTAGACCGGAAGAGGTTGATCGGCCCGTGTCAGGTTCTCCTCGAAGGATGTTCGAGTTACGCCGGGTTGGACGAGAATGACGCGGACGCCGAAGTTGCGCACTTCATGATCGAGCGATTCCGAATAGCCCTCGATCGCATGTTTGGTCGAGGCATAGAAGGCGTTGTACGGAGACGGGATAAGTCCGAGGATCGAGCTCATGTTGACGATGCGGCCGCTCCTCTGCTTACGCATGACCGGCAGCACGGCATTGACGACGCGCGCCACGCCGAAGACGTTGACGTCGAACAGGCGCTGGGCCTGGGCGATGGAAGACTCTTCCGCGCCGCCGAGAAGGCCGATGCCGGCATTGTTTACCACGAGGTCGATCCGGCCAGCCTGCTGCAGGACCTCGGCGATAAGGGCCTGCACCGAGGCTTCATCCGTCACGTCGCAGATCAGCATGGCGATGCCCGGCTTACTGGCAACCTGTTTGCGACTTGTCCCAAACACGCGATAGCCAGCGTTCACCAGGGATTGGGCCGTGACAAGGCCAATACCGGAGGAGGCGCCGGTGACCAGGGCAACCTTTTTGTATTTGTCGATCATGTTGTCAGCTTTCATGAGGTGTGGATCTTCGTCTGAAGCTGTGTTACTATCTTTTCGATATCATGTCACTATCGAAAAGATACTAAATGAAAAATAATTCGATTCCCCACTGCCCGGTCGCTCGGGGCCTTGATTCTGTGGGCGACGCATGGAGCATTCTGGTCTTGCGAGATGCGCATGCTGGCCTCACTCGATTCGACCAGTTCAGGAAGAGCCTTGGCATCGTTCCGACCATGCTCACGAAACGCCTTAAGGCGCTGACGGACGATGGCTTGTTGGAAAAGCGCCTCTATTCCGAGCGGCCTCCCCGGGAGGAGTATGTCCTTACGGCTGCAGGCAGGGACTTTCTTCCGGTTCTCATGATGATCGGAGCATGGGCGCACCGTCATTGCGACGGCGAACTCGCCCGCTATGTCGATGTTGAGTCAGGTGTAGAGATTGAGCCGATCGGGATAGACGCAGTCACGGGCGCAAAGCTCGGAACTCGGGCAATACGGATGAGCGCGGACCAGGAAAGTGAATCCAGCAAATAGAGAGATGCTGAGGACCCGCACAGCCTGCTCCTGCTAGGACCTACACTTCCGAGTATGCGGCCGACCTTTGCGATAGTTCGAGCGCTCGATAACCGGGAAGGCGCTGCCGCTGGGGTTGTATTCTCAACGCCAGCATCGGCCAACAGATAATTACATATCGAGGTTTTGACGGGACATTTGTCGCTCCAACAACATGGAGCACAAGAAATGGAAATATCCAACCAGATCACCTGCCTCGACCCGTACTTCGCCTCATTCGAGGAAAGTCTCGCATCCCGGAATTACAAGCCGGCCACGCTGGAGAACTACCGCTACCTGCTTCGACGCCTTGGGAGATTACTCGAGGCTGAGGGCATCGCACCGTCGGCATTGACGTCAGACCTTGCTATAACGCTCGGGCAGCGACTATCGACCACGCCGAAAAGCCAGATCAAGGTTCCCAATCTTGCAAGGCTGTTCGTCGCACATCTCATTGAGATCGGAGTGGCGACACGACCACAGCTTACGCCTGCGCAGGCCGAACGTCACGAACTGCTGGGCAACTTCGAAACTTATCTTCTGCGGCAGCGCGGCCTCAGTCCGCGTTCCACCCAGCACGTCCTGGGGTTCGCAGCCCGCTTTCTCGCGCACCGCTTCGGAGACCAGATGCTCGATCTCACAGTGCTGAATGCGCGAGATGTCGTGGCGTTTATAGAGCATGTCATCGCACGCAAGAGCCCGTACCGCGACAAAACGCTTTCCACGCATCTGCGTAGCCTCTTCCAGTATCTGTTCGCCCAAAGCCTCACCACCACGAACCTCTCGCTCTGCGTGCCAAGGGTGCACAAGCCTTGGGGCGCAAGGCTTCCGCGGTATCTGTCACCCGATGAGGTGGAGACTGTTCTGGCATCAGTACGCACCAATCCGCGGCGGGGCGCTCGCGACTACGCCATGCTGCTGTTGATGGCCCGGCTTGGCCTGCGCGCGCCAGAAATCATCGCGATCCAGCTGGATGACGTCGACTGGCGCACCGGCGAGCTGCTGGTACGCGGAAAAGGGCAACGTCATGACCGGCTGCCAGTCCCACCAGACGTTGGCGAAGCAATAAGCAGATATCTGCGGGAGGATCGAGCCTCAACGACCACGCGCACGCTGTTCGTGACGCATCGGGCGCCCAACCGCCCGTTCAAGGACAGCCAGGTCATCAACGCCATATTGAAGGAGGCGTTCGCGGCGACGGGCGTCAAGCCGCCGACGCCCTATGTGGGATCGCATGTTCTGCGCCATAGTCTGGCGACGAACATGGTCCGCGCCGGAGCCTCACTGGAAGAGATTGGCGATCTGCTACGGCATCGATCGCGGGCGACGACGATGATCTATGCGAAGCTCGACACGGATGGCCTGCGCTCCATCGCCCAGCCCTGGCCCGTCGCGGAGGTGGCACGATGATCTTCCTTGCCGAAATTGACCGCTACCTGACCGTCAGAAGACAGCTCGGTGCCAACCTGAGTACCGACGAACGGATACTACGTCGCTTTGCCACCTTCGCCGACCGCGATGACGTGCAATGCATCAACACTGGCCTGATCATGCGCTGGCTTGGGAGCTTGCCCTCTGCCAGCCCTGGAACCCGGGCAACACGCTTCAGGGTAGCCCGCCAGTTCGCCGAGTGGTTACACGGCATGGATCCTAGACACGAGGCTCCGCCCCGGGGATTGGTGCCGGGTCGCGTTCAACGTGTGCATCCATATATCTACAGTGAAGCCGAAATCGTTGCGATCATCGAACATGCACGGACGCTGCCATCGGTCTACGGCATGCGTGGCCTGACCTGCTCGACGCTCTTCGGCCTAATCGCCGTGACCGGACTTCGGATCAGCGAAGCTCTCGGTCTCGACCTTGCCGATCTCGATGCCGAGGCCGGCGTGCTTCATGTTCGGCAGGGCAAGCTTGGCAAGGAGCGGCTGCTGCCGCTGGACCCAAGCGTGGTGGAGCAGCTGGAAGGCTACGTTCGCGAGCGAGACCGGCTTCTCGGACACAGGCCGGAAGGATTCTTCGTGACCTGCGAAGGACACCGTCTCGGCGACTGCGGTGCGCGCTACAACTTCGCGCATGTGTGCCAGCAGATCGGGCTGCGAAAGCCGCAGCTTTATCTTCGGCACGGCCGCGGACCGCGCATCCATGACCTTCGCCACACCTTCGCGGTGCGTACTATGCTGAGCTGGTATCGGTCAGGCAAAGATGTGGGACGCGAGATGATCAAGCTCACGACATGGCTCGGTCATGCGAACCCGGCCAATACCTACTGGTATCTGGAAGCGGTTCCTGAACTGCTGGAGTTGGCATCCGCTCGAATAACAGACGCGACGGCGGAGGCGGAAACCCGATGAAGGCGACTAACTTCCCTGCGCTCATCCAGCGCTTCTTCACCGATCGACTCTGCACGCAGATCGAGGCAAGCCCTCACACCGTCGCTGGCTATCGCGATACATTCCGGCTGCTGTTCCGATACGCAAGCTCACGATGTGGAAAGGCGCCTACGAAGCTAGCGATCGACGATCTCGACGCCGATCTTGTCGCCGACTTCCTGACTCATGTGGAAACGGCGCGCGGCAACACGGCACGCACGCGCAATACGCGCCTTGCCGCCATCCGCTCATTCTTCCGCTACGTCGCATTGACCGACCCAACCTGGCTTCTTCATTGCCAGCGCATTCTCTCGATGCCGAACAAGCGCTACGTGAAAAGGAGCGTGACGTTCCTTGACGCTGAGGAGATAGCGGCGCTGCTGGCCGCGCCGGATCGAACAACATGGGTGGGGCGGCGCGATCACGCTCTGCTGTTGCTTGCACTTCAGACTGGGTTGCGGGCGTCCGAACTGATCAGCCTGCGCTGCAAGGACGTGATCCTTGGCACCGGGGCTCATATCCGGTGCATCGGCAAGGGCCGGAAAGAACGCAGCACGCCTCTCCGTCGCGATACGGCCAAATTGATGCAAAGCTGGATGAGCGAGCGCCGCGACAGCGACGGGCCATTGTTCCCGTCGATCCGGGGTGAGCGGCTCAGCCGTGATGCTTTGGAACATCTGGTGCGCAAGCATTGCCTAGCGGCATCGCGAGCTTGCCCGAGTCTCGCAGGAAAACGCGTCACACCGCACACCCTGCGCCATAGCACGGCTATGGAGTTGCTCCATCACGGCGTCGACCAATCCGTGATCGCACTTTGGCTCGGTCACGAATCCGTGGAAACCACCCAGATCTATATCCACGCCGACATACGACTGAAGGAAAAGGCGCTCTCTCAGATCACGAGACCAGAGACGCAGCCAGGACGGTATCGCCCGAGCGACGAGCTGCTGGCCTTCCTCGAAGCGCTCTGATTATGCCGAACAGTCGCATGGCCGGGATCAAGCATACCTCGGCCATGCGGCATAATCCGACTTACGGCATAATGCGTCATCTCGTGACTGAGAACGGCGACATAGGATGCATCGTCCCGGAAAGCGTCGAAGCACGGCATCTGGATGTAGTCACGGGCAGCAGCATAATAGGCCGCCGATCCTCCATGGCGGATCAGGGCGCCGGTATTGGCAAAGAAGCGGCCGGCAGCACCGATGCGGCTCATCCAATCCTGGTCAGGCGCGATGGAATGGGCAAGGCCATCAAGGCCGGTGATCTGGTCGGTGTTGAACACGGTGTAGGTTTTGAGGAAGGGGATGTCGCGTTCGATTTCGGCGCCTGTCTCCGTCGTCTCGGCGCGGATGAAAGAGCTGGCGAAGACGACGGTCGTGCCGGTTTCGCCCCTGCGGACGGCGCCGCCGAGCTCGATTGCCTGGCGAAACGTCATCCACCTTGGTGATGCAAAGCCGCGGGCGATGGCTTCAGACCAGAGGAGCAGAGCATTGATGCCGGTGTAGGGTTGGCCATTGTGGCGCAGTGGCCGGCTGACCTCGGCTGTCCAGCCTCCCGTCGTCCATGGCTTGGTCCATGGACGGACGCCCTGTTTGAGATCGGCGATGATCTTGGTGGTGATGCGGCGGTAGATATCGGATCGTTGATTGGATTGCTGCCTGTTCATCTCTGAACCTCCGTTCGAGGTCGCGGCCATCGCGACCTGCTACGGCGGTCCAAAAGCCAGGCTGCAAGTGCGGCCAGCACCCGCAGGGCCGCAACGAAGTGAAGGACGGCAAAGCCGTTGCGGGCAGCGCGAGCCTGGCAGGACCAAAAGCCGGGGCAGGACGGGATGCAGCAACACCACGGCGAGACAGGTTTGAAACCCAGGCAGAAATGAAAAATCCAGTCTATTACGCAAGGCGGGAGCGTCCGGGATGAATCGATGGACCCGAAGCGTGGCATCGACCTTGCGCGGCCGTTCCTCGTCGACGCAATGGAGAAGGTTAGCAACGAGAGTGCCATTTCGTCGAGGAAGCCAAGACCGCCGAGACCAAACTCGTAGTCTTCGCGCGCATGCAATTCGACCCGTACCTCAGCCCCTACTTCGTCGCCAACCAGGACAAGATGCGGGTAGAGTTCGAGGATCCGTATATCCTCATCCACGAAAAGAAGCTATCGAACCTGCAGTCCTTGCTGCCGGTAAGTTGAGGTCTGATGGAGCATTCCAATCGGCCGACCGCCTTCAGCAAATAGGCAGAACCATTACGAAATCACGGCGCAATCACTGGCGTTTTTTTTCCGCCACCCGTTCAAATGGCCGAAAGTTTCGAGTTGATCGAATTGAAGCTCCCGTGTTCGGGAAGTGGTGGGATCCGGGAACGTTTGGCAAGATTCAACGAACCACTGGCCGCCACGCCCAGAGAGGGTCATAGGGAATACGATGACAAGCGCGGACGCTCAGTCGTTCAGTCAGGTTGCGAGCACGTATCAGCTTGGGATCGGTATGACTCACATAGCGCCTCCAACTGATTTACGGCACTAGCCAAATCGTGAAGTTCCGATTTCAGCGATTGGATGATGTCGAAATGTCCGGAGCCATTCGAATTCGCAGTTGAACTTTTCAAATCCGCAGAATTTCTATTCGGATGGGGAAATGGGATGAGCTTTTGCACGGTTATGCTTTTGACGATATTGACTCAGAATAGTAGATTGTACTGGGCAAGTCTTTGCAATGGCAATCGAAAGCGAAAACACGTCAACGTATGTTTCGTCGCGCAATTCGGTACAGGGCCTGCATATTTCGGAACATCAAAGCACCTGAAGTTTTAAGTAATTCCTATTGGTCCGCGTTTTATCCAATCGCCCAGAGTAGTTTGGGCTTCCGTTGGATGAGTGCGGTATAAACAGCGCCGCAGGTGGCGTGGATCCTGCGCGCTGTTAGCCGTAGGCTTCACGCGGTTCGGGTCCCAACAGATGCGGGAGGCAAGCGCATGAGTGCCACCCCTTCCTCTGCGGGCATCGGCGTAAGATGGGAATCAGCGCGAGAGAACTCGGGCACTGCGTTTGCAGCGAGAAGTTCGGACTTCGGGATGGGCTTGCTATAGTAGAACCCCTGTGCCACAGCGCAGCCGCTTTCAGCCAAGAATTTTTCTTGATCGACCGTCTCCACGCCCTCAGCGACTACATTTTGCCCTAGGCAGCGCGCAATTGAGAGAATTGCCTTGACCAGTTCTCTACTTCGCTTGTCGGATCGATTGATGAATGACCGGTCAATTTTGAGGGTATCAATGGGAAAGTTAGCCAAATAGCTCAGAGATGAGTAGCCGGTGCCGAAATCATCGATCGCTATGGAAATTCCGCTCGCATGCAATTGAGAGAGTGTCGTCGAAACGCCCTCGCAGTTATGGAGCAGGAGACTCTCAGTTATTTCAACCTCGATCCACTCCGCACGACAACCGGTTTCCTGCAATACGTCCGCCACCGTTTGCGACAAACGCGGGCATTGAAACTGCTTAGGAGACAAATTTATCGCAATCTTGTGCGGGGGCAGTCCATCTGCATTCATGACGGCAGCCGTGCAACACGCCTCATGCAGCACCCATCGTCCAAGATCGATGATCAATCCCGTTTCCTCGGCGACACCTATGAATTCTCCCGGAGGGATCATTCCCATCTTCGGATGATGCCATCGTAGCAGTGCTTCTGAACCGATCACCTTTCCGTTGTCCAATAGGACCTTTGGCTGATAATGGAGTTCAAGTTGCTCATGTTTCAAAGCTAGGCGTAGGTCTGATTCTAGCGCTAGGCGCTTTTCAGCCCCAATCGTGAGATCCTTTGAGTAGAAGCGGAAGTTGCTACGCCCCGAGCGCTTCGCCAAATACATCGCAGAATCCGCATATTTCACCAAATCGTCGGGAGCGTCGCCGTCATTTGGAAATACCGATATCCCGATGCTGCAGGATACAAAGATCTCCCTGTCGGAAAGCATGAAGCGTTCGCCGAATGCGGCAAGCATTCTGCTGGCAATTTGAGCCAAATCGTCATTGTCCTGAACATTGGGCAGCAAGACTGCAAATTCATCTCCACCGAGTCTCGCCACGGTGTCGCTGGCACGGACGCCTTTTTTCATGCGTGTCGCCACCTGCCGCAGCAACTCGTCACCGACGGGATGTCCCATAGTGTCATTGATCGCTTTGAAATGGTCCATGTCGATCAGCATCACCCCGGCTCGCTGGCCCGCCGAAGCCGCGTCCCCGATCATCTCGCGTAGCCGTTCATTGAAAAGTGTCCGGTTAGGCAGGCCGGTCAGAGAATCGTAGAATGCCATCTGATGGATTTTCTTACGGGACGTGTCCAGTTCGGTGATATCGCGGGCGACGCCGAGGATCCCCATCAGCTTTCCCCCCGTGAATACCGGAACCTTACGAGTCTCCAAAAGCGTTGATCGACCGTCCTCGTGAGCGGTAAACCGTTCCTCATTGATGAGAATACGGCCGGCTTGCATGGCCTCCTCATCCTTGTCACGAAAAAACTGGGCGAGTTCGGGAGTAAACAGGTCATAATCCGTTTTCCCGACGATTTCCGCTTCTGCCTTGCCGACCAATTCTTCGAAGGCATGATTGCACAACAGATATTTGCCTGTTACGTCTTTCAGCCATACCATATCCGGAATGGTCTGCAGGACACTTAGGAGGCGAGCCCGAGCTTCAATGGTCGTGCCCTCGGCGTGCTTTCGTTCGGTAATATCGCGAGATAACACCAGAAAAGTGACGGTTGAGTGATTGCTGCTTGGTCGCCTTGCGACCGACAGTTCAAACCAACGGGATTCGCCGTTTGGTAGGGCTATACGGACACAACGACCGTAGGAGGCGCCGGTTTCATCGGCTTCTTCAAGAGCCAGCATAGCGATGTCGGCCTGATCTGGAGGGAGCACATCGCGGACAAGCTTGCCGAGCAGCACTTCTTTTCGCTGCGCCAGGATCTCCTGATTCCTTGCCCAGACCTGCAGGTAGCGACCGTCGGCATTTACCTCGAACAGAACGTCAGGAATGGCGGCAATAATTCCCTCTGCGAATTCAAGAGCCTCTTTGAGATCATGCTCCGCACGTTTTCGCTCTGTGATGTCCAACATCGCGCCAACCAAGCCGATCCTGTTACCAGCGATATCAGTGATTGCGGTCTTGCTGAGTAAAAGATCAACGACACCACCATTCTCGGTGGTGGCCTTTGCTTCATATTGCTGAACACCGCCATTTGCAAAAAGCGCCTCGTCCAACGCGGCATACGTCTCGGCTATGGGTGCGGGCACCAAATCGAAAACGGTTTTTCCGATAATATCTCCCTTTGAGCGGCCGGAGAAGCTTTCGAAGGCCCTGTTGCAACCAAGGTGTATCCCATCTCTGTTTTTGAAGAAGACGGGTAACGGGATCGCGTCGAGTACGACGGCACTGGACATCTCTTCGGCGTTGAATGGCAAGTCGACGTTTGTCGCAGGATGCCGGGGATTCGCCCGGAAAGCCTTCTCAAACGGTTGCTTCAGACTTGCGACATCTGCGTCGTGACCGTGCGATGGCCGGACAACGGAGGCTTCCGAAAATGGCGGGGCCGTGCCCGTGGCAAGCGGAGGGCTGGCATTGACCGCGTTGCGGAAGGCTCCACGCCCCTGGTCGATTTGAGCATCAGTCGCCATCTGCACTTCCACAGGCTGTTCGGGGCGGGATGTGCGTTCCGATTGACGTACGTGTTTCATGTGCCTGTCCTGCTTTGTCACGTGGCTGAGCAATCATGCGTCAAGCCAGCATTTTGTTAGGACCGCACAAGTCATTTGGCGGAGTACCATGCCGCTACCCCACCGGGATATCGCTCTCATTCAGAATCATCAGAGACGTGTATTTGCATGTGGTCGGCGACGCCGCCCATATCATTTAGAACGCTTGCCAATCATCATTCGAAGGCGCGAGCACCAGGTTACCACGGCGCATCGGATAGTCTCCGCGGTCAACCATTGTCTGACCGGGCGGGAAGCTCTTCCCAAGTTCGCCCGTGACCTTCTGTGGCTTCCCGCTCTCGTCTTTGAAGTGGAAATGTTTCAACAGTGCGGCTAGGCTTTGGCTCTCTTGAGCGAGGTGCGATCCTGCAGTATTCATCTCCGCGACCATGCTCGCATTTTCTTGAGTGGCATGGTCCATATGGTTAACCGCGCCGTTGATCTCGCGCAGGCCCGACGATTGTTCCTGGGAGGCCGTTGCGATTGCGTCCATATGAAGATTTACATCCTGCACAAGCTCTTCAATCGTTCTCAGGCCCGATCCGGTTTCACTCACGAGCCTTACGCCTTCGTCGACGGCAAGAGCTGAATTGCCGATGAGATCCTTGATTTCTTTTGCCGCTGTCGCTGAGCGCTGTGCAAGCTCCCTGACCTCCTGGGCAACAACCGCAAAGCCTTTTCCCGCGTCGCCAGCACGCGCTGCTTCGACGCCGGCGTTCAGCGCCAGGAGGTTCGTTTGGAAGGCGATCGCGTCGATGACGCTGATGATCTGGGAAATCTGCTTGGAGGAGTTTTCAATGCGATTCATGGCGCCGATAGCATCGCGTACAACCCGACCGGACATTTCCGCATGATCTCGCATCTGTTGGACGGCTCCGCGCGCCTCAGCCGTCCTCTTCGTGGTCGATGCAACGTTGACGGTTATCTCCTCCAACGCCGCTGCAGTTTCCTCGAGCGAAGCCGCCTGCTGCTCCGTGCGTCTTGAAAGATTTTCAGATGCGGCCGAGACGCCCGAGCTGCCATTCGTGACCGTTTCGACTGAATGGCCGACGGTAACAAGCACGTCCCGGAGCTGACGAATGGAAGCGTTGAAATCCCTGCGCAAACTTTCAAACTGTGGCGCTAACGGCTCCTCAATTTCATAAATCAAGTCTCCATCCGCCATCCGCTTCAACCCGGTTGCCAATGCCGTCGTCGCTCGGATGAGGCGCTCTTCTGCTTCTTTTTCCGCCCTTACCTGAATATCCAGCTTCTCTTGGTCAGAACGAATGCGCTCAGCTTCCGCGGATGTCTCCAGGTTACTTTTCTGTATGGCCGCGCCGCGGAAAAACTCAAGGCAACGCGCCATGTCCCCGATCTCGTCGCGTCGGATCGTCAAGGGCACCGGCGCCGACGTATCGCCTTCTGCGAGTGCCTTCATTCGGCTTGTCAGAGTCCGAATGGAGCTTGAAATTCTCCGAACGACCGAAATGCACAAAATGAGTACCGTAGACATGATCAGAAGCGTGGCGCCGGAGTAGCCGATAAAGGCATTGCGAAGATCGGCGTAACGCTGAAATGCCATCTCGTCCAACTCGTCGCCGGTGCGCATAATGAGTGCGGTCAACAAAGCAGCCCGCTGTTGGGTGATTTCATTCCATCGATCCAACGTCTCGGGGGGGAAGGAAACGCCCGGCTGGTTTGCATACATCTGATCGCGAACGCCCGCGATGAACTTGCCTGCGGCGCTGGCCTCGAAGTCGTCATAAGATTTGACGAGATCGGCGGGGAGAAATTCCTGCATCGCAGGCACATAAAGCTGCTTTAGATTTTTTGACTGTAAGAGGGACGAAAATAGATCGACGGACATGGCTGAATTTTTGACGTAGGCTCGGCCGGGCCTGATCTCCAGCAAACTAGCTTCCGTGATCTGCATGAGCGCGTGAAAACCGGTAATTTGGCGTGCTAAATCCAAATCATTGACAGTCGCCCCAGTGCGACGGACGAGCTCCAAGCCCGCAAGGGCAGCTGGGCGCAAAGCAACAGCTCCCTCCGCCTCGCTAGCCGTTCCGTCATCGACGCGCCGGCGGAAGCTATCGATATTGTCCCGCCTTTCACGAATGATCTGTACCGCCCGTTCTATGGCCGGATCGTCGAATGCCTTTTTCCAAGAGTCGTAAGCGGAAAAGACCGCTGTAAAAGCCCTGTCCGATGCAGCTTGCTTTGCCCGACGCACGTCGGCGCCTGCAAACGCTTCCGCCGCTATAGCTTGGGCGAGGAATCCGCCTTCCCGCCCAAGTCGCTGCGTTGTTTGTGCGCTGCGGAAGGTAGAGTATTCTCGGTAATATCCCAGTGATGTTGATACTCCGATGATTACGAACGCCGTCAACGGGATAATTGCCAAAATCATTAAAAGTAGAGATAGCGGCAGTCTCGACATATGTTCCTCATAGACGACTATAAATTACACCGGCTTCCATTAGCGACGCGGTCCAGAACATTGCGACATTGACCGCTATGTGTGAGATGACCTCGGCATAATTACTATAAGATTAACCCCTGTAGTGGTCTTGAACTGCGTTGCGCAGATCGGAACATCGTCGCGTTCAGGGGATCATCTGCAAGACAGATCTTGGGCCGAGGCAGTCGGCTTTTCTGGAGAGTGCTGTTGCTGCAAGCCTTGAGGACGGTCGAGCGTGCCGGCTGATCGTAGCTCGGTCGGCGCAATCTGCTTATGATATACGCAATGTTTCCGAGGGAAGTACCCCATAGCGCTTGCGATAGTCCGCAGAAAATCTGCCTCTATGCACGAAGCCCCATTTCAGAGCGACCTGCGTGACCGAGAGGCCAGGTTCGCCTGTCATCAGTTCCTGATGCACTAATTCCAACCGTAGGTGCTGCAGGAATGCCAGAGGGGTCGTATTCCGAAAGTTGCGAAAACCGCTTTGAAGAGTGCGTCGGCTTACGCCACAAGCCGTTGCGATTTCCTCAAGAGATAGCGGCCGAGTAATATTGGCACGCATATAGTCGACCGCCCGCTTAACGGCCTTGGGTAAGGGTGATTCAGCAACGCGGCATAACTCAGATGAGTAGCGATGCTGCGCAGCTTCGATCAAAAGCTCCATCGTCGTTTCAGTGAGGTGATGAAGTGCTATCGGTGATTGAAGGAGGGTTCCGTCTCGTAATCCAGCATACAGCACTGGTACCAGTTGAACCAAAAGGGAGCCGAACCCGACCGATAGGTCGATTTCTGGCGAAAAATCGAGGCTGCCTCTTATTGGCGTATTGAGCCGACATCCCAAACGGCGCGTCAGCTCATCATGGGCGATCCTAAGCCCCAAATGTTTCCTGGGCCCAATGAATTGGGTCGTACTCGCCGACATACTGTTCACGAAAACGCCCCGCGTTCCCTCTGACGGGATTTGTCTGCCGTCAACGGTAACGACCGATCGCCCATGTAGTGGAAGCATGATGATGTTTGCCTCCGCCGGTCCCCGGTGCTGGACGGTTAGGTCGCCCTCGTAGTGCGCGGCAATAACTGCAATCGGACCATTGGTAATCGCATGTACATCGTAGGCGATCGTCTTATCGCCATGTACATGCGCTTCAGATTGCGGGGAAAGCCTCGAAAGCGCTGCCGCGAGTTCCTCGCTGCAGGTACCTTTGAGCGAGAAATGGTCAATCTTAGAGGGGGACACTCTCAACTCTCCACATCATCACTTCCTTCCCGAAACGGTATTCAAGCATGAGGCCCGCCTATCGCTAACGACAGGCGGACAGGGCAATTGACTTGTCGCGGCCAGTCCTCGCCGTGAATTCGACGCAGTCGAAGTCGCCTAAGTTGATAGTGCGAAGATCAATCATTGTTATATATGGAACTCCGACAGAATTGTTACCTGCTGCCAACCATCGCTTCGCAACCGATTCCCAAATGTCTGGCCTTTGATGGTCTCCATTCACGGCCCAGCAGACTCGGGCGTGCTCGCGCTAGCGACTAAACCTCATCCTTTAAGGTTTCTTTTTGCGTGATCAAACGTGCGGAGTGATGGCCGGAAACAAAGATCCATAGCCAGCTTAGTCCCACTGCCAATCTGCTCCTCGTACCTATCAGGAAGTAGATATGGGCAAGCCCCCAAATCCACCATGCAATTCCGCCCTTGAGCCGGATCTTCCCAAAGTCGATAACAGCCGAATTCGGCCCGATGGTAGCCAGGTTTCCCAGATGCCTATATCTGAACGCACTTGGAGTGGGTATACCCAGACGTCGTGCTTCAATTACCGAAGCGACATATTTGCCTTGCTGTTTGGCGGCGGGAGCCACTCCGGGGACGGGTGTTCCATCAGCGGCCTTCACGGAGGCAGTATCTCCAATAATAAAAATCTCGGGCTTACCGCCAACAGTCAGATCTGGCTGCACGACCGCCCTACCCGCCCTGTCCTTTTCAGCACCGACCCAGGCGGCGGCGTTCGACGCTTGCACCCCCGCAGCCCAGATGACGGTCCGGCTTGAAACGAACTCATCTCCGATCGCGATGCCGTTCTCGTTGCATGCCGTCACGGGAATGCCTGTTCTCACTTCGACGCCCATCTTGATTAGCGACTGCTCGGCATATCTCGAAAGTGCCTCCGGGAACACGGGTAGGACACGTGGACCTGCCTCGATGAGAAGGATGCGCGCCGATCTGGTGTCGATGCTACGGAACTCCTCAACAAGGGTTCGTTGGGCCAGTTGCGCTATAATCCCAGCCATCTCCACGCCTGTCGGGCCTGCTCCGATTATGCTGAACGTGAGCATTGCCTTCCGCCGTTCGGGATCAGCCTCCAATTCGGCCTTCTCAAACGCGAGAAGAAGCCGCCGCCGGATGGTCGTCGCGTCTTCGAGTGCCTTTAGCCCGGGCGCAAACGGCTCCCACTCGTCCCGGCCAAAATAGGCGTGCCTTGCACCTGTCGCGAGAACGAGCGTGTCATAGGGAATAGCATTCCCATCCTTGAGCGATACTACGCGTGCCTCGGTATCAACGCCAACAACCTCGCCCAGCAGCGTCGATACATCCTTTCGTCCTCTGAACAATGCTCTGATGGGCCAGGCTATCTCCGAGGTTGCCAATACAGTCGTGGCAACTTGGTAGAGGAGCGGTTGAAAGAGGTGATGGTTGCGCCTGTCGACGATCGTTATGGAAGTGTCGGGACACTTGAGGTCCTTCGCTAACTGGAGTCCGGCAAAGCCACCGCCGACTACGACAACTCGATGCGTATCCATTTCGTCTCCCTCAAACCTGCGCGCTCGGGGCGCGCGCCTCGTAGAAATGGCCATTGCGCCCGATCAGTCGCTGATACGGGTATTTACATTAATCGACGGTGGACTCACCAACAGTGGAAGAAGAGGCTCCAGCACCCGCTTGACATTAGGATGTTCGCCATGGCCAACGACAGCCGCCTCATTCTGCCAGCCGTCTAAGATGATGAAAGTGTTCGGATCGTCCGACCGCTGGTAGAGGTCGTAGTAGAGACAACCAGACTCTTCGCGGGCGGGTCCAATGAATTCCTGAAGGAGTTCTTTTACGCGATTTCGATTTTGGGACGTGGTTTTGAATTCCACGACAAGGTGCTGTTCCTCTGACTTCTTCGATGTCATTTGCGCTGGCTCCTAATTGAAAACGACGACCGGCTTGATCACTCGCCCGGCTTCGGCGTCCGCGATCGCTTCGTTGATCTTCTCGAAGGGATACTTGGTGATCAATTTTTGGAAGGGGAAAAGCCCAGCCTGATTAAGATCCATCATCTGCGGAATGAACAGCTGTGGAATCTGATCACCAAGGATCGCACCCTGGATCTTGCGATTGAACACCATTAGATCGAGGGGGATGGGAATGTCGTTACCGAGCGCGTCGAGGCCGAGCAAGACAACGTGCCCGCCGGCACGGGTGCACTTGATCGAGTTCAGAATAACCGGAATGATGCCAACTGCGTCAATCGCGAAGTCGGCACCGCCGCCCGTCAGCGCATGGATCTGGTTGACTACGTCGGGATCTTTGCCGTTGATCGCATGTGTGGCACCAAGCCCCATGGCCATGTCTAGCCTCTGCTGATTCAGATCTATGATGATAATCTTGCTGCACCGACGAACTTTGGCGGCCATCACGGCGGCCATGCCGACAGCACCTGCGCCGAAAACGGCTATCGTCGACCCTATTTCCGGCTTCATCGCGTTTATCACTGTTCCTGCACCCGTTGCCATGCCGCACCCGAGTGGCGCAGCGTCGGTAAGGTCGAGGTCTGTTTTCGGCAAAAGCGCTGCATTGTTTTCAGTCGCAAGGATATGCGTCGCAAAGGACGACTGGCCCACGAAATTGCTGCCAATGCCAACTTCATCGCAGAGCAATGCCTTCTTACCATTCGGACGAAGCCCCGTAAGATTGTACTGGGTATAGTTTTGGCAGTTCATTGGGTGAGAACGGCGGCAGTCGGCGCAGAATCCGCATGAGCTCTGGCTCAGTGCGACGTGATCACCCACTTTGAGGCTCTGAACTTCTGGTCCGACCGCCTCGACGACGCCGACGCCTTCGTGCCCCGGGATCACCGGTGCCGGCGGGCCAAAAATACCGTCGCGAAGCAGCAAGTCCGTGTGGCAGATCCCGCTCGCAACCGTGCGAACCAGGATCTCGTTGCCTTCGGGGTCAGCCAGTTCGAGTTCACGGAATTCCAGCGGGCTCTTTGGCTTCACGGCGACAGCCGCAGTGATTTTCACCATTATATTCTCCTGCGTTCTCCCGCAATTGCTACGGGAATGACTTGATCGGCCCGACGGACTAGACGCGACCCGCGCGCGCACCGTAGATGATTGCGGCAAATGCAATGATCACGCCCTGGACGATAAGCTTGCCCGGCTCCTGGATGCCGAAGACGGTCAGCATCGCGAACAGGAAGCTGAAGGCAACGACGGCAACGAACGGCCCGGCGACGCCGCCCCGGTCGACGCCGAACGTCACACCGCCGAGGATCGTGGCGGCGAGCGCATTCATGAAGGTGTCGAAGCCTGGCTTGATGGTGCCGACCGCCAACGCGGATACCTGGACCAGGGCCGCGATGCCTGTCAGGGCGCCCGCGAGCGTGTGCGAGACAAAAATCGTACGTGCCAACGGAATTCCTGTAGTTTCCGCCGCCCTTGGATTGTCGCCGACGGCCCTGAAGTAACGCCCGACGATGAGAAAGCGAAATGCGATAGAAATCAGGGCGGCGATGACGATCCACAGGACCACGGAATAGGAAAGGCCGTGGATATTGCCGCTCGTAAGTATTCGAAGCCAGCTTGGCGTTGAACCGGGCGCGCGGCCGGCGCTCATGTATTGGACGATCCCAATCAGAATGGCCGAAACACTTAGTGTGGAGATAACGGCAGAAGCGCGCACGTATGCTACGAGTATTCCGTTTACACCCCCCACAGCTAGCCCAATCACAACAGGCATGAGGACGGTCATTAGCGGTGGATAGTTGTTGAGCTGGCCCGAGCTGGCCAAATAAATCGCGAACGCGAAAATACCGCTGACAGAGAGATCGATGGATCGCACCCGCATGACAAGCGACTGGGCGAGCACCGCGATCCCGAGCGGCGCTGACTGCTTGAGGATTACAAACCAGTAGTTGGGATTTATGAGCGTGGCGCTCACTGCTGGAGCAACCGCAACCAGGATTGCGAGCACATAGTATGCGGGCGGTAGCCCGAGTATCCACGAAATGGCGCTCTTACCCCTCAATGAGCGAGATGGTGCTTCAGTTTTCGAGTCTGATGTGGTCATCGAGAAGTCCATCTCTTTCAAAGTCCGATTGTTTTGCGTCGCTGCGAAACGACGAGTACGAGAAGCAACACACCCTTGACGACCGACTGAAGAAATGCAGAGACGTTGGCCAGATTCATCACATTATTCACTGTCCCGAGGATCGCCGCGCCAACGACGGTTCCCACAATGCTTCCGATGCCCCCGGCGAGGTGGACCCCACCCAATGCTGCAGCCGTTACAGACTCAATCCCGAATGAAGCGCCGCCCTTAGGATCACCCGATGCAAGGCGACCTGCAAGAAACATCCCCGCAGCGCATGCGAATAGAGCGGAAAGAACATACGCTTTGATGATGGTGCGCTCGACGGGAACACCGTTCATCCGTGCGTTGAAGTCATTGCCGCCGGAAGCGAAGAGGTAGAGGCCGAAGGGACGACGATAGAGAATCCAGGATGCGAAGAGCGATGCCGTGATCAACCAAAACAATGAGTTAGGTACGGGGCCGATGGATCCGGCTACCGAGCCGGAAAGCCACTCCGGAACGCGCCCACCTGGGATTGGCAAAATGATCAACGCGATACCTTGGCCGATGCCCATTGTTGTCAGCGTCATGATGATTGGATGTACATTGAGGCGCGCGACACCGTAACCGTTCGCTACTCCGAACCCCATCGCCACCGCGATGCAGATAAGCACGCGGGTTATCTCAGGAAGATCAAGCGTCATGATCGTCGTCGTTAGACTGATGACGGACCCAACCGACACGTCGAGGCCGCCAGTGAGAATGACGAACGTCTGACCGAGAGCCGAGATGACGAGCACCGTCGATTGCGCCAGGAGATTAGACAAATTCTCCGGATCCATGAAGTCCGGCAATAATATTACCGAGGCGACAACCATCACCAGGAGCGTTCCAATGGAAAGCCCGATCGCTCCCGCGCGATAAGGGAGCTTCAGGCGACTGGCAAATGAATTCATAAGTTATCCTCCTCAATGCACCGCAGCACGGGGATCCGGTGACGCACTCGCCCCCAGCGCAGTCTCGAGGATTCTTTCCTCGGTCGCCCCCTCTGCGGACATCTGCCCGACGATCTTCCTGTCATGAACGACCAAAATGCTGTCGCAGAGCCCTATAAGCTCAGCGTGCTCGCGCGACGAAACCACGACCGCACCGCCACGATCACTGAAGTCCCGCAGCAATCTGTAAATCTCTGCCTTTGCACCGACGTCGACGCCGCGCGTGGGCTCCTCAATAACGAGGATGTCCACTCCGGAGAGCAACCAGCGGCCCAGCAGCACCTTCTGCTGATTCCCGCCCGAGAGTTTACCTACGGGCGCATTGGGATCGGCGGCCGCAACTCGTAACGACTTGATCACCTCGCGGACCTTCGACACCGATCGCCACGCAACGCTTGCCATATTCCGATTGAGCTGTTTTCCCAGCGCGATGTTGTCGTAGATAGGCAGGCGCAGGAACAGCCCTTCCTGCTTCCTGTCCTCAGGGATAAAACCGATTCCTGATGCGACCGCGCGAGCGAACCCTGACCCTACATTCACCACGTGCATGCTGTTGTCGGGGCCGGCACGCCACACGGCGATGGCCTTTGGCGATTCAACGCCCACAATGGCACGCATTATCTCTCGCTGGCCCTGTCCTTCGAGCCCTGCCAGCCCGATGATTTCACCTTTTCTGACAACGAAAGTGACTGTCGAGCTGCTGTCGTCGAGGCGCAAGTCCGAAACCTCCAGCATTGCCGCTCCGGTGGCCTGCGAGCGCGGCGGAAAGAAGTTCTGAAGTTCGCGACCAACCATTGTCGCTACCAGCGTTTGCAAGTTGAAGTCCTGCGCTCTTGCAGTCCTTACCCAAGCGCCATCTTTCATGACGGTGATGGTGTCGCATAGTTCGAAGACTTCATTCATGCGATGAGAGATGTAGACGACAGCCTTATGTTGAGCCTTAAGGTCGCGGATAACCTTGAAAAGATGCGCGACATCGGTCGAGTTCAACGCCGCCGTTGGCTCGTCGAAGATGAATACGTCCGCGTTCGACGTAAGTCCCTTCGCGATCTCAACTGCCTGCTGCTGCGCGACAGTCAGTGTCTCGACGATCGCGGTTGCGTCGAGCTGTGGAAATACGTCAGCCAGCAAAGCGCGAGCGCGTTTCACTACCTCGACGCTATCGATCGAACCGTCAATGCGACGAGGTTCGTGGCCCAGGAACATGTTCTCAGCAACGGTGAGATTGGGGATCAGGGTAAACTCCTGAAACACCGTCGACACTCCCGCCAACCGTGCCTCCTTAGGGGAACGGAAATTGACTTCCTCCCCGCGGAGCCGAACACTTCCTGCGCCCGGCTGATATACCCCCGCCAGAATACGCATCAGGGTGGACTTCCCCGCGCCGTTTTCCCCCATCAGAGCGTGCACGGAGCCACGTTCCAGGGAAAAGCGAACGTCCGAAAGGACTTTCGTGAAACCAAACGATTTGTTGATGCCGACCATCTCGACAAGCGTGCTCATGGGAATTTCCATCTTCGACAGGGATACGGGCACGAGTGATCGTGCCCGTAGTTCATCAAGCCTTGAAATAATCAAGGAGCTTTTCGTTCGGCATTTCGGTCGGCGCCCAGTACGCATCAGTGAGATCTGCGCGATAGAACTGGGAGAGCGTCTCGTCGGTGATCGGCTTGGGGCGGTTCGTCCAGTTACGCTGAATCGGCTTCCCATCCAGCAAGGCGAAGGCGGCCCGTAGCGCGGCAGTAGACAGAGCGGGTGGGCAAATCGGACCGATCGAGGAAAGTTTTTCGTCATTCCAACGACGCATCCAGCCGTTAAGTGCTTCGCCCGTGATTGGCGGGATCGTTGAGGCGCCAGCCTCCTGCAAGGCATCCAAAACGCCAAGAGACATGTTGGCTCCATCGGTCCAGATGCCCGCGACATCGGGGTCGGAGAGATACAAGCTTTCGGCAATCTTCTTTGAGTCCTCATAAGACCAGCTTCCGTGCTGGGTCGACGTGATCTGAAGTCCAGACTTGCTGAAGACTTCCATGGCGCCTGCATAACGATCTGCATCGATGGGATGCCCGGCGACGCCACGCAGAACCCATACCTTGCCCTTGTTGCCAAGCTTGTCGACGAGGAACTGAGCCATCACGCGCCCGAAATAGAAGTCGTCGCCCTGGACCTGAACCGTAAACTCCTCGGTGTCGACGCGTCCGAGATAGACTACGGTTGGAATGCCAGCAGCCTTTGCCTTCTTGATGCCCTCGACGGCGGAACCGGTGGTTAGCGGTGCGATGATGATCGCATCGACCTTCTGGGCGATCAGATCCTCGATATCGGCAACTTGTTTGGAGGCATTGAGATCAGCGCTCCGGAACTGGTAATCAGCGATCCGATCCTTGTTCTTTTTTATTTCATATTCGGCTTCAAACGCCGTCTGGTAGGTATGCGTTGAACCAGCGAGGCCGTAGTGGCTGTGTCCGATCTTCCACGGGCCTGACTTCTTGAACTTACCCGCGTCGACAATTGGGTTGGCGCCTTCGGAGGGCCAAGTGTCAGGTAGGAGACTGATCGCGTCGTCGGCGCGAAGAATCCCCGGCATTCCGAACGTGCCGGCTACAGCAATTGCCCCGCTCGCTTGTAGAAATGTACGTCTCTTCATGAAAATTCCTCCTCCGGCCGCTCTGGGCGGCATTGTCTGTTAAGGCGAGAGCCTTGCCTTCCCAAGCCGTGCCGGACTCTCCTCAATACGGCGGAGTGCATTGGTATGAGCTATCAGACAATCTGTCAATAAATATAAACTTCGACGTTTGTTTTTTCGACATCGTTTTGTTTTCACTTGCACATAGTCGCACTTGACGGATTGTCCGATAGTGCGACAATATTCGTGTTCGCTAAATCGATGGGAGGGTTATGAATGTCCACTCTGGTGATTGTCCGGCATGGCCAAAGCGAAGGGAACGCGCGCGGGGAGTTCACGGGTACGAGCGACGTGCCGCTCACACAGGAGGGCTGGTCTGAGAGCAGGCGAGCCGGCTCACTGCTCGCGAACCTCGGCATCTCGTTCGATATTGCGTTTAGCTCTGCCCTCTTGCGCACAGTCGACACTTGCAGAGCGATTTTGAACGAAACCAACGGCGATCTGCTGGAGCCAATCAGGAGAACCGAGTTGAACGAACGCGACTACGGACAGCTCACCGGCATCAACAAGAACGTGGCACGTGAGCGGTGGGGCCAGGATGTTGTCCAGGTTTGGCGCCGCTCGTACAGCACTCCACCACCTGGGGGAGAAAGCATACGGGACATAAGCGCGAGGGTTCTGCCCTTTTTGATAAGCGAAGTGTTCCCCCCCTTGTTGAGAGGGAAATCGGTTCTTGTGGTGGCCCACGGGAATACGATCAGGTCACTAAAGCAGGGCATCGAACGCCTCACGATCCAGGATACGCTCGCTATTGAGTCACCGACCGCCGCGCCAACTGTATACCGGATTGCGTCGGACCTCTCGATCATCGAGAAGACTAACGTCCTGGTTGGTACTGTCTGTTAAGCCTGGCTGGCAGTAGCATCGTTTGTAGTCGGTTGAACTTGGCAATACCGGTGTCTCGAAGCTGTCGATAGCCTTCAGAACCGGCTCGACGTCGGCAAGCGACGCCATCCGGCTCGCCTCACACGTTGCTACTAAATTTTCGTCTGCCGATCTTTCAGCCCAAAGCGGGACAAGACGCATGCTCCCTTTCGAACATGCATCGGAACCCTTTGATCACTTCAAATCAGCGTTCACTCGTGACTTTGCAAAAATGCAGCCCTGCTCCGGTTGAACTGATCTAATTTAATAGAGTAATTATTGACTGATTGTCTGACGATGAGTACGTTCGCGCGAATTGCGTTGTGAGCCTTGGAGGAACAGTTACATGAAGCAGGCATATGCGGCGGTCTCGCGCGAAAAGGCGAAGCCCTTGATCTTGGAGTGCATAGGGATTGAGGAACCTCGTGCAGACGAGATTTTGGTCCGCATCGTCGCATCGGGGGTATGTCATACCGACCTGGTGGTCAGGGACCAGGGATATGACGTACCTCAACCTGTTGTGTTGGGACACGAAGGCTCTGGCGTCGTCGAGGCCGTCGGGAGCGCAGTTAAAGATCTTGTGCCCGGTGATCACGTTGCTTTGAGCTACGCCTATTGCGGCAAGTGCGAAAAGTGCCTTTCCGGTACACCTTTCTACTGCGAGGACTTCTTCGGTCGCAATTTCCGCGGCACTCGTCCGGATGGCACCTGCCCGATCCATGATTCTCACGGGAAACAGATTAGTGGCTGCTTCTTCGAGCAGTCGTCATTTGCAACCTACGCCATCGCCAGCGAACGAAACGCCGTGAAGGTTGCAAAGGATGTTCCACTCGAGTTGATCGGACCGCTCGGGTGCGGGCTTCAGACCGGTGCTGGCGCGGTACTGAATTGCCTCAAGCCGAAGCCCGGCTCGTCAATAGCAGTGTTCGGTGCTGGTGCGGTTGGCATGGCGGCTACGATGGCCGCGAAAATCGCCGGATGCGCGACCATCATCGTGATCGACTTGAACGATGAACGGCTGGAACTTTCGCGCGAACTCGGGGCGACGCACACGATAAATGCCCGCAAATTGGACAGCGTTGCCGCGATCAGGAAGATCGTCCCCGCAGGCGTTGATTTCAGCTTGGAATGCACGAGTTCGCCGCGAGTTTTCCGTCAGGCAGTCGACTGCCTTGGTACGCCGGGAACATGCGGTCTCGTTGGCTCGTCCGCTCTCGGCACTGAAGGCACGATCGATATCGGGAACTTCCTTTTCGGCCGCACATTGATCGGCGTTGTCGAAGGACAAAGCGTTCCGTCCGAGTTCGTCCCGCAGTTGATCGAGTATTGGCAGCAGGGACTTTTCCCGTTCGACAAACTGGTTCAGTTCTATGACCTCGACCAGATCAACGAGGCGATGGCTGATTCCGAGAGCGGCAAAGTCATTAAGCCGATCCTTCGCATGAAGCATTAGTTTTGCGAGACTTTTCGAAAGACAAGACGGACCGCGATTAAATGCGATCCGTCGGAACAGCCGTGCTCAAGACGAGATATGGTCGAACGCTGCTTTCGATGCAATCGCGGGCCACATCACTCCGATAGGCCTGCACGAATGATGTGCTGGCAGGGCCCACGCAAAAGCTCTAGGACTCTGCCGGTCAAAGGCGGCCCCCTACAATCACCGGCAGGTAAGTGGCGAGGGCGGCTCCGTTATCCAAGGGGTCCAGAGAACACCTGCGCGCCAAACACTGAAAAGACGTTGCTCCGGCCGACGTGTTCAGCTGACGTGTCCTGGTCCAACAGGTGGCCAAACCGATCGCGCTTTGTCTTAAAATAAGTGATGTTGGACGCGCTAGATGCGGCGATCAGACTCTGGCGAGACGACACGATGACGCCTGACGTTCGCAGCGCCTCTATTTTTGTAGGATTGTTGGTCAGAAGCCGAACGCTGCCGATACCGAGGTCGCGGATGATATCCGCCGCTGCGTTATATTCGCGGGAATCAGATGCGAAGCCGAGTTCCCGATTTGCCTCAAGAGTATCACGACCATGATCCTGCAGGCTGTAAGCCGCAATTTTGTTTCCTAAGCCAATGCCACGCCCCTCTTGCCCACGCATGTAGATCACGCAACCAGCGCCCGCTAACTGGACCGCCCGAAGAGCCATTTCGAGCTGTTGACCGCAGTCGCATCGCATGGACCGGAACGCCTCACCTGTCAGACATTCAGAATGCACCCGTACCAGAACGTCTTCCTTCTCGCACAACTCGCCAAGTGTCAAAGCTAAGTGTTCAGTTCCCGTCAAACTATCGCGATAAGCAATTGCCTTGAAATCCCCAAACCGCGTTGGCATAAAGGACTGCGCGTAACGCTTTACCCTCGTATCACGACTCCTGCAGTACTCAATCAAAGCGTCGATCGTTACTATGTGCAGGCCATGTTCGATTGCGAACTTCTCGAGATCTGGCAGTCGAGACATGGTTCCGTCGTCATTGGCGATCTCGCAGATTACGCCAGCCGGCGCCAGGCCGGCAAGTCGTGCAAGATCCACGGCAGCTTCGGTGTGGCCAGGACGGCCCAGGACACCGAGACGATTTGCACGCAAAGGAAAAATGTGACCCGGTCGCGATAGGTCTTCCGGCCGCGTCTGCGGATCGATGAGCGACTTGACGGTTGCTGCTCGATCTTCGGCTGAAATCCCTGTCGTTGTGCCGTGTTTGCAATCGACGGAAACGGTAAATGCCGTCTGCAGTGAGTCCGAATTACGTGTGACCATCAGGGGGATCTCGAGTTTGTCGAGACGTTCGGCTGGAAGTGGCACGCAGATAAGGCCTCTCGCATATTTCATCATGAAAGCGATGTGCTCAGCTGTTATTTTTTCGGCAGCAACGACTAGGTCGCCTTCATTCTCCCGGTTTTCGTCGTCGACCACGATAACCATCTCGCCCGCTTCGATCGCCTCGATCGCCTCATCTATGCTCGAAAAAGACATGGAATCCTCCTCCTTATTATGGGCTGACGGCGCGACGCGCGGCATCGAGCTCTCTGTCGACAAGCGCGCGCAGGTTCTCAGAAAGAGCATCGTTCTGAAAATCTTCATCGAGAGCGAAAATGAAACGGCTATGTATTTGCGCTTCGAAAAAGTCGAATAAGGCTTCCATCGAGGCTTCGACGAGCGGCTTGTGACTCGATGCTTTACCGGTTGCAAAAGGGATCACATAGCGGCCCTTAAGCGCTTTCATGTCGACAAGGTCGAATAAATGCTTCAGCAACCCAGTGTAAGATGCTTTGTAGACCGGACTACCAACAACTAGCACGTCACTAGCCAAAATATCGTTGAGTGCCGCTTTAACAATCTCAGCGGCGCTGGAGGGCAACACTGTTGCCCCAAGGTGCGGATGAAGGTCGACAAGGTCCCAGCAGCTTGCTTCGTTGCCGGACGCGCGCACCCGACCCACCATGAAGTCTGCTACGGCCCGGGTTTTCGAGGGGCGCGATAAATTCCCCGTTATTACAACAACTTTCATGTCACAGGACTCCCAACATTCTCGCATAAGACAATCTTACAATTTTCACTCACACCGCAATGGAGGTCGTTGAGGACCCGTGGGGGCAAAAATAGTCCTGCGGTGTCCTGAGCCCTCACAACCCGTAATTTCCCAACCTCGAAGGCTGGATTGCTTCGCAGAAGTCTTCTGTCTCGTACGACTTTATTCTCTCAATGGGTGGGCTCGCCGTGCAAGCGCACCTACTGTCTGCAATCCCTGCCGCTTTTACCGACCCAGCACGTTTGCGTTAGAACCTCCTGGACACGGAATGAGGCGTTGCCGCTTGATATACGGTCGCCGTGGCTCCACCTCAGTTACGACAGGTAGTATCCCGGTCACTTACGGGAACTCTGGTGAGCTTGCCTTCGATGGATCATGGGCGAGCCAAGGTTCCGCATGCGATACCCATACGTTTGACATCGGCACACTTCCAGGATCGGTATCGAACGTGCCGGCTCTAACGACTTTGAGCTCCGGGCTGGCCGGCCGCTCCGCATAAACGTGCGAGCCACATACCGAACAAAACCACCGCAGCTTTCCAGGCGTCGATTCGAAGCTATGAAGCGTATCTTGGCCTGTAAGGATCTTGAAGTGCTCGCTTTTCACCTTCGCAGCGGTATTGTGATCAGCGGCGTGTGACTTCCGGCATGTTTGACAGAAGCAATTCCACATGGGTCCATCAATTTCCTGAACCTGGTACGTTACCGCTTTGCATTGGCATGATCCGAAGATTGGCATCGGGTATCCTTTCACTGATTCATTACGTTGATTTCAAATTTCTCGTCGCCGCTAAGCCAGCGTTTGATGTTGCGCGCAGCCTGGCGGATGCGGTGTTCGTTCTCGACGAGCGCCAGACGGACGTAGTCGTCGCCCATTTCGCCGAAGCCGATACCCGGTGCAACGGCGACGTCGGCCTTCTCGACCAGCAGCTTGGAAAACTCCAGCGAACCGAGATGACGGAACTTTTCCGGGATCTTTGCCCAGGCGAACATGGTGGCAGCCGGCGGCGGCACGTCGAAGCCGGCCTTCCCGAAGCTTTCGACCATGACGTCGCGGCGACGCTTGTAGACGTTGCGAACCTCCGCAATGTCGGAACCGTCGCCGTTCAGCGCATGGGTCGCGGCCACCTGGATCGGCGTGAAGGCGCCGTAGTCGAGATAGGACTTGACGCGGGTGAGCGCCGCGATCAGCCGCTCGTTGCCGACGGCAAAGCCCATGCGCCAGCCGGGCATGGAAAAGGTCTTCGACATCGAGGTGAATTCGACGGTCACATCCATTGCACCCGGCACTTCGAGAACCGATGGCGGCGGAGCGCCGTCGAAGTAGATCTCGGAATAGGCAAGGTCGGAAAGCACGATGATGTCATGCTTCTTGGCGAAGGCGACGACGTCCTTATAGAAATCGAGCGTCGCGACGAGGGCCGTCGGGTTCGACGGATAGTTGAGGATCAGCGCCAACGGCTTCGGGATCGAATGCCGGACCGCCCGCTCCAGCGGCGGGAAAAAGCTCTCATCCGGCTCAACCGACATCGAGCGGATCACGCCGCCCGCCATCAGGAAACCGAAGGCGTGGATCGGATAGGTCGGGTTCGGGCAGAGGATCACGTCGCCGGGCGCGGTGATCGCCTGCGCCATGTTGGCGAAGCCTTCCTTGGAGCCCAAGGTGGCGACCACCTGGGTATCCGGGTTGAGCTTGACACCGAAACGGCGGGCATAATAGGCGGCCTGGGCACGGCGCAGCCCCGGAATGCCCTTGGAGGAGGAATAGCGGTGGGTGCGCGGATCCTGCACGACCTCGCACAGCTTGTCGACGATCGACTGAGGAGTGGGAAGGTCGGGGTTTCCCATGCCGAGATCAATGATATCGGCGCCGCCCGCTCGCGCGCTTGCTTTCAAACGGTTGACCTGTTCGAAAACATAAGGCGGCAAACGTTGAATTCTGTGAAAGTCCAGCACACTATTTCCAATCAAATCGCAGATACCTCCCGCGCCGATTATAGAAACCGACGCGGGAGGCTGGGAGGTCTCCTTCCGGAGAACATTCATTACTTCTTCGGCCGCCAAGCTAACGGATCTTCAGGACGTTCGAAGTAGTTTGCAGCGACGTCTGCAGGCCACCAGCCGTTGTTCTTCGGCTCGATCCAATCCGTGGAATTGGGATCGCAATCTTCCTTCAGCACTTCCTTCACGTCATCAATGGTGTAAGGAAGCGCAGGACGAAGAATCGACTGGATCTTTGGTCCCTGGCCTTCGAGCGTTCGCATCATGACGTCCCACACAAGGCGGGCATCAGACCGCGGCGGCCAGAAATGGAAGCTCTTGCTTATGAAATCAGGGTTCTTACGCCAGTAGCAGGCTGCCGAAGCCTCACCCCCGAGCACGATAGGCATCATGTCGCGGCCGGATTGCTGTACTGCGTTCACGACACCGTTTTCTGAAGCGGACTGAACGAGAATGCCATTAACCTCAGCAAGATTGGTGGCAAGAAACTTCTGAACCTCAACCTGGGCGACCTGGTCGGTCCATTTGCCAGCTATCGTGCCTACAATTTTGATACCGGGGAATTTATCGAACGCGTTCTTCGCGCCGATGTCGAAGCTGTCCGATGATGCGAAACCGGGGATGCCCGATACCATCAGGACGTTGCCTTTTTCACCGATTTCCTTGGCAAGCCATTCAGCAGCCTTGTAGCCACCGTCGGTGTTATTCTCTGTGGCATTGATTGCGTAGGGTGATGTGACATAGCCCGAGACTGAGAAGACTGGCACGCCTTTCGAATGAGCATACTCTATGGTCTTGTTAAGTGCGGTAATGTTCGAGCAGCAAATGACGATCGCATCAACACCGTCGTCAACCATCTGCCGCATCTGCTGGATTTGGACAGCGTCTTTGAGGTCAGACTGCGTGACGATTAGATCGGAGACTAGGCCTGCTTCCTTATATCTCGGAAGCAATACGTTGGTGAATTCGTCCAGGATGTTCGCGCGCCAGGTATTACCGGCATATGTGGATGCATAACCAATTTTCCACGGCGGTGGACGTTTTGGAACAAAATCTTTGTACACCGTCCCCCCGAGCGGAATGGCGGGATCGATATTCTCGTAAAGCGCCTTTTGGTCCGGCGGCAACGAATCGAGGCCGTCAGCCTTCGCCACGCCGTTCATGTGATAAAGGCTCGACAGCGTAAAAAGCGCTGCAACGATTTTCTTCAGCATTCAGGGCCTCCTCCCCTTGTGGTTCCGCTCAACCGCCGGCCCCTTTGGCCGCCAGCCGCGAAAATCCTGCCAGAATCTGGCAGAGTTCGTGTCGGGACGGCAATCGCCGTCCCGAGGACTGGTTCAGTTGCGCAGACCGGCTTGCTTGAGCAGCGGCATGACACGGTCGTTAAAGAAGGGAAGTTCCTCGTTGTAATCGACCATTGTCAGCAAGGCGCCGTTGACGCCTGTATTGCTGAGATCCACGAGCTTGTCGGCGACTTGTTCTGGATTGCCGACGATCGGGTATCCACCCCAGCCAGCGACGAAGCGTTCCTTGAATTTTTGATACATTTCGGCAGAATGGTTTTGAGATTGCACCTGCAGAACTTCACAGATGTTCTCGCATGCCTCCCAGTCACCCTTCTGGTTGACGTAGTAGTCGTAGTATTCCTTTGCTTCCTTCTCCGTTTCGCGAACGATAACGGGGCAAGCTGTGAATGTGCCAAGATCACGGTTATATTCAGTACGCGCCAGGTCCTTCACCTTTTTGACCCAGGCAGCGCCGGATTCCATGTCTTGCATGAAGCCGAAGTTGAAGTCGCAGAACTTGGCGGTGAAATGCAGTCCCTTGCCCGAGGCGCCGGCGCAGATCAGGAGCGGGCGACCCGCCTTGTTGTAGGGTTTGGGTTCACTGAAGGCGTCTTTGACTTTGAGGAACTCGCCTTCGAAGGTAACGCCATTGCGTTTCCAGAGCGTCTCGACGATATCCATCCATTCAGTGGCGTATTCATAGCGGGTGTCGTGCTCCATCATAGGAACTCCGAACATTTCCATTTCGGGAGTGAACCAGCCGGTAACGAGATTGAGGCCGTATCGACCCTTCGAGATGTGATCGATTGTTGTCGCCATCTTGGTTGCAACAATCGGGTTTAGCGTCGGAATGTGAGTCGTTGAGAAGAACTGGAGCTTCGTGGTGACCGCCGCGAGAGCGGCCGCCCAGGTGAACGTATCCATGTTCACGCCATTGAAGTTTGAAGGACCGCCAAAACCACGCCAGCGTGCAATCGGCACCATGCATTCCCAACCGGCTGCCTCAAGCTTCTTTGCAATCTCGACGTTGTGGTCGAAGGTAGGTTCGAACGTTGTCTCAGCGAGCGTAATCGCGCATGCATTCGAGCAATTCGTGCCAAATACGCCGAGCTTGAGCTTGTTATCATTGAACATTGGGTTTCCGGCAGCGCGGAAATCGTCTTGTGCGGTCACTGTAGTCCCTCCTCGGGCTGGCAACGGATGATGCTCAGCCCACTCAAATGCGTTGAATAACTAGATGCCCATCTCGTCGAAAACTTCCGCTGCCACGCGGAAGCTGTCGATGGCCGCAGGAACACCGCAGTAAATCGAAACCTGGAGGAAAACCTCCCGAATTTCCTCTTTGGTAAGACCGTTGTTGATTGCTCCGCGAACATGCAGTTTCAGCTCATGCGGACGATTGAGGGCCGAAATCATCCCGAGATTGAGGATGCTGCGCTGCTTGCGCTCCAGGCCCGGCCGATTCCAAATCGCGTCCCAGCAGTATTCTGTGACGAGGGTTTGCATCGGCCAATTGAAGTCGGTGGCTTTGCTGACCGACGCATCAACATAGCCCCCCCCCAAGACTTCGCGCCGGGTCTTTAGTCCGCGCTCAAAGCGCTCTGTGACTTCACGTCCATGAATTTCTCTTGCGGGTGCCATATTGCTCACGCTTTTCTCCTTGCCGCCCTTGGGCTTTCGATGAGTGATGTGATTGGTGGTTAAAGCCACCTACTATGCGGCCGATCCACTGATGGACGACGACCTGACGAGTTGACCGTTTTCGTAGAGAAGCGGCGCGATTGACTCGATGAACCGTGCTTCGAGCACTTCTCCGAGCACAACATCATGCGTTCCAACGTGAACGACATCTTTTAGCTTGCAGACAAACGCCGCCTGCGCATCGGACAGGACCGGCATGCCGTCGAGAGACAGCCACTCGCCGTAATGAAAGCGCTCTTCACCCTTCAATTGCCCACTGAACAGCGGCACAAGATCGGCATGTGAAAGATGCAGCATGTTCACGGCGAACTTCCCGGAGATCTTCAAAGGCTGATTCACCGAAGCCGATTGGTTGATGCAGACAAGAACAGTTGGTGGGTCCGCGGTAACCGACTGGACCGCGGTGGCGGCCATGCCATGACGGACCCCGTTGAGTTCGGTCGTGATCAAGCAGATGGTTGATGTGAACCGACGCATAGCTGCCTTAAAAGCCAACTGCGCCTCAGTGCTGGTATCGGCCATATTGTCCTCCCACGGCCAAATTCGATCGAGCCTAGATAAACAGATCAGCAGACAATCTGTCAACTGGATTTTCACAATTGACAGATTGTCTGCTAAAATGTCTTCTAAGGCACCCAAAAATGAGGAGATGGTCGATGGATTTGAATCAAAGAGTTTGTATCGTCACAGGGGGCGGCAGCGGCATTGGTCGTGCGACAGCCGAGCTTTTCGCAAAGAACGGCGCCTATGTGGTTGTTGCTGATGTCAATGAAGACGCCGCGGTTCGTGTGGCGAACGAGATCGGCTCGAAGGCTTTCGGTGTTCGCGTCGACGTCTCGTCCGCCAAGGACGCGGAAAGCATGGTTGAGAAGACGACCGCAAAGTGGGGCCGGGTCGACGTGCTCGTCAATAATGCCGGGTTCGGAACGACGGGGAATGTGGTGACCATTCCTGAAGAAACTTGGGACCGGATTATGTCCGTAAACGTCAAAGGGATCTTCCTTTGCTCAAAGTACGTCATTCCTGTTATGCGACGGAACGGCGGAGGTTCGATCATCAATACGACTTCCTACACCGCAACCTCAGCAATCGCGGACAGGACTGCCTACGTAGCATCGAAAGGAGCAATATCTTCGCTGACGCGCGCGATGGCCATGGATCATGCGAAAGAGGGAATTCGTGTCAACGCGGTCGCTCCAGGGACAATCGACTCTCCTTACTTCACGAAAATCTTCGCCGAAGCGAAGGACCCCGCGAAGCTTCGCAGCGATTTCAACGCCCGTGCCGTCATGGATCGGATGGGGACAGCTGAAGAGATTGCTGAAGCAATGCTTTTTCTTGCGTCCGATCGTTCGAGGTTCGCGACCGGTAGCATTCTGACGGTCGATGGCGGCTCCTCGATCGGAAACCACCTGGTCAAGTGAAGGAAAGGGCGGCACTCGTCATGCCCTTACATTTGAGGCAGGAACACCGGGTATAAGGCTCCAGCCTCGTTGATCATTGACGTGTTCCTAACCCGTCAATGACAGCACAGAGCTGTTGGCCTAGGCGCAGCTCTTGTCGGACTTGCGGCACGCTCCAGCAAATATGATAGAGAAGGAGAAGGACTGCCGGCGACAACTAGATCTAACAGCGGAAACTGGATCAAGGACATTTCGCAATTTTTGTCGAATAACCCCACGATGTCGGTCAGATGACGTCATGCGAGTGCCGACCTTCCGGAATAGCCGCATGCTGGTTCCGAATGCCCTCTATCGCAACGCTGTCGGCATAAGTTTAGTCCGGAATACAAGGTGATACGATCGTGTCCCGGGAGGTGGTGTAGGTCGCGGCTGATGGCCGTGCTTTCCCGACATGGGTCGGAAGGGGATATCAGCGTGCCACAGCGGGGCAGGCTGATTTGGGGCTCATCTCATTTGGGCCATGGTCTCAAGCGTCATATACTTGGCGCGTTGAACGGCCCATTCGTCATTCTGTTCGAGCAGCAGTGCGCCGACGAGACGGACGATGGCTTCGTCGTTCGGAAAGATGCCGACGACCTCGGTGCGTCGCTTGATTTCGCCGTTGAGACGCTCAATTGGATTCGTCGAGTGCAGCTTTGCCCGGTGCTCTTTGGGGAAGGTCATGTAGGCGAGCACGTCCTCTTCAGCGTCGTCCATGATGGTGGCAAGCTTCGGCACTTTCGGCCTGATTTGATCGGCGACACTGCGCCATTGTGCGGCTTGCTGCCTCCGGGGTCTCCTGGGCAAAGGCCGTCGCGATGAAGGCGGATACGACCCGCCTGCCGCTCTTTCCAGCATGCGCGAGCACGTTCCTCATGAAGTGAACCCGGCACCTTTGCCAAGTGGCATTGAGAACCTTGGAAACGGCAGCCTTGATGCCCTCATGTGCATCAGAGACAACCAACTTCACCCCGCGTAGACCGCGGCGCGTTAGCCTGCGCAGGAATTCCGTCCAGATCGGTTCGGCCTCCGAGGTGCCAACTTCCATACCCAGGACCTCGCGCCGACCGTCGTTATTGACGCCGACCGCGATAATGACGGCGACTGAGACGATGCGGCCGCCACGCCGGACCTTGAGATAGGTCGCATCCACCACAGGTCGTCGACAGAACGAGTCGAGATTCCCTGGATATACGCTTCCTGGATAACGGCCGTCAGAGCTTTCTCTGCCATGCGGCGCGGTTCAAGGAAGCTCGGAAAGTAGCTGCCTTTGCGCAGCTTCGGAATGCGAAGCTCGACGGTGCCAGCCCGCGTCTCCCAATCGCGGTCACGGTAGCCATTGCGTTGAGTGAGCCGCATGGGGTTCTTCACACCGAAGTCAGCACCCGTAGCCGAGCCGACCTCCAACTCCATCAGCCGCTCGGCGGCAAAGCCAATCATCTCACGCAACAAATCTGCATCGGCACTCTTCTCAACAGTAAGCGGTGTTTTCAGGCCACGGCTTTGAGATCGGGCTTTGCGGCATAGGCCCACGGCAGCAGATCATCGATCTGGCTGTTTGGGTGGTCGTTG
>NZ_MAWZ01000016.1:0-80984 GCF_001854685.1 Rhizobium sp. RSm-3 | reverse complement strand
GCCACACGATATGAGAAAACCGTTCGAAACTACAAAGCCATGATCGCTCTGGCCGCAACAATCCTATGGCTCAGATAAGTGTCCACAGCTCCTAGGGTGAGGGGCAGCCACAGGCGCAAAACCTCATCCAGCCATTCTTCTGAATCCCGCCCTACTTGACGATATCGAGATCGTTGATGACGCGCTTGCCGTCGACCTCGGTGTAGAAGACGATCACCTTGACGCCGGCCGCCAGCCCATCGAAATTGAATTCCTCGGGCGCCTGATAGGTCTTGCCGTCATCGAGCGTCAGCACGAGATTGGCGGTGTCGACCTTCTTGATCGTCGCCTCGACATCGGCGCTCTCGGCAAAACCGCTCATTGGCGACAGGAAACTTGCTGTTGCCAAAAGCGTGGCGACGACGAAACGCATGGCGACAATCCTTTTGAAACGCTGCACGAGAACATGACTGGCCACAGATAGCCTCCTGAATATGGCGAAAATTGCCCGTAAGAATGGCTTTTCCCGCCTAATTGATGAATAGGATTTTAAATATAATCAAGACAAAGCGTTAACCGCGGCTTTTCCCTCCCCATGACGTGTCGGCATCGCCTGCGGGCAATCGTAAATTAACCCCCTCGCCCTACAGTTACCCAGAATCTGAGGGTTTCATTTTGCTATCCAGGCTGAGCGACAACAAGCAATTACGGCGCGTGTTGAAGAATACCCGCGTCTCGTTTCTGGTTTCATCGCTTGTCGCCCTTGTCGTCATCATGGTCGGCTTCGGCCTCGACCGGGCCAATACTCAATCTTATGTGCGCGAACTTCATATCCGCACCGAAAGCGAGGCGAACCTCATCCGCGCCCGGGTGATGGCTGAGATCAACATGGATCTCAGCATGGTCCGCGACCTTGCCAATCTGATCTCCGTCAGCGCCGCAAACGGAGAGGAGATGGAGCGGCAGATCAACTGGCTGCTGATCCAGAACCCGTCCTTCATTCAAATCGCCGTCGCACCGGATTTCATCATCGACAACGTCTATCCCAGGCTACCCGGCAATGAGCAGATCGGCCGCGACGTGCGCGCAACGCTGTTTTCACGCCAGGCGATGACGCCGGCGGCCGGCGATCAGTCGGCCCGCTTCTACGGCCCTGTCAGCATCGACGGCCGGGACGGCTTTGCCATATTCTTCCCGGTCTTCGTCAAGGAGAACGGCCAGCGGCGGCTCTGGGGGGCGGTCGAGCTCGTCATCGACCAGCAGATGTTCTACGAGGCGACCGGGCTAATGCCGGCGCGCGACCGCGAGAACCGGGAACGTTTTCCGCATCTCAACCATCTTTCGATCGCCATGCGGGATATCGGCTCACCGGCGAGGGCCGCGACAACAGCGCCCTTCTTCGGGTCGTCCGAGATCGACGACAAGGATCCGATGCGCCAGAAGATCGGCTTTGCCGGCGGCAAGTGGGAACTCTCCGTCGTCCCGAACAGCGGCTGGAACGCGATACCGGAAAACCGAACCGAGCTGCGCCTGATCGTCCTTGCCGCCGGCTGCATCATCATCATCCCGATCTTCTTCGCAACTCTGCTGCTCGGCGAGCGCAATCGCAACATCACCGAGCTGGAGACGCGCGAGACGAAACTCAAGGAACTGTCGCAGCGGCTCGATCTGGCGCTGAAATCCTCGAATATCGGCATCTGGGAACTGCAGGATCATTCGAGCAGCCTGCTCTGGGATGCGCGCGCCGCAGCCCTGCACGGCAAGCCGGCGCAGGAGGGCAGCCGGGCGCTCGACGAATGGCTGGCAGCGATCCTGCCCGAGGACCGCGACATCGCCGAAGTGCATTTCTTCAGCTGCAGCATCGCCGGCACTGCCTGCACGGCGCAATACCGCATCCTGCTTGCCGATGGCGGCATCCGGCATCTGCGCTCGGTCGGCGCCTTCTATACGGATGCCGGCGGCGTCAGCAAGACGATCGGCATCGTCTGGGACGTGACCGCCGATGCGGAAACGACCGACACGCTGCGCAAGGCGAAAGACATGAGCGAGGTCAAGAATGCCGAGTTGGAGCTGGCGCTTGAAGAGCTTTCCAGCCGCGAGGGGCAGCTCGCCGAACTGTCGAGCCGGCTCGATCTGGCGCTCAATTCCTATCAATGCGGCATCTGGGAAGCGCGGCCCGACCGCGGCGGTTCGCTCTGGAACGAGCGTATGCACGAACTCTACGGGCTGGCGCCGCGCAACGGCTTCATGACCGAGGAGACCTGGCTCGGCTGCATCCACCCCGAGGATCGGGGGCTGGCGTTGGAAAGCGCGCGCCACTTCAAGAAGAACGGCGATACCCACACCCTCGTCTGCCGGGTGATCGCCGATAACGGCGCGGTGCGTTATGTCCGCTCGGTCGGCAAGGTCCACCAGACGGGGACCGGCGAGATGAAGATCATGGGCATCGCCTTCGATGCTACCGAAGACGTGCTGATGACGATCCGGCTGAAGGCTGCCAAGGACGAGGCGGTCGCCAAGAATATCGAACTCGAGCTTGCCAAAAACAGGATCGAGCACAATTCGCTGCACGACCCACTGACCGCGCTCGCCAATCGCCGCAAGCTCGACATCGCCCTCGAAGAGCTGACGAATGACGGCCGCCGGCAGCGGCAGAAATTCTCGATCCTGCACATCGACCTCGACCGGTTCAAGGAGATCAACGACACGCTCGGCCACGCCGCCGGCGATGCCATGCTGGTGCATGCCTCGAAGGTGCTCGCCAAGAATGTCCGCGGCAGTGATCTCGTGGCGCGCATCGGCGGCGACGAATTCGTCATCCTCGCCGTCGATGTCGGCGACACGGAGATGGCGGAGCTTTCGACGCGGATCATCGAGGAGATGCGCCAGCCGATCGATTTCCAGGGTTTTTCCTGCCGCTGCGGCGTGTCGATCGGCGTGGCGCTTGCCAACGGCATTCATGTCGATGCGCGCAAGGTGCTGATCAATGCCGATATCGCGCTCTACCGCGCCAAGAGCATGGGCCGCAACCGCTTCGAATTCTTCAACCACAATCTCCAGGCCGATATCATCAACACCAAACGCACCGCCGACGAGATCCTCGCCGGCATCGACAATGGCGAATTCACCGCCTGGTATCAGCCGCAATTCTCAGCCAGGACGATGGAACTGACGGGCGTGGAGGCGCTGGTGCGCTGGAACCATCCGGCCAAGGGGCTGTTGACCCCCGACAAATTCCTGCGCATCGCCGACGAGATCAATGTCGTGCAGATGCTCGACCGGATCGTGCTGGAAACGGCGCTACGCGACAAGATGCGCTGGACGGCGCTGGGGATTGCGGTTCCGAAGGTCTCGGTCAATGTCTCGGCGCGGCGGCTGCATGACGGCAGCCTGCTGGAATCACTTACAGATCTGCAGATCCGCCCCGGCGAGATCTCTTTCGAACTGGTGGAATCGATCTTCCTCGACGAGAGCGAGGATGTCGCGTCGCACAATCTCGAGCGCATCAAGGCGCTCGGCATCGATATCGAGATCGACGATTTCGGCACCGGCCATACCTCGATCGTCAGCCTGTTGAAGCTGAAGCCGAAGCGGCTGAAGATCGATCGCCAGCTGGTGCAGCCGATCGTCGGCGCCACGCAGGAGCGGGCGCTGGTCCGCTCGATCATCGACATTGCCCGCTCGCTCGGCGTCGAGACGGTGGCCGAAGGCGTGGAGACGGCAGCCCATGCCGAACTGCTGCGCGATCTCGGCTGCGATATCCTGCAGGGCTATGCCTTCTCGCGGCCGCTCTCCTTCGACGATTTCACCACCGAAGCCACCGGAACGGGATGGCGGCTGGCGTCCTGACCGTCTTCCTTTGATCTGGACGGAACAGCATTTCCGCCGCCGCCGGTTTGGCGCAAAGAAAGGCTTTTGCCTCGATGGCTTTTTGGCCTATGAGTGTCGCGCCTTTTCAAGCAATGGCGCGACCGGCTTTGGCGCGCCACCGTGGGAACACATGTCGCACAATACATTCGGTCACCTCTTCCGCGTAACCACCTGGGGCGAAAGCCATGGGCCGGCGCTCGGCTGCGTCGTCGACGGCTGCCCTCCAGGGCTGCGCTTCACGCTCGCCGATCTGCAGGTCTGGCTCGACAAGCGCAAGCCCGGACAATCCCGCTTCGTCACGCAGCGGCGCGAGGACGATCTGGTGAAGGTACTGTCCGGCGTCATGCTCGATGCCGACGGCGAGACGATGACGACAACCGGCACGCCGATCTCGATGCTGATCGAAAACACCGACCAGCGCTCCAAGGATTACGGCGAGATCGCCCGGCAATACCGCCCCGGCCATGCCGATTTTACCTATGATCTCAAATACGGCATTCGCGACTATCGCGGCGGCGGCCGTTCCTCGGCGCGCGAGACTGCAGCAAGGGTTGCCGCCGGCGGCATCGCCCGGCTCGTCGTGCCCGGCGTGACGGTGCGCGGCGCGCTGGTGCAGATCGGCAAGCACAAGATCGACCGGCGCAACTGGGACTGGGATCAGGTCGGGCAGAACCCGTTCTTCTCCCCCGATGCGGCGATCGTGCCGGTCTGGGAGGAATATCTCGACGGCATCCGCAAGGCGGGCTCGTCGATCGGCGCCGTCGTCGAAGTGATCGCCGAAGGCGTGCCGGCCGGCCTCGGCGCACCGATCTATGCCAAGCTCGACCAGGATATCGCCTCGCTGCTGATGTCGATCAACGCCGTGAAGGGTGTGGAGATCGGCAATGGCTTTGCCGCCGCCGAAACATCGGGCGAAGACAATGCCGACGAGATGCGCATGGGCAATGACGGCACGCCGATCTTCCTTTCCAACAATGCCGGCGGTATTCTTGGCGGCATCTCGACCGGACAGCCTGTTGTGGCGCGTTTTGCCGTCAAGCCGACCTCCTCGATCCTGACCGAACGCCAGTCGATCGATGCCGACGGCAAGAATGTCGACATCCGCACCAAGGGCCGGCACGACCCCTGCGTCGGCATCCGCGCCGTGCCGATCGGCGAAGCGATGGTCGCCTGCGCCGTCGCCGACCATTATCTTCGCGACCGCGGCCAGACCGGCCGTCTGAAATAGGAGCGCCCCATGTCTTATGATCAGAAGCGCGTCGTCGACGCCATCCGGGCCTTCGAGGCCGGCGAAATCGTCGTCGTCATGGACGACAATGACCGCGAAAACGAGGGCGACCTGATCGTCGCCGCCGTGCATACGACGCCTGAAAAGATGGCCTTCATCGTGCGCCACACCTCAGGCATCGTCTGCGCGCCGATGCCGAAGGAAGAGGCGAAACGCCTCAACCTCAACGCCATGGTGGCGGAAAACGATTCGGCCCATACGACGGCCTTTACCGTCTCGGTCGATTTCAAGCATGGCACGACGACCGGCATCTCAGCCGACGACCGGACGCTGACGGTGCGCAACCTGGCCAATCCGAATGTCGGCGCCGCCGATTTCGTCCGTCCCGGCCACATCTTCCCGCTGGTTTCGCGCGAAGGCGGCGTGCTGATGCGCTCCGGCCATACGGAAGCGGCCGTCGACCTCTGCAAGCTCGCCGGCCTGCCGCCGATCGGCGTCATCTCGGAACTGGTCAATGACGACGGCACCGTCACGCGCGGCCCGCAGGTGGTCGATTTCGCCGAGCAGCACGGGCTGAAGCTCGTCTCCGTCGCCGATCTCATCGCTTATCGCCAGCGCAAGGAAACGCTGGTCGAGCACGGCACCAGCTTCGACATCGACACCCCGTTCGGCAAGGCCAAGGCCCATACCTATGCCCTGCCCTGGGATCCGATGCAGCATCTCGCCGTCGTCTTCGGCGACATCCGCGACGGCGTCGACATCCCGGTGCGCCTGCATCCGGAAAATGTTGCCGAGGATCTGTTCGGCAAGAACAGCCCGGTCGATTTCTACATGCAGAAGATTTCCGAGGAAGGCCGCGGCGTCATCGTCTATCTGCGCGAGGGCTCGGTCGGCGTCGGCCATTACGACAACGGCCGCAAGGCCCGCAACCAGGGCCGCGAAGCCCATGCCGAAGCCCAGAGCCGCGACAGCGAATGGCTGGAAATCGGCCTCGGCGCCCAAATCCTCAAGGACCTCGGCGTCAGCTCGATCAAATTGCTGACCAGCCGCGAGCGCCACTATGTCGGGCTGGAAGGTTTCGGGATCAAGATCAGCAAGACGGAGATTTGCTGAGGTTTCCTCTTTCTCCCCAGCGAGAGAAAGGCCCCTCCCCAACCCCTCCCCACAAGGGGAGGGACTAACCCGTGGCGAGCCCTGCCCCAAAAAATACGCGACCACATGCTGCAGCATCAGGAATGAAATGCGACGGGTGCCACACGGCAGCCCCTCCCCCTTGTGGGGAGGGGTTGGGGAGGGGTTTTCCCACAAGGCGCTACATCTCCGGCGAAGAGACTACCCTCTCCACCCCTCCATCAACACCACCTTCTCCACCCCCGCAAACCGCGCCACCCGGTCGAGTTCCGCCTCCAGCCGCTCCAGCCGTCCCGCCGAAGCCTTCACGCCGGGCTCCAGCCAGAGCCTCTTGACATCGAGCGTCGATTTCTTCCGGTCCGCCTTCATGTCGATGCGGCCGATCAGCCTGTCGCCTTCGAGCAGCGGGAAGACGTAATAGCCATATTCGCGCTTCGGCTCGGGCACGAAAATCTCGATGCGGTAGAAGAAGCCGAACAGGCGTTCGGTGCGGTTGCGGTCGCGGATCATCGGGTCGAAGGGGCTGAGCACGCGGATGCGCGGCGGTGCGCCGGGGTAGCTGTCGAGCGTCGAGAGGAAATCCGCAAAGGCCCAGGAGGGGCGCGGCTTGGCCCCGAGCGCCGGTTCGATCAGCACCTCGATCAGCTCGTCGCGATGAGCGGCGACCCAGGTTTTGGCCTCTTCAGGCGAGACGAGGCTCCAGAAGGCCGATATCTCGCCATGGGTGGCAAAGCCGAGGCGGCTGAGAGCGCTGCGGCAGGCCCAGTCGATAAATTCCTCGCGGCTCACCTCCGGCTCGCGGAACTCGGTCGGAATGACGCGCTCGGTGAGATCATAGATCTTCTGGAAGTTCGAGCGGCCGGCGATGGCGAACTTGCCGGTGTGCCAGAAATATTCGAGCGCCGTCTTGTTCGGATGCCAGTTCCACCAGCCGCCGGAAACATGGCCGTCGGCCTTGATGTCACGCGCCAGGATCGCGCCGTCGCGCTCTACGCGCTGATAGGTCTCGTCGAATGCGGCCTCGAACCCCTCGCCGCGCCATTTGCGCCAGCGCTCGACGATGACCTTCTCCTGATGGCGGAACTTGTGCTTCCAATAGACGAAGAAGGCGCTCGGCAGGATCGAGGCGTCATGCGTCCAGTGCTCGAACAGCGTGCCGTCCTTTTCGAGCAGCGCGGTCAGATGTTCGCGCCTGTAGGTCTGGTTGCGGGAAAACAGGATCTGGTGATGCGCCCGCTCGACCGTCTGGATGCTGTCCACCTGGACGAAACCCAGCTCACGGATGAGCTGCAGTAGGCCCTCCTTGGTCAGGGCGCGGTTCGGTGGCGTGCTCAATCCCTGCTTGGCAAGGAAGACACGGCGGGCGTCGGCATTGGAGAGCAGATTCGTCATGGATGCATCATAACGCGGAAAATCTTCCTAGCCACCCGATATCGAGATTTGCTCTTCATCACCCTCGATTACCCGTATAGAAGCGCTGCTGTCAGGTTGGCGCGAATGGCTGCCCCTCACCCTAACCCTCTCCCCGCTCGCGGGGAGAGGGGACGTGCCCTGCGAGACGTTGGCGAGGGACGGAGAGGTTGCGGCATGTTCCCTTCTCCCCGCGCGCGGGGAGAAGGTGGCGGCAGCCGGATGAGGGGCTGGTCTTCGCAGATCTGCCCATTGAAGGCCGGATGCGAGGAACTGGTTTGGACATACGATTCGAAGGTGCCGGGGTCAGTTTCGGGGCACGAGTGGCGCTGGAGCCGCTGACGCTCGGCATCAGCGGCAAGCGCATCGGCGTCATCGGGCTGAACGGCTCGGGCAAGACCACCTTTGCGCGGCTGATCAACGGGCTGACCAGGCCGACGGTCGGGCGCGTCACCGTCAACGGCCGCGACACGGCCGATGAGAAGGCTGCCGCGGTCGATGTCGGCTTCATCTTCCAGTCGCCGCAGAACCAGATCATCCTGCCGATCGTCCGCGACGACATCGCCTTCGGGCTGAAGCGGCACGGTTTCAGCAAGGCGGAGATCGAGGCGAAGGTCGAGCGTGTTCTCGCTCGCTTCGGGGCCGAAGCGCTCGCCGACCGCCGGGCGCATGAGCTTTCCGGCGGCGAGTTGCAGGTGGCAGCCCTCTGCTCGGTGCTGGTGACGGGGCCAGGCATTCTCATCCTCGATGAACCCACAAACCAGCTCGACCTGAAGAACCGGGCGCTGGTCGAGCGGATTATCGCCGGGTTGCCGGAAAGCGCCATCGTCATCACCCATGATCTGGAGCTGATCGCCGATTTCGAACGGGTGCTGCTGTTTCATCAAGGACGGCTGGCCGCCGATGCGCCGGCGACGGAGGCGATCGCCCGCTACAAGGAGATCGCCGCCTGATGCAGTCGCTCTATGTCGAAGGCAACAGCCCGATGCACCGGCTTTCGCCGCGGGTCAAGCTGGTGTCGCTTGCGGTCTTCGGCATCGTGCTGTTCATCAGCCAGAACATCGCCCTGCTTTCCGGCTTGGTGGTGCTGATGGCGGTTCTCTACCGCACGACCGGCCTACCGCTCGGCGAGGGCCTTCGGCGGCTGCGGCCGGTCTTCCTGACCATTGCGGTGGTGGCGCTGTTCAATCTCCTCTTCAATCCCTGGCAGGCGGCACTCGTGCCGGTGCTGCGGCTGACGGCGCTGATGCTTCTTGCCGCCGCGGTGACGGCGACGACGTCGATCACTGCCTTCATCGACGAGGTGACGGCACTCGCCCGCCCGCTGGAGCGCACCGGCTTTGTGCAGGCCGACGATATCGGCCTGGCGCTCGGGCTCGTCCTGCGCTTCGTGCCCGACATCATCGGCCGTTATCAGGCGATCCGCGAGGCCCATAAAGCGCGCGGGCTGAAGGCCCGGCCGACGACGCTGCTGGCGCCGCTGATCATCCTGACGCTCAGGGATGCGGATAATGTCGCCGCGGCGATTGACGCGCGCCGCATTCGGCGGCATGGGAGTTAACCAGTTTTAACCACGGAGTTCATGATGAGCACCCGCGACCTCGTCCTTACCGCCCTCTTCGCCGCGATCATCGTGGCACTGGGCCTGCTGCCGCCGATCTCCCTCGGCTTCATTCCGGTGCCGATCACCGCCCAATCACTTGGCGTCATGATGGCCGGTGTCGTGCTCGGCGCCCGCCGCGGCGCGATTGCCGTGCTGATCGTGCTGCTGCTCGTCGCCATCGGCCTGCCGGTGCTTTCCGGCGGCCGCGGCGGCCTTGCCATCTTCGCCTCGCCGTCGGCCGGCTTCCTCGTCGGCTGGATCTTCGGCGCCTTCGTCACCGGCTATCTCAGCGAGCGCCTGGTCAACCACGGCCAATCCGGCCTGGTGCAGACGGTGAGCTTCTTCCTCGCCGCCATGGTCGGCGGGGTCGTCGTGCTCTATGCCTTCGGCATTGCCTATCTCGCCACCGTCGCAGGCCTCGGCTTCACCAAAGCCTTCGTCGGCTCGATGGCCTTCATTCCGGGCGACGTCATCAAGGCGTTCGTCGCAGCCCTCCTCGGCCGCGCCGTCATGGTCGGCTATCCCCTGCTGCCGGCGCGCGCATAACCGTCCCTTCGCAAATGCTCGCAATGGCCGTCTTCGTCAAAAGGCGGCCATTGTGCGTTAATGGCGCGCGCAATATCCATCGCTCGACATAGGAGGCGAGCCACACGTCTCTATAACGTGGGATAAGGGACCGTCTTCGTTGCGATCTTGGCATGACCTGGAATCCGGGCAACAAAAAACCGCCTTGAGGCGGTCGGGCATTCTATCGATTTCAGTTTGATTTAGTCTCCTCCTCCATCTCCACCTCCTCCGTCGCCACCGTCACAGCCGCCACCGTGGCAGTCGCTGCCATGTGAGACATCGCACCCAGCTCCAGCTCCATCGCCATCACTGCCCAACTTATTGCTAGTGACGGAGATCACGGCAAACAGGATGAAGCAGGTAATGAACAAGCCATCCGAGAAAAATTTGTCCAATCAGTGTCCTTTCGTTTGCATCGGGAAATCTCGTTTCCCTATTGAAATAATAGAGTAATTTCCCGATCCCGACAATTGCTGCAATATGAAACTTTTATGACATCCGGGATCGCGTCGAAACGCCCTCTCTTGTCACCGCCAGGTAGCCCCGGCTCTGCGCTGCGTGACAGCCCAGAGTCGGGCTGGGTTGATTCAAGCCGTCGCCCTTCGGGGAAAGAGCACGGCTTGCGGGGCGGCTTTGGCCCCTGCCACGATCAGGGGATCCCGATAGAGACGCGGGGACGCTATTCCCAGCCTGGAATGCAGCGTTGCGGCCGAGCCGGGTAGAAACGGGAGGAGGCAGCGGGCAACGATCGCCAGGCCGTAGATCTGCTCGGCCAGGCAGGCGCCGAGACGTTCGGCGGTCGCCTTGCGATCCTGCGGAGAGGGATGACCAAGCAGCGTTTTCGCATCCGCCCATGGCGCCTGCTTTGTAAACTGCCGGTTCGCCTCGCCGACAAACTCAAAGATATCGGCGAGGCCGACATGGAGCTCGTAGGCCTCGAAAGCCTCCACCACCTTCCCCGGAAGGCAGGCGGCCTGCTGGACGAACGCGCTGTTCGGCACGGGTGGTACGATGCCGTCGAACGATTGATTGAGAAGAGCAAGGACCCGGTTGGCGAGGTTGCCGAGCTGGCCTGCGAGCTCTCCCGACCATGCGGCGTCGAGACGTTCGCCCGAGAAGTCGCCATCATCTCCCGAGCGTATATGCCTGAGCAGGTAATATCGCAGTGCATCCGGCGTTCCGTAGGCGTCGATGACGCCTTCCGGATCGATGCCGTTGCCGGCCGATTTGCCGATCTTCCTGCCGTCCAGCGTGACGTAGCCGTGCACGAGGATCGACGATGGCGGCGGCAGGCCGGCGGAGAGCAGGATGGCCGGCCAGTAGATGGCATGGAACTTGGAGATGCCCTTGCCGACGACATGAATGCGGTCTCCACCGTTCCAATAGCGCTGGAGGAGCGCCCGATCGGACCCGTGCCCCAGGCCTGTGAGATAGTTCGCCAGGGCATCGAACCAGACGTAGACGACGTCACCTCCACTGGGCTCTTCGCCATCGGGAACCGGCACGCCCCAGCCTCGCGCCCGTTCGGCGCTGCGCGACACGCTGATGTCGGTCAGGCCGCGCCGCAGCAGGGCAAGGATCTCGTTGCGCCGATGGGCTGGAACGATCCGAAGCTCACCGGTTTCGACGAGTTCGAGAAGCCGGCCGCCATATCGGGAGAGGCGGAAGAACCAGTTCTCCTCGCGGACGACCTCAAGGGCAATGCCATGTTCCGGGCAGCGCCCGTCATTGAGTTCCGATGGCTCGTAGAATTGCTCGCAGCCGACGCAGTAGAGGCCCTCATAGGCCTTGCGATAGAGATCGCCATTTCCCGCGCATGCCCGCCACAAGGCGTGGACGCAGGCGGCATGCCTTGGATCGCGGGAGGTGCGGACGAATTCCTCACTGGAGATATCGAGCCGGCCGCCAAGGCGCGCGAACCTGTCGGCATTGGCATTGACGAAGTCCCTCACCTGCAGTCCCGCGGCCTCCGCCGCCCTGACATTCTTCAGGCTGTTGTCGTCGGTTCCGCACTGGAACCTGACGTCATGGCCGAGAAGCCTGAAATGACGGGCATAGGCATCGGCCTGGACGAGTTCGAGGGCAAAGCCCACATGCGGCGCGGCATTGACGTAGGGAATGGAGGAGGTGATGTAGATCTCGTTCATCGGCGTTTCCTTTCGAAGGCTGTTGTTGCCGGCGAGACGGATCGACCCATGAAAAAACCGCCTCGAGGGCGGTCGCTGGTGCATTATGGACGCACGAAACCCGCCACGCTATGAGCGCGGCATCATCATCACGAAAGTGCTGATCGTGTTGTTGTCCATGCCATTTTCTAGCATCAAGGGCGGTTTCGAACAAGCGCCGCTTGAAGCCGCTGCGCTTTGCCACCCGCCCGTTTGATCATCAAAACGGGTTCTTAGTCTTAGGGTTCTTCTCGACGATCGGGAGACACGGGAGGATTTCGCTTGTCAGCCCAAGCTGAACAAAATGCTTTCCAGAAATCCCGCAACGCCAGTAGGAGTGCGCCGTTGTATTTTCCGTACACGAACGTCACCACGTCATCGGTATCCCACCGCCCTTTCTCTCGCTTGTCTTTCACCGAAAACTCCACATGTGAAGGGCGATCAGCACGTCCGATGACGCGCACCATTTTGCGAGGTGCGAGCCATAGCTCAAAATAAGTTGATGTCAGGTGCCGAATTTTTCAACGGCACCCACCCAATCTTGCCCGTCTATTGCGAAGAAGCTATCCCGATGCGGTCATGCGGAGCAATAGATTCACTTATCCTCGACAGGATGAAGGCGGCCCGTTCTCTCACTGAGGGGCTCGGATCAGATCTCAAAGTCAACGCAAGTTCCTGAGCCTCGCGGCTTCCGCCCCAGTGCTGAATAACCGCCGTCAGTGCAGCGCGCCGGACAATCGGCGATGCATCTGAACCAGCAGCTCTAATGACTCCTGCTTGGTCGATTGAGAGCTTGATATCGCGAAAATCGAATTTAGGCGCTCGCGTCCTTCGTCCCATAGACTTGTCTATCCACTGCCACTCCCTACCCACAAGCCAAGCTGCGCGCATGTCCGCGATGGCTTGAACCGCCACGGCACGGACCCAAGGTTGTCTCGCGTTCGCTGCCAATTGCGGTAAATGGGGATCCATCGAACTATTCTTCAGCACGAGACGAAAAATCCGAGAAACAGGCCCGGTTTGCCCTTCGCGGAGGATACGGGCCAACTCTTCAGCGACGTCAGGCCTTGCCAGCGCTTCTTCCATCGCTTGCCGTTCAACACCCCATCGTCCCCAACTGTCCTGATGCAGAACCAGGGAGGCCGCGGCATTGGCGATCACCTCGGCCGACGTCAGTGGGAAACAGCGTTTCGCACAGGCAAACGCGGCAACGCGAACCGGCTGAGCCCAGTCATTCAGACGCATGGCGACAGCAGCGAACAGAAAAGGACTCTCCAGTGCCCCGGTTATCCTCTGGAGGGCAGCTTCCCTCATTCGCCCGTCGCGGTGAAATATGAACAGGTAACGGAGATCGGGCAATCTCAATAACTGTTCTCGATCTGAGAGATGAGGCCAAAATAGCTTGTCAAGCCATGCGGGCTTGGGACGCCAACGAGTTAGATTTGCAGCTGTCGCGATCGCCGGATCGGCTTGGCTGATCGATGCGGCCGGGAGAGCGGACATGTGAGCCAAAACGGCAGGAAGCTCAGCTTTGACGCTTCGGCCACTATGCAGGCGTTCACCAACGGCAGCGAGCGTTTTTCCAAGATCGGGTGGCAAGATATCTGATTTGGTCATTAGCTCATTTTGGGTCACCAACAACTGCAGATCAATGGGCGTAAAAACATTCTCCTCAAACGGTCGCTTGTGGGGAAAGACCTTTAATTTCCAAGCGTTATGCTCGAGGCTTTCGTCGCCGCTCTGCTCGACCGCGCCCATTGACGCCGGCCGCTTCTCTCAATGTCTTCATCAGCGCATCGAGCGCCCGGCTTGGTGGCGCTTATTCGATGATCGGCGGACCGGCGGATCGGCATTCCTTCATGAACCATTCGGTAAAACGGCGCACCGGCTTTTTCGCCCACGAGCTGGTGATCAGGTAATATCCCTGGGTCTCTGCCGTCGAGATGTCCGAAAGCACGACGAGGTCGCCGCGATCGATCTCTCGCCGAAACACTTCGACCGGGCACAATGCCACGCCATGCCCGGCGATCACCGCCGTGGCAAGAATATTGAAGTCCTGAAATATCGGCCCCCGGACCGGCTCGGGCGGCTTTGCATCGGACTTTCGGAACCATTCTTTCCAGCCGTCCACGGATTCGTCGTGCAGCAGGTCGGCCGCGGCAAAGGAAACGTTGTCGATCGTCCAATTCCGCTTTGCCAGATAGTGAAGGCTGGCCACCGGCTGGTTGCGGCGGGAGAACAGCAGGCGGCTCTCCCGTCCCCCCGACAGGTCTTCTCCCATGGTAATCAGAACATCCAGGCTTTCGTCGTCGAAGCGCTCCTCCGCTTTTGCATAGACGATCCTGACGTCGAGCTCGGGATCGCTCTCCCGGAAGGACGGAAGTGCGGGAACCAGCCAGCGCGACGCGATCGAAGGAATGCATCCGACGGTGATCGAACGCATATTGTGGTCTCGGCGCATATTGCCCGTGGCGTGGGCGATCGCTGCCAAGGAGCCCGAGATCGCCAGATAATATTCGCTGCCCGCCGGGGTCAGCGCAACGCCGCGCCCGGATTTTTGCAGCAGCTTGCGTCCCAGCCATGCCTCCAGATGTTTCAGCTGATGGCTGATCGCTGCATGGGTCACATGCAGTTCGTCTCCGGCCTTTGAGAGACTCATGAGCCGGGCGGTCGCTTCGAAGGCTCTCAAGGCGTTCAGCGGCGGCAGCTGCATATGTTCGAATTCCTCACATGACCGGCAGAATTTATTATCCGGCAGAAATGTCAAATCTATTCAGATCTATCCTAGGATAGCGCAACGCATTCAAACACTATATGTAAATTATTCTAACAGTTTTCGCAATTTTGATCATTTGAAGCAACCGGCGATTTCGATGCCTAATGGATCATGGAGATCGGAAACATTTCCATCATTCACAGGAGAAAGAACATGTTTGTGAGAAGCCTGAAAGACGTGGAGCAGACCGAGCGCTTCGTCGATTGGGGCAATGGCACCAGCCATCGCCTGCTGACGAATGATGACGGGATGGGATTTACGGTCTGCCACACCGTCGTTCGCGCCAACACGCAAGCCCTGCTGCAGTATCGCAACCACCTGGAGGCCTGCTTTTGCATCCAGGGAGAAGGCGAGGTCGAGGATATGGACGGGAACGTCTTTCCCATCCGCGTCGGCGATATCTACGTCCTCGACCAACATGATCGACACTATCTGCGGGGCGGCAAGGACAAGGACCTCATTCTCGTCAGCGTCTTCAATCCGCCATTGAAAGGGACGGAACGTCACGATCTGAACAACAGAAGCGGTTCCGAATATTGAGGCCCGGCGACGCGGCGGGGTGCTGCGATTTCCCGAGCGGTTTCAAGACCTTCACCATCATTGCCGTATTGGTCAGGTGCCGACTATCCTTGGCGAACGGTTCGGCGACGTGATAGCAAGGGGTGGGAATTGCACGCTTCGCTGCGGCGTGCCCACATTGGATGGAGGGGCCTGCTGCCGTGATCCGCACGAAGATCGATACGCTGTGGTTCAAGCGGTGTTGCGCCTTTCACCTGCAGTTTCTTCCCGATCGCGATACGCTGTCAAAGCTCTGCGTCTTGCAAGACAGTATCGAGCGGGACAGCGCCGGCCCGCTCTTACGCGTTCCGGCGACCAGCCTGCACATGACGGTCGTCACCCTGGTCAACGCGGCGGCCCAATTCAGCATTCCGAACAACGAGGTCTGGAAGCGCAACGGGGGAAGATGGAAGGAGATCGTCGCGAGACTGATCGAAGCGACCCCATCGTTTGATCTTCATTTTGATGAGGTGGCGGTTTCGGAAGCCGCTGTCTTCGTCAAAGCGGAAGAACCGGCGGAATTGCGCCAGCTTCGTTCGGCCATTTCGCAGGCCATCGGCTTCGAAGAGTGGCATCCAAGCCCGCCTGATATAGCGCATATGACACTGTTCCGGTTTTTTGCCGAAGAGCCGGTGCCGACGGTCGGCTTCGACGCCGGTTGTTTGCCCATAGGAGTGCGGGCTGGATCCCTCACCTTGCTGGAAGAGCGCGTTTATCCAAATGTCGACACCAATATACTCAGCGCACCGCTCCTTTGCGGCAAAAGCGCGGAATAACAACTCCGGCCGGCGGCCGAACCGCTCAGCTGGCTGATGCCGTTTCAGCGCATCAGCAGCGAGACCAGGCCAGCCTGGGAGTTGACCCCGAGCTTGGAATAGATGTTCCTCAGGTGGGTTCTGACCGTCTCGTAGCTGATGTCGTCGGCGACAGCCACTTCCCTGGCGGAATGGCCCGATGCGATGCTCGATGCGATCCGGACTTCGGTTGCGGTCAGTCTGTAGAGCTGCATCAGCAGATCGCGCCGCTCACCGAGGGGGCTCGCCATCATCGGCTCGGCAATCACGGCCACGGTCGGCCCCTCCAGGAACTCCGTGAACGCATCGGACTGAAGCCGGACGAGCGTGAGGCGGTAGTTATCCTGGTTCCGGCCCTTGACGATCGCCGTGTGCGGTTTTGTCTGCGCACCGTTTCGGGAGGTCAGGAATTCGAGAACGGCGGCGGACTTCTGGCATTGAAGTCCAAGCTTGCCATCAGCGGTGATCCGCACCGGCAAGCCGGCTTCCATCAAGGCGGCCGCGCTTTTATTGCAGCGACGAACTTTCCCTTGCTCCGAAACATAGATCAAGCCGACCCCGATGCTGTCGAACAGGGTCTGGGATGCGTGTTCGTGCGGCGCGAACAGATCGCGCTTGCGAATGAAATCGAACGCCCTCTTCAGATGCGGCGCCAGGATCGTGTACCGCGCGGCCGCCTCTCTGTTGACATCGGGGTCCGCCGAAGACGTCGAGGTCGACAGGATGAAGGTGCGGCTTTCCTCCCGAATGATGGAAACGCCGACACTCGTCTCGCATCCGGCCTGCGACTTCAGCCAGTCATTGTAAAATTCCGATTTGAGCAGCTCTTCCCGCGGAAAGATCTCGTCCCCGCACAGGCCCTGGCCGACGGGCACCAGGCTCAATCTCGGAATCCACGGATTGACCGCGGCAAAGTGGCTGCTGAACTGGTCGACCTCGGCCTGCGAGAAGCCCGACATGAAGGGAACATGGGCAACGGACGCGCTCAGATCGTGGTAATGCAGCGCGGCCTTGCCGCCCGGCGACGTCTGTGCAACCCGATCCAGGAAATCCTGCCAGCTGCACTCGCCGAAGAGGCTCCCGTAAATCAAATCCGTCAAATGAGATGAGACGTCAGTCGAGTGAACCATGATCGATTTTCAACATCGGCGAATAAAAGCATCTTCGAATAATCAATAGGGTTGAATTCGGAAATGCAATGGAATTCACACGTCGATTTCGGATGAAACTGCCGCACGCGTCCTGATGACAGGCTTTAATCCAGAAACCCATAGAGCCAGTCCCGCGTCTCCTCCGGCAAAGACACCGGCTGCTGATCCTCGCGAGCGCGGGCCTGCCAGATGATCTCCACCTCGGCGGCGCGTTCCTCTCCCGTATCGATCGAGACGATGAAGCCGATGGAGCGCACGCCGATCTTGTCGACGGCCGCGGTAAAAAGGGCCGGCTCGTCGTAATGCAGCGGGCGGTGGAGAACGCAGGTAATCTTGCTGGCGCTGTAGACGGGTTCGTCCTCGACCTCGGGCCGCGACGACCAGAAGCTTGCAATGACGGATTCGGCATAAGAAATATAGGAGGCCAGGAACATCCGGCCGGTCATATCGACATCGCGAAACGGCACATGTATTTCCGTCACACCCGGGCGTTTAGACTGACTCATCAACAACTCTGCCTACAAAATTCCCCGTCCATGAGAGTAGCACGGGGTTTTTCGAAGTAAACGGCTGAGATGACAGGAATTTATAATGACGCCGGCGGCGAGATGGTACGGCAGGAGCGCTTGTTGAAATCGTCAGGCGATGCCCCATCTGCTGTGGAACATGACATAAGCGACCGATAGAGTGTCTCCATGAGCACCCGTCTTTATGAACATCCGATCTTCCTGGAACATGTGACGCCCGCCGGCCATCCGGAGCGATCGGACAGGATCCGCGCCATCAATGTCGCGCTCGAACATCCGAATTTCGAGCGGCTGGAGCGCCGGCAGGCGCCTGAGGCAAGCGAGGATGCGGTGCTGCTGGCCCATCCGGAAGAGCATCTCAAAGCCGTGATGCGGGAGATCCCCGACGAGGAGGGTCGGATCAACCAGCTCGAAGCCGATACCTATGCCAGCGTCAAAAGCCTGCAGGCGGCGTTGACCGGCATCGGCGGGGCGATGGCGGCGGTGGACGACGTCTTTTCCGGCGCCGCCGACAATGTCTTCGTCGCCGCCCGCCCACCGGGGCATCATGCCGAGAAGATGACGGCGATGGGCTTCTGCTTCTTCAACAATGCGGCGATCGCCGCCCGCCATGCGCAGAAAAGACATGGCGCCGAGCGCGTCGCCATCATCGACTGGGACGTACACCACGGCAACGGCACCCAGGATATCTTCTGGGACGACCCCTCGGTGCTGTTCTGCTCGACGCATCAGATGCCGCTCTACCCCGGCAGTGGCGCCAAGGACGAGAAGGGCAAGCACAACACCATCGTCAATGCGCCGCTTTCTCCGAATGTCGGCAGCGACCATTTCCGCGAGGCGTTCAAATCGCGCGTGCTGCCGGCCGTTGCCGATTTCCGGCCGGATCTCGTCATCATCTCCGCCGGTTTCGACGCGCATCACCGCGACCCGCTGGCGCAGATCAACCTGACGGGCGAGGATTTCGACTGGGCGACCGGGCGGGTCCTGGAGCTCGCCGATCGCTACGCGAAGAACCGGGTCGTCAGCCTGCTCGAAGGCGGTTATGATCTCGAAGGCCTCGCCGAATCGGCGGGCATGCATATTCTGCGAATGATGAAGGGTTGAGAATGACTGACAGCGCCAAGCCTGAGGTATCGGGCCTTTCCTTCGAAAAGGCGGTGGCCGAACTCGAAAGCATCGTCGCCCGGCTGGAACGCGGCGACGTGGCGCTGGACGAATCGATCGAGATCTATGAGCGCGGCGAAGCGCTGAAAAAACATTGCGAGACGCTGCTTTCGGCCGCCGAGAACCGCATCGAGAAGATCCGGCTCGACCGCGCCGGCAAGCCGCAGGCCGTCGAACCGCTCGACGGGGCCTGAGGCGAAACCGCTGCCGGGGCGCTTGGCGATCGGCTTGCGACCGATCTATGATCCCCTTCCAGAATCTTGAGGGGACAGAAATGACGGACAGATTGAAGGGCAAGGTCGCCATCATCTCGGGCGGCGCGACCGGTATGGGCGGGGCCGCCTCGAAGCTTTTTGCGGCGGAAGGCGCGCGTGTCGCGATCGTCGACCGCAATGGAGAGGCGGCAGCCGAGACCGTCAAACAGATCCGTGATGCCGGCGGCGAGGCCGATTATTGGACGGCCGATGTCTCTGACGAAGCCGCCGTCAACGCCGCCGTTGCGGGCGTCGAGGACCGCTACGGTGCGGTGACCGTGCTCTTCAACCATGCCGGCACCATCGTCATCAAACCCTTCCTGGAAACGACGCTGCAGGAATGGGACTGGCTGCATGCGGTCAATGTGCGCTCGATGTTCCTGATGACCAGGGCGGTGCTGCCGAAGATGATTGCGGCCGGCGGCGGATCGATCGTCTGCACCTCGTCGATCTCGGCGGTCGCCGCCACGCCGATGGAAGTGCTTTACGACACGACCAAGGGCGCCGTGCACATGTTTGCCCGGGCGATCGCGGTGGAATTCCGCGACCGCAACATCCGCTGCAACGCCGTCTGCCCCGGCTTCATCCGCACGCCGCACGGGTTGCGCGAGGTCGCCGACCTGCAGGCGCTCGGCGTCGATGTCTCGGATGCCGCCATCGCCGCGCAGCAGGGGCGGATCGGCGAGCCCGAAGACGTGGCCCGGGCCGCGCTTTACCTCGCCAGCGACGAATCGAACTTCGTCAACGGCGCCCATCTCTTCGTCGACAATGGTTTTACGGCGATCTGAGATAGAGCGGGCTCAGCGCCCGATTGGACGCGCGGCGCTTCAGGCACTATCTCTAGCCCACACCCTAGCGATCGGAGATCCGCCATGTCCTTCTTTCCCGGTAAAGATCCCCTGCCTGGCGATGCCTTCGCTTGTGATGCGATCGAGAATCTGATCATTCCGCGCACCAGCGATATCGGCGGGTTTCAGGTGCGGCGAGCGCTGCCGACGCGGCAGCGGCGCCTCGTCGGGCCGTTCATCTTCTTCGACCGCATGGGGCCGGCGATCCTGAAGCCCAACGAGGCGCTCGACGTGAAGCCGCATCCGCATATCGGGCTGTCGACGGTTACCTATCTCTTCGACGGCGAGATCCGCCATCGCGACAGCCTCGGCACCGAAAAGGTCATCCGTCCCGGAGATATCAACCTGATGACGGCAGGCCGCGGCATCGTGCATTCCGAGCGCACGCCCGACAATCTGCGCGGCCATCCGCTGCTGATGTCGGGGCTGCAGACCTGGCTGGCGCTGCCCGACGACAAGGAGGAGATCGATCCTTCCTTCGCCCATACGGAAAAGTCCGAAATGCCGCTGATCGAGACGCCAGGCGTGCGCGGGCGCGTCGTCATCGGCTCGTTCGAAGGCATGGCATCGCCGGTCGGGGTTTTCTCCGACACGCTCTATGTCGATCTGAGCCTGCAGACGGGCGCAAAGTTTCCCTTCGGCGCGGCGCATGAAGAACGCGCCGTCTACGTACTGTCAGGCGAGGTCGTCATCTCGGGCGACCGTTTCGCCGCCGACCAGCTGCTGGTCTTCCGGCCGGGCGATCCGATCACGCTGGAAGCCGGGACCGACGGCTGTCACCTGATGCTGTTCGGCGGCGCGGCGCTGAATTCGAAACGCTATATCTGGTGGAATTTCGTCTCCTCCTCGAAGGAGCGGATCGAAAAGGCCAAGGAGGAATGGCGCAGCGGCCGTTTCGATATCGTTCCCGGCGACGAAGAGGAATTCGTGCCTTTGCCGGAAGGGTGACGGTGGCGGCGATGCGCCGCCGCCGACGGGCGGCGGAATCTCAACCCGCGAAATACCGCGTCAGCGCGCCCTTGGTGCGGTTCACGTAGCCGTCCTGCCAGCTGTCGTCGACGTTGAGAAAGCCCGACCAGCCCTTCTTGCCCTGGCGCTTCAATTCCGCCTCGACGGCGCGGAAGCGATAGTGGTCATAGACGTCGAGGATATGGACGGAATAGGCCTCGGCGAGCGCGCGGTCGCCTTTGACGATCAGCATGTTTTCGTCATTGGCGTAGGAGGCCTTGAAGCCGAGATTGTGGCTGCCGAGGACGACGACGCATTCGTCCGACAGGGGATCGATCACCAGCACCTTGTCGTGAATGATGGCGCCGACCTTCTTGGCCGTCAGTTCTTCGGCGCCGAAATCCGCCAGCAGCTGGCGGTCGTCAATGCGCGAGGCGCGGACGATCGAGACATTGGCCTCGTCGAACGTATGGGGCGAGATAGCGTCGGTATCGTCGTCCTCATCGTCGGGATCGTTCCCCTTGCCGGCGACGTAGTTGGGCATGGCCTGGGCGCTTGAAACGGCGCCGGTGATGATCAGCTTCTGATCCTTGAGGCCGATATCGATCGCCTCGCCGACAATGCAATCCCTGCCCGACTGGCCGGGATAGAAGGCCAGAAACAGCACCGCGTGCTCGGCACGGCGCATCAGGCGGTAGACTTCACGAAGATCGGGCGGAATTGCCTTGCCTTTTCTGCGGCTCTGCATGTTCGGCGAGAACCAGGCTTCGAGTGAAGCGCCGTTGCCGGCCGAGACGATGGAAGGTGTCTCGTTCGAGCGCCGGAATTTCTTGCTCTGCTGGTTGTCGGGCATGCCGTCATCGAATTCGACGGGCGCCTCCAGCGTCGCATTGTCTTCCAGCATCCGCTCCCAATAGGCGACATAGGCCGCGGCAACCGCATCGTTGCGGACAATCAAGGCGTTGTTGGACTGGCCGGCCAGTCCGGTCGCCGTCCAGTTGGTGCTGCCGGTGAAGACGCTGCGCGGAGCGCCATCCGGCGGTATGTGCACGACGAATTTGTTGTGGCCGATCTGGCTCGAATTGTTGAACATCCGGTGGTGAATCTCGACGCCGGCATCGATCAGCGCCTGGCGTGCATGCTCATTGCGCACATCCCAGGCGTCCCCGACCTTTCCGGTATTGGCAAGGATGATGCGCAGCTTCTCCTTGTTGGCAATCAGCAGCGCCAGCAGCTCCTCGTCCTCCAGTTCGTAGAGGGCGACAAGGAAGCGGCCTGGCGCATTCATAAATTCCCTGAGCATCGGAATGACATCGCCGGCCAGATATTTGCGGATGCCGTTTTCAGGATTGGAAATCATGTCGATCAGCTCGTTCGGCTGTTTCACGCCGTCCTCGAGCAGGACGTTGCGCAGCCACTGCGCGGCGAGAATGCCGTTGGTGAAGGTCGACTCGAACTGGCCGCGCTTGCGCGTCACATGGACCGGGTTGGTGGAGACGGCCGGCCCGAGATAACCGAGCGGCCGCGGGGCGCCCTCATAGGCCTTGACCGCAACCTTCTCGTAGCTGCCGTCGGCCTTCCTGATCGGCTTGCCGTTTTGATCCCGCTTGTTGATCTCGACCAGCGCAGGCGTCGGATCGGGGGCTGCCTGCATGCCCGGCTTCAGATCGCCGAGCGGACGGATCTCGTAACGCACGCGGACCTCGTCCGGCCGCCGTTTCATTTCATTGCGCCGCTTGCGCAGCGTCAGGTCGCGCCAGGAAAGCTTCTGCACCGGCCAGAGCGACGTCGTCTGCGGCAGCCAGTGAGGGTTGCGCTGGCCCTTGAAGGCGACCCAGGCGGCGCAGGTCACGCGGTCCTCGCTGCCATCGGGTCTTTTCGACACGTTTCCCTGCTCGTCGAGATAGACGCGGACGACTTCAAAGCCGAGGCATCCGTCGATCTTGGCGTCGATGTCCCAGGCCACGAAGGCGACCTCGTTGTTCACATAGGCATGCGCTGCAACAATCGTTCCCATGGCCCGCCCCCAAGTCAGTGCGAGCCAACATTGCTACCATTCCGTGTCATATTCAAGCGGCTCGCCGGCGCTTGGCGCTTCGATCGGCGGGGTGGAAAACCAGGGCGGAAGCAGGCCAAGATCAGGTGAATGCAACTCACAGAAATAGAATGTGATATCCCCCGAAACCGCTCACACATTTTTCCGCCATGCTCTAAGGTGAAAACCTTCGGTTCCTGAAACCACTTGTTTTGCCTCGTTCTAATCGAATAAAGCGGTACAAGGAAAAGTAAGAAAGAGCGCCCGCCCGTGACACAACTGCCGAAGACCCCCCTGCTCGACCAGGTCATTTACCCCGCCGACCTGCGCAAGCTCGAGGATCGCGAGCTGCCGCAGCTTGCCCGCGAAGTCCGGGACGAAATGATCGATGCGGTGTCGCGCACCGGCGGCCATCTTGGCGCCGGTCTCGGCGTGGTCGAGCTGACGATCGCCATTCATAACGTTTTCAACACGCCCGACGATCGGCTGATCTTCGATGTCGGCCATCAATGTTATCCGCACAAGATCCTCACCGGCCGGCGCGACCGGATCCGCACGCTGCGCCAGGAAGACGGGCTGTCCGGTTTCACCCGCCGGGCCGAGAGCGAATATGATCCCTTCGGGGCGGCGCATTCCTCGACCTCGATCTCGGCCGGCCTCGGCATGGCGATCGCCGCCGATCTCGACAAGACCGACCGACGCGTCATCGCCGTCATCGGCGACGGGGCGATGTCGGCCGGCATGGCCTATGAGGCGCTGAACAATGCCGGCGCGCTCGACGCGCGGCTCATCGTCATCCTCAACGACAACGACATGTCGATCGCGCCGCCGACAGGGGCGATGAGCGCCTATCTCGCCCGCCTTGCCTCCGGTCGCACCTATATGGGCTTCCGCGACTTCGGCAAGAAGCTGACCGCCTATCTCGGCAAGAACATCGACCGGGCGATCACCCGCGCCGTCGAGCATGCGCGCGGCTACGTCACCGGCGGCACCATGTTCGAGGAGATGGGCTTCTATCATATCGGGCCGATCGACGGGCATTCCTTCGACCATCTGCTGCCGGTGCTGCGCAACGTACGCGATAATGGCCGCGGACCGGTGCTGATCCATGTCGTCACCCAGAAGGGCAAGGGCTATCCGCCGGCGGAAGCCGCGGCTGACAAATATCACGGCGTCAACAAGTTCGACGTCATCACCGGCGCCCAGGCCAGGGTCAAGCCGAATGCGCCGAGCTATACCAGCGTCTTTGCCGAAGCGCTGGTTCAGGAAGCGACCCTCGACGACAAGATCGTCGGCATCACCGCCGCCATGCCGAACGGAACCGGCCTCGACAAGCTCGCCGACGCCTTTCCGTCGCGCTGTTTCGATGTCGGCATTGCCGAGCAGCATGCCGTGACCTTCGCCGCCGGCCTTGCGGCGGAAGGCTACAAGCCGTTTGCGGCGCTCTATTCCACCTTCCTGCAGCGCGCCTACGACCAGGTCGTGCACGACGTGGCGATCCAGGGACTGCCGGTGCGTTTTCCGATCGACCGCGCCGGCTTCGTCGGCGCCGACGGACCGACCCATGCCGGCTCCTTCGACACCGCCTTCCTGACCACCCTGCCCGGCTTCGTGGTGATGGCGGCGGCCGACGAGGCCGAACTCAAGCACATGGTGCGCACGGCTGTCGCCTATGACGCCGGGCCGATCTCCTTCCGTTATCCGCGCGGCGAAGGGGTCGGCGTCGACATGCCGGCGCGCGGCGAAATCCTGCAGATCGGCAAGGGCCGCATCGTCAAGGAAGGCACCAAGGTGGCGCTGCTCTCCTTCGGCAGCCGGCTTGCCGATTGCCTGCTTGCCGCCGAAGACCTCGATGCCGCCGGGCTTTCGACGACGGTCGCCGATGCGCGCTTCGCCAAGCCGCTCGACCACGATCTGATCCGCCAGCTCGCCCGCCACCACGAGATGGTGATCACCGTCGAAGAAGGCTCCGTCGGCGGCTTCGGCAGCCAGGTGATGCAATATCTCTCAAGCGAGGGCCTGCTTGACAACGGCCTGAAGATCCGCTCGCTTGTCATGCCCGACATCTGGATGGAACAAGCCAAACCCGAAGCGATGATCGCCCATGCCGGCCTCGACCGCGCCGGGATTGTTTCGACCGTGTTCAGGGCGCTGGGGCGCGGGGTTGCAGTTGGGGTTGCGGGGTAGGTGAATTTGTGAGGGTGTGCCGTGTGAAGGCCCCTCATCCGCCTGCCGGCACCTTCTCCCCGTAAACGGGGCGAAGGGGATATGCCGTAACCTTTCCGTCCCTCGCCAACGTCTCGCAGGGCACGTCCCCTCGCCCCGTTTTTACGGGGAGAGGGTTAGGGTGAGGGGCAGGCTCTTGCTCCCGCCTATGCCGTTCGACCGTGAAAAAGGGCGCGCGTCGGCTGCTCATCGCTATACTTGCTCCAGCAGCCACCCCACCCTCCGTCATGCTCGGCCTCGAGCAACATCCGCCTCCTAAGAAAAGCGTCTTCAGAACTCCGTCCAGTCTTCCTGAACCGCAACCGCAGCGCTCGCCTGCCTGCCGCCGAAGGCTTTGGTGACCTTGCTGGCGAGGGCGCGGGCGGGAGAAGCGACCGGGCGGGTGTTGGGGGCGGCGACGGTGGCGCGCGGTGCTGCGGCGTCCGGCCTGGTCTGGCCGAGTTTGAACTGGCGCAGCAGCTCGTCCAGCGCGCTTGCCTCGCTGGCGAGCGCATGGCTTGCCGCGGTCTGTTCCTCGACCATGGCGGCATTCTGCTGGGTGCCCTGGTCCATGTTGTTGACGGCGGTGTTGATCTCCTGCAGGCCGATCGACTGTTCGCGGGTGGCGGTGACGATCGCGCCGACGTGGTGGTTGATCTCCTGCACCTCGGCGACGATGGCCTCAAGTGCCTTGCCGGTCTCGCCGACGAGGGAGACGCCGGCAACGACCTGTTCGCCCGACGTGGTGATCAGCGCCTTGATCTCTTTCGCCGCCTTGGCCGAGCGCTGGGCAAGCTCGCGCACTTCCTGGGCGACGACGGCAAAACCCTTGCCGGCTTCGCCGGCGCGCGCAGCTTCGACGCCGGCATTCAGAGCCAAGAGATTGGTCTGGAAGGCGATGTCGTCGATGACGCCGATGATGTTGGAGATCTCGCCCGAGGATTTTTCGATCTGCTGCATGGCGGAGACCGCCTTGCGGACGACTTCGCCGGATTTTTCGGCGCCGAGGCGGGTGCGCTCGACGAGATTGCCGGCATCCTCGGCGCGCTTGGCGCTGTCGCGGACGGTGGTCGTCACCTGCTCGAGCGCTGCGGCGGTCTCCTCGACGGCGGCAGCCTGCTGTTCGGTGCGGTGGGCAAGATCGTCGGCGGCCGAGCGGATTTCGCCGGCGCCGGCATTGATCGCCGAGGCGTTGCGGCCAACCGATTGCAGGGCTGCCTGCAGCTTTTCGACGGCATGATTGAAGTCGTTGCGCAGGCTGTCATATTGCGGCGCGAATGGCGTCTGGATACGGCCGGCCATATCGCCATTGGCAAGCTCGGCAAGGCCGCCGGCCAGGGCATCGATCGCATGGCGGATCTCGCCTTCCTCGCGGGCCTTCTGCTCGTCGGCTGCCCGGCGCTGGCGCTCGGCGTCATCACGCATGCGGTCGGTTTCACCGGCAAGGCGCAGCTTCTCGATCGCCGCCTGCTTGAAGACCAGCACCGACTGGGCCATGCGGCCGACTTCGTCGCCGCGGTCGGTCGCCGGGACCTCGATATCGTTCTCACCGCCGGCGAGGCGATCCATAGCCCCGGTCATGCCGACGATCGGGCGGACGATGGTGCGCGACATCAGCCAGGCGAGCACGGCGGCGGCAAGCGAGGCGACAATACCGCCGGCCAGCAGCGTCGTCTTCAGATCGCTATTGGCCTCGGCGCGGATTTCAGCAAGCGCTTCGGACTTCTCGCGGGCGCTGGCCTTGATCTTGGCCGAGGCCTGGCGGAAGCCGTCGAGCTGGCCCTTGGTGGCGTTGACGCCGATCTTGACGACCTCTTCGATCGGCATGTCGGTCTCCTTGCGCGCCTTGGTCTGCGGCTCGGCCAGTTCATGGAAGTAGAGGTCGGCGGCCTTCTGCATGCCGTCGATCATCTCGACCAGTTCCGGCTCGGCCGCGGCCGTCTGCCTGGCGGCGGCAATCGCCTTCAGCATACGCTCGCGGTTGGCGAAGACATCGCCATAGGTGCTGTCGCTGCGGAACAGGATGAAGCCGCGCAGGTTGACGGCCTGTTCGAGCATCGCCTGCAGCGCATCGTCGATCTGGTTGACGAGCAGCTCCGACTTTTCCTGCTCGGCCGACGCGGCCGCCGACGCCGTCGCCTTGGAATAGACGAAGGCGGAAACGGCGACGAAAATAAGAATGAGGGCTGCGAACGTGGCCGCGAGCTTCCCGTTCAAGGATATGTTTTTAGCGGACATCGGTGAATTTCTCCTGACGACAGTCGACGCGGCGAAAGTGGGTCGCGCGTGAGGCGCAACCGCAAGACCTTCTGAATTGAGACCATGATCGGCGTTGAAACGCTTGCGCCGTCATGGCGCCGAGCGGTCCGGACGAACCGCTGCAATCGAAGCGAAGCTATGCGGGCGAGCTTTAGATTTGCTTAAATTAGCCGCCGTCGAAGCGGCGCGGACCATGATTAAAGTTGCTTAAATCAAGGCTGCTTCGGTTCCGCTTCCGGCGGATTGAGGATGAGAATGTCGAAATCCTTTGCCGGATCGAAATCCTCTGATGTCATCCGGAAGGTCGTCGGGCCGATCTTTTCGACATTGCTTCCGCAGAAGCTGATGAGACTGTCGGGCTTGCCCTTGTCGACCGTCAGCTGGAAGCGCCGGATCGGTCCCGCCCAGTTGGCGCCGGTCGACAGCACATAGGAGATCCAGCTTTCGGTATAGTTGGCGCCGCCCGCCTCGGCTTCGCCTGCACGCTGCTGAGCGACCCTGACGAAGTCCGCATCCAGGCAGTATTTGCGAGAATATTCCTCGAAGCGCTCGCCCTTCGGCTGGCCGTTATCGAGAAAGCTGATGGCGACGGTGCCGCCGACCGCCGGCTGATAGCTGTGTTCGACGCTGACCTTCTTCTTGGCCGGAAAGGTGGTGCGCCACCAATAGGTCGAGCGCAGCGTCCAGAGCGGTACCAGATCGGCGTCGGTCATGGGATAGATCAGCCCGCGGGCGATCCAGTCCTTGCGGACGGTGTCGGGGAGCTTGGCGAGCGCATCGCGGGTCTTCTGGCTGTAAGGCAGGACGGGAATCTTGTTTTTGGCTAACTCGTCGGTGACGTCGATGCCGAGCGAGACGACACGCTGCTGCAGCTTGGCGGTGATCGGCCTGCCATCCTGCACGGTGGAGAAATGCAGGAAATTGTCGCTGTCATAGTCTGAAATGGCGGAGTTGCTGTCAACTTGACCTGAGATATCGGGCATCGGGAAGGCGACCAGGCTTTCGACATCCTTGTCTGATGTGTTCTCGAACACGTAATCGACACGCACCTGCGAAGCGGAGATGAAGAGATCCTCCTGCACCATGCTGACATCGTCGGACTGGGCAAAGATCAGCCCACCGGTCTTGACCTCGGCCATGGTGTCGTTCGCCAGCGCCGGCGATGCGATCCCCGCGGCGACAAGAAGAGTGAAGAGCTTCAGCATAAAACACCCCCGTGTCTGCGGCCCGCCCCGTCATCGCCGCCGCAGGATTATCGCCGAAAGCTTTCGAGGGTCAATGAGGCTGTCTGGAACAAAATGCTTGCAACCGGCGGCTTTGCCGGTCATTCACAGCCGATGTCCGATCAAAACAGCCAACGCCTCGACCAACTTCTTGTCTCCCGCGGTCTCTTCGCCAGCCGCTCGCGAGCCCGCGACGCCGTGCAGCGCGGCACCGTCAGGATCGCCGGCCTGGTGGTGACGAAGGCCGGCGCGCTCGTCGTCGACGACGCTGCCATCGAGATCGACGATCCGGCGCAGGACTATGTCTCGCGTGCGGCGCTGAAGCTTGCTAGCGCCCTCGAGCATTTCCGGCTCGATCCGGCCGGCCATCACTGTCTCGATATCGGCGCGTCCACCGGTGGCTTCACCGAGGTGCTGCTGCAGCGCGGCGCTCGGCATGTGACGGCGATCGATGTCGGCCATGGGCAGATGCATCCGCGCATTGCAGCCGATCCGCGGGTGACCAACAAGGAAGGCCTCAACGCCCGCAACCTGACGGCAGACGATATCGGCGAGCCCGCCACATTCATCGTCTCCGACGTCTCCTTCATCTCGCTGAAGCTGGCGCTGGCGCCGGCTCTCGACATCGCCGAAGCGGGTGCGGTCGCCGTGCTCCTGGTCAAACCGCAGTTCGAGGCGGGGCGCGAGGCGATCGGCAAGGGCGGGCTGCTGAAGGATCCCTCGTCTGCGCCCGCCGTCGCTGCGCAACTCGCGCGCTGGTTCACCGAGGACATGGGCTGGAACAGCCTCGGCCTCATCCCCTCCCCGATTGCCGGCGGCGACGGCAATCAGGAATATCTTCTGGCAGGATTGAAACCGTGAGCACCGAAACCGTCACGATCGAAAAACTCGGCGCCCAGGGCGACGGCATCGCCGGCAGCGCCGGCGGGCCTGTCTATGTGCCCTTCTCGCTGCCGGGGGAAACCGTCGCCATCGCCCGCGTCAAAAGCCAGGGCACGATCATGTCGATCACGACAGCCTCGCCCGACCGGCAGGAGCCGCCCTGCCGGCATTTCGGCCCGGATGGCGTCAACGGCACCTGCGGCGGCTGCACGCTGCAGCATATGGCCGATAGCCCTTATCGCGCCTTCAAGCGCCAGCTGGTCATCGATGCGCTGCGATCGAAGGGGCTGACGCCTGAGGTCGGCGAGATCGTGCCGGCCCGGCCGGGCGAGCGCCGGCGCGTGGTGTTTGCGGCGCGCAAGACCGAGAAGGACATGCTGATCGGCTTCAACCAGGCCGAAAGCCACCATATCGTCGCGATCGAGGAATGTCCGATCTCGTCGGCAGGGCTCGTCACCCGGCTGCCGGCGATCCGGGCGATTGCAGCATCGCTCGCGACCAACGCCGAACCCTTCCGCGTCTCCGTGCTCGAAACGCTGTCCGGCCTCGATATCGCGGTCGACGAGGTGAAAAAACTCTCCGATGCGCAGCGGCGCAAGGCGGTGGAGATCGTGCTCAGCCTGCGCGGCATTGCCCGTGTTTCTTTGAACGGCGAAATCCTCATCGAGCCGTCGAAGCCGCTGATCGATTTCGGCGGCGTCCAGGTCTCGCCGCCGCCGGGCGGCTTTGCCCAGGCGACAAAGCCGGCGGAAGAGGCGATGGCCGAGCTGGTGCTTGCCCATGCCGGCAAGGCCAAACGGATCGCCGATCTTTTTGCCGGCGCCGGCACATTTTCGCTGCGGCTGGCGCGGATCGGCCGCGTGCATGCTGTCGAAGCCGAAGCAAAGGCGCTTGCCGCCCTCGACCACGCCGCCCGCAACACGCAGGGGCTGAAGCCGGTCAGCATCGAAAAGCGCGATCTCTTCCGCCGCCCCTTGATGACGCAGGAGTTCAAGCCCTATGATGCCGTCGTCTTCGATCCGCCGCGCGCCGGTGCGGAGTTCCAGTGCAAGGAGCTTGCCCGCTCCGCGGTGAAGAAGATCGCCGCCGTCAGCTGCAATCCGCTGACGCTGGCGCGCGACCTCGCAATCCTCGTCGAGGGCGGTTACCGGATCACCGGCGTGACGCCGATCGACCAGTTCCTCTGGACCTCGCATGTCGAGGTGGTGGCGACGCTGGAGAAATAGTCGGCCGCCCGCCGACTCACCCCGTCCATATCAATGCCGAGGGCGCGATGCCCTCAAGCATCTTTATTGCGTGCCGGATTCGCGCTCCGCACCCACATTCAGCCGAATTGCCCGCGTTCCAAGTTTCGCACCGCTGACGCCATCGATGGCGATCGGCTCGATCTCCAAGCCCGTTTCGACATCGACATAGCGGGCGAGTTCGCCATCGCAATGGCGGTGCGCCCACGCCCCGATCATCATCAGCACCGGCAGGAAATCCCGGCCTGCTTCCGTCAGCACGTACTCCTCGCGGGGCGGCCGCTCGGAATAGAGGCGCTTTTCCAGCAGGCCGTCATCCGTCAGCGCCTTGAGGCGCTTGGTGAGCATGGTCGGCACGATGCCGAGGCTCTTCCTGAACTGGTCGAAGCGGGTAAGGCCGGTATGGGCGTCGCGCAAGACCAGAATGCTCCAGGCATCGCCGACGGATTGAAGGCCGCGGGCGACCGGGCACTGCGGAATCGGATTTTTTTTCATTAGGTATCTTTTCGATAGTGACACGATATCGAAAAGATAGTAACAGATCGGCCAACAATGATCCACCCTTTGAAAGCGGACAGTATGATCGACAAAAGCAGAAACGTTGCACTGGTCACCGGTGCGTCCTCCGGCATTGGCCTTGTCACGGCCCAATCGCTGGTGAAGGCCGGCTATCGCGTCTATGGAACAAGCCGCAAACCAGTCGCCAACAGGCCCGGGATAACGATGCTGATCTGCGACGTGACGGATAAAGCATCGGTGGAGGCTGCCATTGCCGAGATCCTGCAACAGGCCGGCCGGATCGATCTTGTCGTCAACAATGCCGGGATCGGCCTGCTCGGCGGCGCCGAAGAATCATCGATCGACCAGGCCCAGCGGCTTTTCGACGTCAACCTTTTCGGTGTCGCCCGCGTCGTCAATGCCGTGCTGCCGGTCATGCGCAAGCAGAAGAGCGGCCGGATCGTCAACATGAGCTCGATCCTGGGACTTATCCCATCCCCCTACAACGCCTTCTATGCCGCAACCAAACATGCGCTCGAGGGCTATTCGGAATCGCTCGATCACGAAGTGCGCAACTTCGGCATTCGTGTCGTTCTCGTCCAACCCGGCGTCACCAGAACATCCTTCGAGGAAAACCTGACACGCGCAGACCAACCGCTTCCGGTCTATGCGTCGGAGCGGACCCGCAGCGAAGCGCTGATGCGCAAATGGGTGGAAACGGGCGACGCGCCGCAGGTCGTCGCCGACATGGTCGTCAAAGCCGCAACAGCCAAGAAGCCGAAGCTGCGCTATTCCGCCGGCAAGCAGTCACGCCAGGTCCGCTCGCTTCGTCGCTACCTGCCGGAGCGGCTGGTCGACAGCCTCTTGCGCAAGGTCAACGAGTTTCCGGCCTCGGCTTGAACCTTTTAATCGAGGACAGGATTCAGATTTCGAGCCGACACGCTTAAAGTCACCCTGTTCTCGGCCAAGGAAACCGATTCTGAATGCGCAAGACCAAAAGACGAAATCCCTACTATACCGGCCCGGTGTCCGATCACTTCGACGGCACATACTTCTTCAATCCCGACGGTATTGAGCCCCTTGGTTTCCGCGATTTGCTGCGGTGGCAATTCGGTGGTGGCCGTGAGCGTTGGCCACGGTCGGTCCCAAGCCCATATCCGGCGGTCAAGCCGAATCCACGTGTCGACGGCGGAGATCTGCGGGTGACCATGGTTGGGCATGCGACCATGCTGGTGCAGGTCGCCGGGCTCAATATCCTCACCGACCCGGTATGGTCGGAGCGCGTCAGCCCCTTCACCTTTGCCGGGCCCAAACGCGTCGTCCGACCGGGCATCGCATTCGATGATCTGCCGCCGATCGATCTCGTGCTGATCTCGCACAATCATTATGATCATCTCGATATCGCAACGCTCAGGCGGCTGCATGCGAAGCATCGGCCGCGTGTGGTGACGCCGCTCGGCAATGACACGATCATCCGCCGCGCCGTGCCCGATCTACAGACAACAGTGATGGACTGGGGCGAGTGCATTGCGCACGCCGGAATCAGCATCGATGCGGAACCTGCGCATCATTGGTCCGCCCGCGGCGGCACCGACCGCCGCATGGCGCTCTGGGCCTCGTTCGTTTTGTCGACTCCGGCCGGAAAGATCTATCACGTCGGCGATACAGGCTTTCACCACGGCATCAATTACAAAGCGGCACAGCAGAAGCATGGCGGCTTTCGCCTGGCCATTCTACCCTTCGGCGCCTATGAGCCGCGATGGTTCATGCAAGGCCAGCACCAGAATCCGCAGGAGGCGGTGATCGGAATGACGCTGGCAAACGCTGCCTATGTGGCGGGGCATCACTTCGCGACGTTCCAACTGACGAATGAAGCGGTCGATGCGCCGACGAGGGCATTGCAAGATGCAATGCGCGAGCATGATATTTCCCCGGAACGGTTCCGGCCGCTCAGGGCCGGCGAGGTCTTCGATGTGCCGGCGGTTTAAAGCAGCTCCAGCAAAAATGTGAAGCGCTTCAGCGGCGCATAAAGGCTTCGAAGGCGGCCCGGGCCTCGGCGCTTTTCAGACGGGCGGAGAAATGGCGGGCCTCTTCGTCGATGCGAGCGATGATTTCGTCCCTGTCGCCACGGATGAGATCGCGGGCGATACGCAGCGCCTGCGGCGGCTTGGCGGCAAGGCGAGCGGCGGTCGTCAGCGTCATAGCATCGACTTCACCGGGTTCGACCACCTTCCAGATGAGACCGGCCTCCTTTGCCTCCGCTGCGGAAAAGGCCTCTCCGGCCGCGAGCATGGCGAAGGCGCGCTGGTGGCCCATCAGGCGCGGCGCAACCAGACTGGAGCCAGCCTCCGGCACCAGCGCCAGATCGACAAAGGGGGTACGGAACTGGCTGCGGCTCGAGGCGATCGTCAGGTCACAATGGAGATGGATGGTCGAGCCGATGCCGATCGCCAGACCGTCAACGCCGGAGACCACCGGTTTTTCGGCCTTCACCAGCGCATAGAGGAAATCGAGGATTTCCTGCTCCAGGCCGCCGCCGCCGACCGCGGCGGCAAGGAAGTCGTTCAGATCATTGCCTGAGGAAAAGCAGCCCTCGGTGCCGAGAAAGGCTATGGCGCGGATGGCGGGATCGGCATCGGCCGCCTTCAGCGCATCGGCCATTGTCCGGTACATGGCACGGGTGATGGCGTTCTTCTTCTCCGGCCGGTTGAAGCGGATGAGCTGGACGCCGGGATGGGCGGACGGCTGCTCGACGATGATGTGATCGGTCATGGAATCTCCTCAGAGGTCTTGGGGTCGCCTCAGGCGAGCAGGATGCGGGCGGCGGCAAGGCTTGCCGCGCCATTGACCACGCGGTCGCCAAGGGCTGCGGTCTCGGCCAGCAGGTTTTCGGCGGCGAAGCGGCAGAGCGCGACGCGGCCCTCGCCCCTGCCGTCGCCGCTTTCGGCAAGAGCGCCCTTGGCGAGATAGCAGCCGGTGAGCACGAGGCCGAACAGGCGCTGATAGGGTGTCGCACCCGAGAGCGCCTCGGCCGCCTTGCCATCGGCCAGCATCTTCGTCAGCCAGGCGGTCGCCGCGTCGAGATCTGAAATCGCTGCGTCGAGCCTGACGGCGGTCTCGCCGAAACCATCGAGATTGGAGCGTCGGACGCTATCGGCAATCTCCTTCAATTCAGCGATGAAGCCCGTCACCTGATCGCCGCCCGAGAGCGGCAGCTTGCGGGTGACGAGGTCGATCGCCTGGATGCCGTTGGTGCCCTCGTAGATCGGCGCGATCCGGGCGTCGCGGAGATACCGCGCCGCACCGGTCTCCTCGATGAAGCCCATGCCGCCATGCACCTGAATGCCGAGCGAGGCGACGTCGACGCCGGCATCGGTGGAAAAGGACTTGGCGATCGGCGTCAGCAGCGCGGCGCGCTCCTGCCAGTGGCGGCTGGCATCGTCTGCCCGGTGGGACATGTCGATCGCATGGGCGCAGGCATAGGAAATGGCGCGCGACCCTTGGGTCAGCGCCTTCATCGTCAGCAGCATCCTGATGACATCGGGATGTTCGACGATCGGGCTCATACCGGGCCCGCTCCAGCCGGGCGCCTTGCCCTGGGTGCGCTCCCTGGCATAGGCGAGCGCCTTCTGGGTGGCGGCCTCGGCGATCGCCACGCCCTGCATGCCGACGGCGAGACGGGCATTGTTCATCATCGTGAACATGCAGGCGAGCCCCTTGTTCTCCTCGCCGACCAGCCATCCGACAGCACCTTTTTCGTCGCCGAACCGGCCGTCGCCATAGATCATCGTGCAGGTCGGCGAGCCGTGGATGCCGAGCTTGTGCTCGAGCGAGTGGCAGAACAGATCGTTGCGGGGGCCAAGCGAGCCGTCGTCGTTCACCAGGAATTTCGGCACCAGAAAGAGCGAAATGCCGCGGGTGCCGGCCGGCGCATCCGGCAGGCGGGCCAGCACCAGATGAATGATATTGTCGGCCGCGTCATGCTCGCCCCAGGTGATGAAGATCTTCTGGCCGAAGATGCGGTAGCTGCCGTCGGCGTGGCGCTCGGCGCGAGCTTTCAGTACACCGAGATCGGAGCCGGCATGCGGCTCGGTCAGGTTCATGGTGCCGGTCCATTCGCCGGACACCATCCTTGCCAGATATGTCTCCTTCAGCGCAGCGCTGCCATGGGCGCTGACCGCCTCGATGGCGCCCATCGTCAGCGTCGGGGCGAGCGCAAAGGCCATGGAACCGGAATTCCACATTTCGAGGGCTGCGACATTCAGCATATGCGGCAGAGCCTGGCCGCCGAAAGCTTCGGGCGCCGTCAGGCCGTTCCAGCCGCCGGCGATCCAATTGCGATAGAGATCGCGCCAGCCGTCCGGCAGCCTGACCTCGTCCCCTTCCAGACGGGCGCCCTGGCGGTCGCCGATGTCGGCGAGCGGCGCCACCTCCTCTGTGGCAAAACGTCCCGCTTCGGAGAGGATCGCGTCGATCAGATCTTCGCCGAGATCGCCGAGATGCCCTTGGGAAACCGCCTCTCCCATGCCGGCTACGTGCTTCAACGTGAACGCGATTTCCTCGACGGGCGCCTTGTACATTGTCTTCCTCCGCGGGACCGGCCTGCATTGTCTGCCCTTGGGCAAAGCCTTCCGTGGCAAAGGGCTAATTGATTTTTACGTAAACGTCAATTTCGATTTCCCGGCCTGCCATGTGATAATTCACCGGAAACAGCGCTTGGCCCTTGCACCCTCGCACAAATGGACGTCATGAAGTCTCTCTAGGGGAAATCTCCGAAAACGACATCGCCTTCGCAAAGGATCGGCGACCAATGGATACATTGCCCGCCAACATACCCGGCTTCGTCTGGGCCTACCGCTTTTCGCCGGGTGAAAAGACCGCGGTGCGGCTGAATAACAGTGCGACGGTGGCGGATCTGACCGCCGACGATTGTTTCTACTGGCTGCACCTCAACCTTGTCGACGCCCGCGTGCCGGCATTGCTCGAAACCCTCACCGGGCTGACGGAGGATGCGAAATCGGCACTGACGACGCGTGACACGCATGCGACCATCACCGTCGACGAGCAGATGCTCTACGGCACGCTCGTCGACTGCCAGCGCGATTTCGCTGAGGACACCAGCAATCTCGGCTGGCTGCATTTCGCCATGTCCGACCGCTTCATCATCACCACCAGGCTGCAGCCGCTGCGCAGCGTCGAGCGGGCGCGGGCGCTGATCGAGAAGAATCCGGGCAAATTCTCACGGCCGGTCGATCTCTTCGAACTGCTGGTGATCGAGTTTCAGCGCACGCTGATCGCCATCGTCATCGAGCTCACCGATGAACTGAACCTGATCGAGGATTTCGTCTACGACAATGCGCCGCGCGACGAACGCCGACGGCTGGCGCCGGTGCGGCGCACCGTGGTCAGGCTGCACCGGCATCTGCGCACGGTGCTGGCGCTGATGCGCCGCGCGGCGGCCGCCGACGACGACGAAATGCCCTTCGGCTTCGACGATGTGGCGCGGCGGCTGACGAGCCGGCTGGAAACGGTCGACCACGACATCTATGCGCTGCAGGACCGGGCGCGCCTGCTGCACGAAGAAATCGACTCGAAGCAATCCTCCGAGACCAACCGCCACCTCTATCTGCTGTCGATCATAACGGCCTTCCTGCTGCCGCCGACCCTGGTGACCGGTTTCTTCGGCATGAACACCGCCAACCTGCCCTTCGCCGTCGGCGACTACGGCACCGAATACGCCGTCGCCCTCATCGTCGCCTCGATCGCCTTTGCCTGGTGGCTGCTGCGGCGGGTGGATATTCTTTGAATTGAGACGGTGGGTGTTGGCAATTCCGCTGCTATTCAGCAAACGTCACCGTTCTAGCCGCAGAGATTGCCCCACGCTCCGTCCTCCTCGGGTTTGACCCGAGGAGGACGGAGCGTGGGGTTACGTTCGGCGAAACTCACCGTCGGCACAACGCAATTGCGCGACGCTGCGCGTACCCCACCTCACCCGGAACGGTTCTTGCACGGTTACTAATACATTTACCGTGGGGAGGCCAATTGTTATGGAATGGTGCATATCCGAAGAGTTCGTCCCTCTGATGCTCGTTGTGAGTGGGCCGGAAAAATACAAGCTTGTTGCAAGTCTTGTGCAGGCTGCCGAGATGCTGACGGTTGGCTGGCCGATCGACGATGGAGACGAATATCTCATTGCGATTAGGGCATGCCGGGATGCGATTCGTGGGGAAATTCCGGCTGACGACGCGCGAGCAGCGCTGATCCGGGCCGCCGACGAAGCTGGCATGTCGGTGATAACAGCCGTTCACTGAGTTTTTCGCAGCCGACGATGAAATGGTTCACCGGCTTTCATGCCAGCGCCCTCTCGTTGCGCCGCATGCGCAGGTCCATGAGCGGTTGCTGACGGAAGCCCGTCCAACAAAGTCGCGGCGCATCGTATCTCGGACCACGGGCGCTTCTGACCCGGATATCCCACGGAATTAGGGGCAGAGCTTCCCCCACCCTCCGTCATCTCGACTCAAGCCCGAGGAGGAAGGAGGGTGGGTGATGTTTCGGCCAATTCCTCCGCCGAAGCAACTCGCGTCGCGCTTGCCTCAGCTCACCTCAATACGGCGAATAGCATTGCTGGCGGGGGCCGTTATAGGGCTGGAAGGTGTTGTCGTAGGCGCGATAGGAGCGGTAGCGGTTGGCGCACCAGGCGACGTGGCTTGAACCCATGCGGGGCGCGGGCTCGACATAACGCGGCTGGGCGACAATGGCGCCGCCGATGACCGCGCCGGCGCCGAAGGCGGCGAGCGGGTACCAGTAGCCGTTATAGTGACGATAGCCCGGGCGGTAGTAGGAATATCCGCGATAGCCGCCGTAATAGCCGGGACGGTAATAGGCCCCGGGGCGATAGCCGGGACGGTAATAATCACGGCGATAGTAGCGGCGGTATTGGACATTCTCGACGGCGGAGGATTTTTCCACCTGCGGGGCGGTCGGCATCTGGATTGCCTGCGACGGCACGAACCCTGTCAGAACGACGGCGGCAGCCAGAACTGCGGTCGCGATCTTGTTACTCAAACCGAACATTCTTCTCTCCCATTCAACAGCGGTAACCGCCTGCTCAGCAACGCTTTCGTGCCGGAATGGTTCCGAAAGCGGCCGGGGGGCCGGCTGCTTTCGTATTTTTAAAGAAATCGATCTGAACCGGGCATTAACCGGGACGGAGCCCGTTCAATCCATCTCTTCCGAAGTGTGGTTAGGCAACGGCAGAGATCTTGGCCTTATCACCCTGCAGACGGTTGACCATGAAGTTCGAATACCATTCGAGGAACTGCATGACGCCGCCCTCGTGCAGGGAAGAATAGGGGCCGGGTTCATAGGCCGGAGAGTGAATGCCGAAGGCGTTCTCCTCGACGATGCGGCGGTCCTGGTCGTTGGTCTCGGTCCAGACGTGGGTCAGTTCCTCGAGATTGTAATCCACGCCTTCGACGGCGTCCTTGTGGACGAGCCACTTGGTCGTCACCGCCGTCTCGTTGGCGCTGAGCGGCAGCACCCGGAAGGAGATGGCATGGTCACCAAGCAGGTGGTTCCACGTCGTCGGATAGTGGAAGAGCAGCATGGTGCCGATACGGTCGATCGCGATATCGTCGGCAATCCGGCGCTTGACGGCCGGCTTGCCCGACATGGTGTAGCTCTCGGCATCCTCGATCAGCGGCATGCGGGCGGTGCGGAACTGGCCGTCCGGCGAAATCTGGAACTTGCTCGGCAGGCCGGCGGCCTCGCAGCGCGCCCAATGGCCGGCAATTTCTGGATCGTCGGCGCCGCCATCCGTGCCGGTGACGCTCGGGGCTTCGGGATAGGTGCGGCAGAGTTCGGGGTGATTGGCGGCGCAGTGATAGCACTCGCGGTTGTTTTCCCAGACGAGCTTCCAGTTGCCCTTCTCGATGATCGTGCTCTGGAAGGCGACCTTGCTCTCGCTGATCCGGTGCGGCGCGACATAGGGCTCGATCTTGTCGCGCACCGGCTGGAAGTCCGGAGCAGTGTCGGCAAGGCAGATGAAGACATAGCCTGCGACGATTTCGCAATGGACGGGCTTCAGGTTGAAGCCGGTCTTGTCGAAATCATCGCCCATGTGGCGGGCGAAGGCGAGCTTGCCTTCGAGATCGTAGGTCCACTGGTGATAGGGGCAGACCAGACGCACGGAGGAGCCGTGCTCCTTGGTGCAGACGCGCGAGCCACGATGGCGACAGCTGTTGTGGAAGGCGCGGATGACATTGTCGCGGCCGCGGACGACGACGACGGGGTAGCTGCCGATCTGGACGGTGAAATAGGCGCCCGGCTTCGGCAGCTCGCAATCATGGCCGATGAACAGCCAGTCGCGATAATAGATCATCTCCATGTCGAGCTGGAAATAATCCTCGTCGATGTAGAATGGCCGCTCGAGGCTGAAGCCCTCACGGCGGTTCTTGAGCTGACGCAAAACGTTGTTGCGAATATCCATCTTCATGTCCTCGTGCACCCGGCGGAAGCGCGCCCGCTTCCTTCTCCTTCGGGAGAATTGTTCATGGCGCCCATTTAATCACCTGGACCCATTTAATCACCTGGCATCTCTGCCGCTCGGTTGTAATGCGACATCGGCTTCGAAATTGACGACAGGATGCGGCAGGGCTTAAATTCGCTCACCCGGTCGATCGCCTCGGCCGACTCTGCCGGCAATTATCGTCAATTGCGACATGGCGTAAAGACCCGATCCACAAAGAGGCCTGCGGCCCGACAGAGACCGCCATCGCATTTGCGACATGGGCCGATATCTGCCTGCCACGCGGGCGGCAACCCGCACCATTTTAACACCGCCTTAAGCATACGGTCCTATCCTCATGATGATCCGAGACCGACGAAGCACGCGAACCATGGCCAAACTCCGTTATTTCGACGCTAGAGATGCAAGCAGATCGCAGGAGCGGCAGCCGATTGCCGCGCATTCCGAATTTCTGCGCACCGGCCGCATCCCCCGCGAGCGGCGGCACTGGTTAGCCGAGGAAAAGCGCTATTTCACCCATGACGAAGTCGCTGCAAAGACCGGCCGCAAGCTGCAGGTGGCCGGCGAGAAGACGCATCAGCACATCAACGGCTTTCACCACTCGATCCAGTTTCCGAAGATGATCTTTCACCGGACGCTGGAGGACAGCCCGCATCTCGGCTATTGCCACGTCACCGCAGCACGGACGAAGTTCGCCCATTACGAAGAGGTCAGCTGGGCCTTCTACATCGCCAATTTCTATTCCGACATCGGCGAGAACGACAATTTCTTCGAACGCATCGATGTCGGCTATTCCCGTATGTATTTCGCCGTCGCCATCAAGGCGGGCGAGAACTCCCAGGAAAAGATGAGCATCGACCGGTCGGTGCGCGGCAACGGCCTGCTCTTCCGCACCCACGATCCGCAGGCGGCGATCCGCAACATCCTGCTGCTCGGCGCCCGCAACGAACAGCTGCGCGAAATCATCCGCCAGCTGTGACGCGTACGCATGGGTGAGACCAACAACGCGATTGATCGCAAGCAGCGGAAAGCCTAATGACTGCCGGGACCAAAGCATCGGGCAGCACATGGCACGCATCATCGACATAGAGGCAGACAGGCGGGCAGCACTCGAGGCGGCCTCAGCCGCTCTTGCCGACGGCTTTGCCATCGCCATCCCGACCGAGACCGTCTACGGCCTTGCCGCCGACGCCACCAATCCGGCGGCGATCACCCGCATCTACGAGACCAAGGGACGGCCGCGCTTCAATCCGCTGATCTGCCATATGGCCGATCTTCAAATGGCCGAGGAGCACGCCGAATTCGACCCCGTCTCGCGGGCGCTCGCCACGGCCTTCTGGCCGGGGCCATTGACCCTGGTGCTGCCGCTGAAACCGCAAAGCCCGATCCATTCGCTGGCGACCGCCGGTCTCGACAGCGTCGGCGTGCGCGTGCCGAAAGGTTTTGCGGGCGCCCTGATCGGCGCCTTCGGACGGCCGCTCGCCGCCCCCAGTGCCAATACGTCGGGCGCCGTCAGCGCGACGAGTGCGGCCCATGTCGAGGCCGATCTTGGGGCGAAGGTCCCGTTGATCCTCGATGCGGGCCCCAGCACCGTCGGTGTCGAATCGACCATCGTCAAGGTGGAGGGTGACCGGGTGAGGCTGCTACGCCCTGGCGGCCTGGCGGCGCGCGAGATCGAGCGGGTCGCAGGCCGGCCGCTGCTCCGGGCGAAGACGGCATCGGCGGCGATCGAAGCGCCGGGCATGCTGGCCTCGCATTACGCGCCGGGCGCTTCGGTGCGCCTCAATGCGACGACGGTCGAACCCGGCGAAGCGCTGATCGCCTTTGGCGGCGCGGCCGTCTCCGGCACAAACAGTGCCCGGATCGTCCTCGATCTCAGCCCGCGCGGCGACTTGGCGGAGGCGGCGGCCAATCTTTTCGACTATATGAAGCGGGCCGATGCCAGCGGCGCGTCGAGCATCGCCTTCTCAGCCATTCCCGAGGAGGGGCTCGGCGAAGCGATCAACGATCGCCTGCAGCGGGCGGCGGCTCCGCGCGACTGACAGACCTGATCAAATCGACGAAGGACCGACCCCGATGAGCAGCACCGGCATTTCCACCGAACTTCTCGACCGCTTCGCAGCCATCGTCGGCGACAAATACGCGCTTCGGGGCGAGGCCGATCTTGCACCGCATCTGATCGAGAATCGCGGGCTCTATCACGGCTCCTCCCCTCTCCTGTTGAGGCCCGGCTCGGTCGAGGAAGTCTCCGATATCATGAAGCTGGCGACCGAGACCGGGACGGCGATCGTGCCGCAGACCGGCAATACCGGTCTCGTCGGCGGCCAGACGCCACGCGCCGGCAAATGCGATATCATCCTGTCGCTCGAGCGCATGAACCGGATCCGCGATGTCGATCCGGTGGCGAACGTGCTGGTGGCCGACGGCGGCGCCATTCTGGCCGAGGTGCAGAAGGCGGCCGAGGCGCATGGGCGGCTGTTTCCGCTGTCGCTCGGCTCGGAGGGCTCCTGCCGCATCGGCGGCAACCTCTCCACCAATGCCGGCGGCACGGCGGTGCTGGCCTACGGCAATATGCGCCAGCTCTGCCTCGGCCTTGAAGTGGTGCTGCCGACCGGCGAGATCTGGGATGGCCTGCGCCGCCTGAAGAAGGACAATACCGGCTACGACCTGCGCGACCTTTTCATCGGCGCCGAAGGCACGCTCGGCATCATTACCGGCGCGGTGCTGAAGCTGTTTCCCCAGCCGCTCGGCCATCAGGTGGCATTCGCCGGGCTGAATTCGGTGGCGGATGCGCTTGGTCTCTTCAACCTTGCCTCCAGCCTCTGCGGCGCCTCGCTCACCGGATTCGAGCTGATGCCGCGTTTCGGCGTGGAAATCACCACCCGCCACATCGACGGCGTGCGCGATCCGCTGGAGGCGGCCTATCCCTGGTACGTGCTGATCGACATTTCGACGTCCGATTCGGCGGAGACGGCCGAGCGGATGATGAACGGCGTGCTCGAACAGGGTTTTGAGGCCGGGCTGGTGCTCGATGCGGCGATTGCCGCATCCGTAGCACAGCAGAAAGCCATCTGGCACATGCGCGAAAGCATGTCGGATGCCCAGAAGCCGGAAGGCGGCTCGATCAAGCACGATGTTTCCGTGCCGGTGTCGCGGATCCCGCATTTCATGGCCGAGGCCGAAGAAGCCGTCATGGCGGCGATGCCCGGAGCCCGCATCTGCGCCTTCGGCCATATGGGCGACGGCAATATCCATTACAATATTTCCCAGCCGGTCGGCGCCGACAAGGCCGCCTTCATCGCCCGCTGGCGCGAAATGAACCACATCGTGCATGGGCTGGTGCTCGCCCATGGCGGCTCGATCTCGGCCGAACACGGCATCGGCCAGTTGAAGCGCGACGAATTGGCGGCGATCCGCCCGGCCATCGAAATCGAGCTGATGCGCCGCATCAAGCGCGCCTTCGATCCGGCTGGTGTCATGAACCCGGGGAAGGTGGTCAGCCTCGACGTGTGAGGGTGGCGGTCACGGGGTCCCCTCATCCGCCTGCCGGCACCGACCGGGGTCGAACCGCGGGTCTCGACCCGTCCTTCGGACCCCCGCTTGCGGGGCGAAGGGCATATGCAGCGATCTCTCCGTCCCTCGCCCACCTCCCGCAGGGCACGTCCCCTCGCCCCGTTTTTACGAGGGAGGATGAGGGGCAAACTATTGAAACTGAAGGGTAATTATGACTGCGTACCGCCGCCGGTCAGGATCTGCAGGGCCGGCGATTGCTGGGTGGCGTTCTGGACGTCGTACATCGCGGTGAAGCGGCGCAGCAGCTTGTCGACCTTCTTCGGATCCTGGAGATCCTCGAGCTTGACGAAGCGATTGATAAGGTCGGCCTGCTTGGCAACGTCCATGCCCGATATCTGCGAGGGCAGGCTGTAGGCTGTCGTGATCACCTGATACAGCGCCTTGTCGCCGAGGATCGAATAGATCGAAGTGATGCTCGGGGCCTTGCGGCTGAAATAGAGCGCCAGGCGCACACCATCGTTGCTTTCGCCCTGCTGGGCTTCCAGCGTCTGCTGGACGAAAAGCTTCTGGGTGTGATCCTCGGCCGCCTTGTTCTGGATGGTGCCTATCTTGGCGCGGGTCAGATTGCCGTCCTTGTCGAAGTTGAAGGCAGCGACGATATCCTGGAAGCGGGCATCGGCCTTGGCGTTCAGGTAGCTCTTCTTGTCGTCGGGATCTGACGTGAAGATCTTCTTCAGCGTCGCCTTGTCGTAATCCTTCGGGTCGAGGTTATTGGCCTTCAGCACCAGACCGGTCAGACGGCTGTCGTCGAGGAAATCGTCGAGCGACTTCACCTTCGCCATGCCCTTGGCGAAATAATCCACCTCGGCCGTCGCGTCCTTCGATGCCTTGTCCTTTACCGGGCCGGCCTTCAGCAGCATGGTCATATGCGCCTTGTAGTCGGTGGCGTATTTGGCCATGGTCGCGTCGGGCAGCGCCTGGAAGGGTGACGCCGCCTTGCCGTCGGGGCCGAAGTTGAAGGCCCGGGCAAGATTGGTGATGCGTTCGTCCTTCAAGGAGGCGATATAGCCGTCCGGATCATAGGCATCGCTCGTCAGGATCTTGCGCATCATCGAGCGCGGCACCTCCTGGTCGGTCAGACCGAAGGCCTGCAGCGCCACATGATAGGGATCCGGCAGTTTGTCGTTGCTCTTCTTGAAATCGGCCGCGGAATTGGTGCGCAGGAAATCGTTGACGGACTTGATCTCGGCAGTATCGAGCAGGCTGGTGCTGTCGGCCATCATGCTCGAATAGTTGGACACAACCTCGTCGATCGCCTCGTCGCGCTCGTCGTCATAGCGCGCCATATAATTGTCATTGGTGGTCTGCGCCTGATCGGCCGTCTGGACCGAGCTTACGACCGGCAGCGAGCCATCGGCGGCGAAGTTGAAATCGGCGTTGAGATCGGCATATCCGGCGGCCGAGGCGGCGGTCGCATCGGTCAGGAAGCTCTTCAGATCGGCGTCCGAAATATTGGACGGCAGATTGTAGGTGCTCTTCAGGAAATTGGTTATGGCGGGATCGGCGATGAGATCGTCGACATTGGCGATCGTCGCCATCCGGGCGGAATAGTCGTCGGTGCGGGCTCCGGCAGCAATTTTCGTGTTGGTGATCTGTGCCGCCGTCTGCGCCTGCATGCCGTCCTCGAGCGTGCCGTCCGCCTTGAAATTGAAGGCGGCGGCGACGTCGGCATAGGTGCCGGTGCCGCTCTGATCGGTCAGGATGGCGCGAAGAGCGACGTCGGTCACGGTGGACGGGATGCCGAAGGCGTTGCGGACGAAATTGTTGAGCTTCTGGTCAGCCAGCAGCTGATCGACGTTCGAGATCCCGGCGATGGTCGACTGGTAATAGACCGCCGCGCTGTCGGCCTTGCTTGATGTGCTTGCGCTTTGCGTAGCCGTCTGCGAGGCGTAGAGGGTGGCGACCGAACCGTCCGTCTTGAAATTGAAGAGATCGTGGACGTCGCTATAGCCCTGGGCGCTGGCGGCGGCGGGATCGACGAGGAAGGTCCTCAACGTCGCATCGGAGACGCTGTCGGCGATCTGCATGCTGGTTCTGAGATAGCTGACCGCGACGGGATCGGACATGATGTCGTCGACATTGGTGACATTGTCGATCATGGCGTTGAAGTGGGCCGCGTTCGCCGCCGATTTGTCGGTGGTCGACTTGCGCTGCGTGTCCGTCTGGATCACCGCACCGTTGATCGAGCCGTCGGCATTGAAGTTGAAGTCGGCATTGATGCCGGCCTTCCCCTGGGCGGTGGCATAGGCCGGGTCGGTCAGGATGTTCTTCAGCTCGGCATTGCTGAAATCGGTGCCGAGACCATAGGCGTCCTTGATATAGCGCGCCATGTTTCCATCGGCGAGCAGGTCGTCGACATTGGTGATGCCGCTCGATTGCGACGTCACCTTATAGTAGTTGGCGGTCTGCGACGCCGCCGACGACAGCTTGTTCGCCTGGTCGAGCGTGCGGACGCGCGCCGTGTTCGAGGTCGAACCGTCCGACTTGAAGTTGAAAGCGTTATAGACATTGGTAAAGCCCATCAGCTGGGCATAGCCGGGATCGGTCAGGACCGTGCGGAGCGCCGCCGCAGTGAAATCGGCGCCCATGCTGTAGGCCGTCGTGATGTAGGAGGTCAGGCGTTTGTCGGCGACCAGATCGTCGACGTTGGTGATCGTGCCGATCTTGGCGGTATAATAGGCCTTGTTGTAGTCGGCCGCCGTCTTGTTGACGTAGACGACGTCGGAACCGACCGAATTGTCGATGATGACGGACTGGGAATTCAGCGTATAGGCCTCGATGACCGAAGCCTTCTGCGCCGCGGTCTGGGCCGTGCCGGTGACCGTGCCGTCGGCGTTGAAGCTGAACTGGGCGGCAAGCGCCTTGTACTTGTCGCCGCCCTGCGTGTTGACGAAGCTTGTGGGGTCGCTGAGATCGCTCGTCAGCACCTGGCGCAGAAAATCCTTCGACGCATAGGTGGGATCGATGTTGAAGGTCTTCAGCACATAGGTGCGAAGCCTTGTGTTGTTGACCAGATCGTCGACGCTTTGCACGCTGTCGATATTGTTGCCGTAATAGGTGCTCTCGGCGGTCGCCGCCTTGTCGGCGTCGACGAAGGACTGCTTGTAGAGGCCGATGAGATCGTCCTCCTGCGCGTCCGTCTGCACGTCCTTGTCAGGCGCGTTGAAATTGAAGGCGGCGGCGAATTCGCGGTAGCGCGTATCGGAGAGCTTGTTGGCGTAGCTGTTGGGGTCGGTGAGATCGCTTTCCAGCACCTTCTTCATGAAGGCCTTGGCGTAGGTCATGTCCTCGAGGCCATAGGCCTTCATCGCATAGCTGTAGAGCTTGTAATCGCCGAGGAAGTCATCAACATCAGTCACCTTGTTGATATGGTCGGCGTAATACTGAGCGTCCTTCTTGACCGTCGCCTGGGACGCGACCTTGTTCAGGCTCGACGTCATGTCCTTCGACAGGATCGTGTAAGCGAGGGAAGCCGTGATCATTAAACGCGCCCTTTTCGGCAGAATCTCTAAAAGAACGAACTGCTGGTAAGCATATTTTGCCACAGAAAGCTTACCTGAGACTTACCTCAGGATGCATCACTTCAGCACAGCATGGCGTTCACCTTCCGGAAACCCTGCCGGATTCGGTTTTGATAACCATCAGAGGACGCAAAGTTTTCTTAACCGCAATTTTTAAGCTGTACGGAACGGCAGGCCCCTATTGTCGGCCATAGAGGACGAAAAGTCCCAAGGAGAAGACCGGAAATCGGCTCTCAGGTAAGACAAGGGTAGAATGACATGAACAATCCCGTAATGAAGCCCGCCTGGGCTGGTACGACGCTGCGCCTCGATCCGTCCCGCTTTCCGCAGCAGGTCAGCTACGCCATCCATGATTGTTCGGATGACGTGAATATTACCATAGACGAACGCGGTGCGGTCCTGCGCAAGGTCCTCCCCTCCAGCGGCCTGCCGCTCTCGATTGCGCTACCGAAGCGCGTCTTCCAAGGTGTCGCCGCCCGCGCCATCGACCATGGCGACGGCGAAGTTACCGTCACCCTCGAACTCCATCATGCCGATCCGGAGCTCTGCATTCCGCTGCTCGTCGCCCATGATCTCAGCGATATCGCCGCCGACTGGCGCGGCTGGTCGGAAGCTTTCCGCATTCCGATGCTGATGGTCGAGGCCGACGGTGTCGCCCGGCCGCTCGAAGACCATATCGGCGGCTTACGCACCAGCGATCTCAAGCCGCGCCGCCGCCATTCCTACTTCGCCAACCGCCGCCCGCGCTTCCTCGTGCGCCGCACCACCGGCCAACTCGGCGTCGCCATGCGGATCGAGGGCAAGGAAATCATCGCCCGCAACTGAGCGATTTCGCGACACTTCGTTTTCGCACGCATTTGAAACCCGGCGCCCGCGCCGGGTTTGTCGTTTTACCATCGCTGCAATCAGGGCCCCAATCAGGGAATCGCGAAGAGCAGCGAAATGAAGAGGCCGAAGAAGATGATCAGGCCGACACGATTGTTCGACTTGAAGAGCGCCAGGCATTGGGCGGCATCATCGATATCGAGCCGAACGATCTGCCAAGCAAACATGCCGGCGGCGCCGAGCAAGGCCAGGAAGGCGATGAGATTGGCGCCGGCGAGCGCGAAAGCGGCAAACATCAGCACCAGCGTCAGCCCGTAAAGGCCGATCAGCCATGCCCTCGTCCTGTCGCCGAAGAGGCGCGCGGTCGAGCGGACGCCGATGAGTTCGTCGTCCTCCTTGTCCTGATGGGCGTAGATCGTGTCGTAGCCGATCGTCCAGGCGACCGAGGCGGCGTAGAGCAGGACGGAAGCAAAAGAAAACCCGCCCAAAATGCCGGCCCAGCCCATCAGCGCGCCCCAGGAAAAGGCAAGCCCCAGGTAGAATTGCGGCCAGTCAGTGAAGCGTTTGGCATAGGGATAAAGCGCGACGATGCCGAGCGACAGCAGGCCGAGGAAAACGGTGAACCAGTTGAACTGCAAGAGCACGAAAAACCCGACCAGCGCCTGCAGGCCGATGAAGATCTTCGCATGGGCGCGCGTTACGCGGCCGGAGGGCAGCGGACGCGAGCGCGTGCGCGCCACTTCCATGTCGATCTCGTGGTCGACGAGATCGTTATAGGTGCAGCCGGCACCGCGCATGGCGACCGCGCCGATGAAATAAAGGAACAGGTGCGACACCAGCAGGCTGCCGGAATAGAGCCCCTCGCCGATCGCCGCATTGGCGGCAAGGGTCGCCGACCAGAAACACGGCCACATCAGCAGCTGCCAGCCGATCGGGCGATCCCAGCGCGCGAGCTGCGCATAGGGCCAGAGCCATGGCGGCAGGATCCGGTAGACCCAGTTGTCGGAAGGTGCGTCGGAGACGCGGTCGTTGAAATCGCCGGAATCTTGCATGCCGCCATCTAGCGACCGGCCGGCGATCCGGTCAAGAAGCGATCTCTCCGTCTTATGCATGTCGTTATCCCGGAACCGCGCACACTTCCGGGCGACATGCACTGGATGTTTAATGCATGTCGTTATCCCGGAACCGCTACACACTTCCGGGCGACATGCATTGGATCACTGCAGGGAGAAATTGAACTTGTAGGTCGCCGAAACGCCGATCACGATCTGGTTCTTCGAACCGCGGTCGCGCACCAGGCTGCTGTCGGCGGCCGGACCGGCCAGCCGCTTATATTCGAGGAAGGAGCTGGCCGAGAGATTTTCCGTCGCCTTCCAGGTGATGGCCGTTCCGGCGCCGTAGGACTGGATGCCCGACGACGGCTTGTAAGGATCAAGGCCGCTTGCCGCGGCATGTTTGGCGCTGACGCCGTAATAGGCGTCGTAATAGCCGGCGGTGGCAAATGTCGCGCGCGGGCCGCCCGACAGCTGCAGGTTGGGCGCGATATCGGTGAAGGCATCGACGGCGAGATCGGCGACGATGCCGTCGTGGGAACGAATGCCCTGGCGGACTTCGGCGCGGGCGCGCAGGAAATCTGTGGGGTAAACCTCGACGAAGCCGCCGGCTTCCGCCCCCCATTTGACCTTCCTCAAGCCCTTCAGGTCACTGTCGTCACCGGCATCGCGCGACGGCACGAATTTGCCAACGAGGCCGGCGCGGAAGGCGCCCTTGTCGATGAGGGCGAAGGACGGGTTGTCGTTGCGCGAGGAAAAACGCGGGCCTGCACCCTGGCGGCCGACCGAGATCAGCGGGCTGAACTTGAATTCATTATGCGACGAGCCTTCGAATTTCGGCGCGGAGAAGCCGGCGACGCCGACGCTCAGATACCAGTCGCCGGACCAGAAGGGCTGGCCGCTTTCTTGCGCGAGCGCCAAAGCTGGGGATAAAAGGGCAATAGCCAAAGAGATCGATACGACTGATCGATGAGACACGTCCGCACTCCAGAAAAACGCAAAAACAAAGCCGCGGAGAGCGGCGATGGCTACATTTATCGTGAGGTCGTTACCCCAATGTTAACCACGGGGGACAAAGGACGCTATTGAAAGTCATGCCGGGCGGGCCACACGGCTGATGGCATCCTATCTCTGGTTCCACCGGCGAATGACCGGCTCCGTCAGATCATGTTCGTAACCGAGCACGCTGATAGAAGCCGTATCCAGCACGAAATGCGCGCCGCCTTGCGGCGGCAGGCCGAGCCAGCGGGCGGCGAGCACGCGCAGGAAATGCGAGCTTGAGAAGATCAGGATGCTGCCAGCCGCCTCGCGAAGCGCGTGGATGATGCTGTCTGCACGGGCGCCTGCGTCGGCGGCGAATTCGCCATCCGGGCAGCCGTCGCGAAAGAGCTGCCAGCCGGGGCGCTCCGCCAGGATCGCCTTGGTGGTGATGCCTTCATAAGCGCCATAATCCCATTCGGCGAGATCGTCGCGGATCACCGCACCCGATCCGAAGCCGGCGAGCGCGCAGGTTTTGCGGGCACGCGCCGAAGGGCTCGACCAGACGGCGGAGAAGGTGTGGCCGGCGAGCCGCTCGGCGAGCTTGCGGGCGGCGACCTCGCCGTTTCCCGTCAGCGGAATATCGCTGCGGCCGGTATGGCGGCCGGACAGGCTCCATTCGGTTTCACCGTGGCGCACCAGATAGATCTCGGGAAACGCACTGCTCATCGGCATGTCCTTTCATCACATCTCGCTGCTGCCGCTCAGAACGTCACCTTTTCGAGCGGCGGGCGCCTTGCCTCGAATTCCCTGAGCCTGGCTTCGTTTCGGGCGATATAACTGCGATTGTCGGGAACGGTGAACTGGTTCTTGGCGATCTGGACCTGCAGGATGAAGAGCTCATCCCAGCGGAAGCCCATTTCCGAGCCGGCCAGATAGAATTCCCACATGCGGAAGAACTGCTCGTCGTAAAGGGCCACCGCTTCGGCCTTGCGCGCCACGAAACGCTCGCGCCAATGGCGCAGCGTATAGGCATAATGCATCGGCAGGATTTCGACGTCCCTGACCAGGAGCCCGGCCTTTTCGAGCGGCGGCACGACCTCGCCGACGGAGGGGATATAGCCGCCGGGGAAAATATACTTCTCGATGAAGGCGTTGGTGCCGAAGCTCGGCTTCGGACGGGCGATCGAATGCAGCACCATGACGCCGTTGTCGTCGAGCAGGTCGGCGACCTTGCGGAAGAAATTGGGGTAATTGCCGATCCCGACATGCTCGAACATGCCGACCGAGACGATGCGGTCGAACTTCCTGCCGGTTATGCTGCGGTAATCCTGCAGCTCGAAACGCACGCGCTCGGCAAGGCCGCGCTTTTCGGCGCGGCTGCGGGAAACCTTGAGCTGCTCTTCGCTCAGCGTAATGCCGGTGAAATCGGCGCCTTCGGTCGCCTCGGTCAGATACATGCCCATACCGCCCCAGCCGGAGCCGATCTCCAGGATGCGCTGGTTGGGCTCGAGCAGCAGCTTGGCGGCGATATGGCGTTTCTTGGCGAGCTGCGCCTCGTCGAGACCGATGCCGGCCGGTTCGAAATAGCCGCAGGAATATTGCCAGTCCTCGTCGAGGAACAGATCGAAGAGCTTGGCCGACAGGTCGTAATGATGGGCGACATTGTGCTTGTTGCGATTGACCGGCACGCGGCTCTTCAACTGCTGCCAGGCAATACGGCCGACGAGCAGTGCCGCCATCTTGAAATCGAAGATTTCATTGGTGGTGTTCTGTTTCACCAGCGACAGGAAATCGTAAATATTGCCCTGTTCGAGAATGAACCTGCCCTGCATGTACATCTCGCCGAGCTTCATCGTCGGGTCGCGGCGGATGGCGTCCTCAGCCTCCTGATCGGCAAGCCGGGCGACCACCGTGTCGCCGGTGCCGTCGCCGATCATGTAGGTGTCGCCATTGGCAAGGGTAAGTTCCAACGAACCCTTGCGGATGATTTGCTGGACGATCGAAAGGAAAGCCGACGCCATGGACGCCTCGCAAATGTGACAGGATGGTCACATCAACTTAGGCGATCTCTTTCGCCTTACAAGCGCCGGATTTAGCACTCTCGAAATTACGCTGCCAAACTGTTGCATTTTTGCCGATATGGCGGCTAAGCCTTTATTTTCGCTTCATGGCCTCGGCAAGGGCGGCGCCGAAAGCGCCCTGGCTCTCCGGCTTCGGTGCGGCCGGCCGGCGCTCGTTCTGCGGCCGCGAGCCCTGGTTTGCGCGAGAATCACCACGGGGCGGCGGCGCTGCGGAACCGTCGTCGCGTTTCATCGACAGAGCGATGCGCTTGCGCTTGGCGTCGACCTCGACGACTCGCACCTTGACGACATCGCCGGCCTTGACGACCTCGTGCGGATCCTTGACGAAGCGGTCGGCGAGCTGGGACACATGCACCAGGCCATCCTGATGCACGCCGATATCGACGAAAGCGCCGAAGGCGGCGACATTGGTCACCGTTCCCTCAAGCACCATGCCGGGCTTCAGGTCGGAAATTTCGTTGACGCCCTCGGCGAAGGTCGCGGTCTTGAAGCTCGGGCGCGGGTCCCGGCCGGGCTTTTCCAGTTCCGAGATGATGTCCCTGACGGTCGGCAGACCGAATTTCTCGTCGATGAACTGCCGCGGATCGACCGATTTCAGCATGGCGCTGTCGCCCATCAATGCGCGCAGATCGCGGCCGCAGGCGGCGACGATCTTCTTGGCGACGCCATAGGCCTCCGGGTGAACCGAGGAGGCGTCGAGCGGCTCCTTGCCGTTCGGGATGCGCAGGAAGCCGGCACATTGCTCGAAGGTGCGGCCGCCGAGCCTGGCGACCTTCATGAGGTCCCGCCGGGTCTCGAAACGGCCCTCGCTGTCGCGGTGGCGGACGATGGCATCGGCAATCGACGGACCGAGGCCGGAGACGCGGGAAAGCAGCGGCGCCGACGCCGTGTTGAGATCGACGCCAACGGCGTTGACCGCGTCTTCGACCACGGCATCGAGCGAGCGCGACAGCTTCTGCTGGTCGACATCGTGCTGATACTGGCCGACGCCGATCGACTTCGGCTCGATCTTGACCAGTTCGGCGAGCGGATCCTGCAGACGGCGGGCGATGGAGACGGCGCCGCGTAGCGACACGTCGAGATCGGGAAACTCGGCCGCTGCGGTTGCCGAGGCGGAATAGACCGAGGCGCCGGCTTCCGAGACGATGACCTTGGTCGGCTTCGGCGCCGGCAGTTCGGTCAGCATGTCGGCCACCAGCTTTTCCGTCTCGCGGCTGCCGGTGCCGTTGCCGATCGAGATCAGCTCGACATTGTGCTTGCGGATCAGCGAGGCGAGTTCGATCTGGGCGCCGCGCACGTCGTTTCGCGGCTGGAAGGGATAGACGGTCGATGTCGCCACGACCTTGCCGGTGCCGTCGACGACGGCGACCTTGACGCCGGTGCGGATGCCGGGGTCGAGGCCCATCGTCGCGCGCGAGCCGGCGGGGGCGGCGAGCAGCAGATCCTTGAGATTGCGGGCGAAGACATGGATCGCCTCCTCTTCGGCCCTCTCGCGCAGTTCGCGCATCAGATCGAGCGACAGCGACATGGAAAGCTTGACGCGCCAGGTCCAGCTCGCGACCTCCATCAGCCAGCGGTCGCCGGGGCGGCTCGTCCCGATCTCATAGGCCGCGGCGATCATCCGTTCGACCGGCTTGTTCGGCGAGGCGATCTCGGCGTCGGCCTCGATCGTCAGCGTCAGCACCTCCTCGTTCCAGCCGCGCAGCATGGCGAGCGCGCGGTGGCCGGGGGCGGTCGCCCAACGTTCGGAATGGTCGAAATAATCGGAAAATTTTTCGCCCGCCGCCTGTTTGCCGTCGACGACCTTGGCCTTCAGCAGCGACGCCTGGCGCATATGGCCGCGCAACCTGCCGAGCAGGTCGGCATTTTCGGCAATGCCTTCAGCGATGATATCACGCGCGCCTTCGAGCGCCGTCTTCACGTCGGCCACATCTGCGGTGACGAAGCCTTCGGCGAGCCCCACCGGTTCCCTGTTGCGCTCGGCAAGGATCGCCTCGGCAAGCGGGCCGAGGCCGCGTTCGCGGGCAATTTCGGCCCGCGTGCGGCGCTTCGGCTTATAGGGCAGATAGAGGTCTTCGAGTTCGGCCTTGGTTTCGGCGCCGGCCACTTTACCCATCAGTTCGTCGGTCATCTTGCCCTGACCGGTGATCGATTCGACGATCGCCGCGCGCCGGGCTTCGAGTTCGCGCAGATAGACCAGCCGCTCGGCGAGATTGCGCAGCTGCGTGTCATCGAGCCCGCCCGTCACCTCCTTGCGGTAGCGCGCGATGAAGGGCACGGTGGCGCCCTCGTCGAGCAGCTCGATCGCGGCTTTGGCCTGATCCGGCCGGGCATTGATTTCGGCCGAGATGCGGGCTGCGAGAAAACGAAGGTCAGCGGCCATAGGGTTTCCTGGGATTTCCTGTTTCGACGAAAGTTGCGGGACCATAGCGGCGAAAAGCGGCAAGGCAATGCCCGACTGTGGTTTTCACAGCGGAAGTTGAAGGATGGAGGATCATCGGCATTGTGCCGTGTGGCCCCCTCATCCGACCCTACGGGCCACCTTCTCCCCGCTGGGGAGAAGAGGGGAACAAGCCGCTTGCCTCTCTTTCCACTGCAGACGTTTCTAGGAAAAGGGACGTTGCCACGATTCCCCTTCTCCCCAGCGGGGAGAAGATGCCGGCAGGCAGATGAGGGGGCCATGCGGCAACACGCCTGCCAGGTCGCCCCACCCTATCGCCCTCTTCCGTTTTTGCGGTTGTGCAGATGCGGCATTCTTTGATAGCAGAAGCAACGTTTTGGATCGCCCTGCCCGCGGGCGCAAGGAAAAGTGTGACATGCCAAACCTTCTTCTCGAACTCCGCTCCGAAGAGATTCCGGCCCGCATGCAGCGCAAGGCTGCCGGCGACCTGAAGAAGCTCGTCACCGATGCGCTTGTCGAAGCCGGTCTTTCCTATGAGGGCGTCCGCGAATACTGGACGCCGCGGCGGCTGGCGCTCGACATTCACGGGCTGACGGCGCGCTCGGCCGACGTGCGCGAGGAGCGAAAGGGGCCGCGCACCGACGCCAACGAGAAGGCGATCGAAGGCTTTCTGCGCGGCGCCGGGCTGTCGTCGGTCTCCGAGGCGCAGGTGATCAGCGATCCGAAGAAGGGCGATTTCTACGTCGCGGTCATTTCGAAGCCCGGCCGCGCGGCCGAGGAGATCGTCGCCGAGGTAATGCCCGGCATCATCCGCGACTTTCCCTGGCCGAAGTCGATGCGCTGGGGCACGGCCTCTTCCAGGCCGGGCGCACTGCGCTGGGTGCGGCCGCTGCAGTCGATCATCTGCACCTTCGGGCCTGAGCACGAGGAGACTGTCGTCATCCCCTTCGAGATCGACGGCATCACCGCCTCAAACGTCACCTACGGCCATCGTTTCCACGCGCCCGAGCCGATCACTGTCCGCCGCTTCGACGATTATGCCGCGAGCCTGGAGAAGGCGAAGGTCATCCTCGATGCCGAGCGGCGCAAGGACATCATCCTGCATGACGCCCGCGACATCGCTTTTGCCAACGGTCTCGAACTGGTCGAAGACGAGGGCCTGCTTGAGGAAGTCTCCGGCCTCGTCGAATGGCCGCAGGTGCTGATGGGTTCCTTCGAGGAGGATTACCTGTCGATCCCCTCCGAGATCATCCGGCTGACGATCAAGACCAACCAGAAGTGCTTCGTCACGCGCAAGCAGGGCGAGGAAACGCTGTCGAACCGGTTCATCCTCGTCTCCAACATCCAGGCGCATGACGGCGGCAAGGAAATCGTCCACGGCAACGGCAAGGTGGTGCGGGCCCGGCTTTCGGATGCGCTGCATTTCTGGAAGCGCGATCAGGGCGACCTGCCGGATCTGGAGACGCTCAACGCTTCGGCGGCAAGGTTCGGCCTCGATCTGCAGAAGCCGCTCGACCAACGTATGGCCAAGCTCGATGCGCTCGACGTGACTTTCCATGCCAAGCTCGGCACGCAGGGCGCGCGCGTCGCCCGCATCCGCGCACTGGCCGGTGAATTGGCAAAGATCACTGGCGCGGATACGGCGCTCACCGATCGCGCCGCCGTGCTCGCCAAGGCCGATCTGCGCACCGAAGCGGTCGGGGAATTCCCGGAACTGCAGGGCCTGATGGGCCGCAAATATGCGGGGCTGCAGGGTGAGAATGCCTCGGTTGCCGCGGCCATCGAAGATCATTACAAGCCGCAAGGCCCATCCGATCGTGTTCCCGCCGACAAGGTCGCGATCACCGTCGCGCTCGCCGACAAACTGGACACGCTTATCGGCTTCTGGGCGATCGGCGAAAAGCCGACGGGCTCGAAGGATCCCTTCGCGCTGCGCCGTGCCGCTCTCGGCGTCGTCAGGATCCTGCTGGAGCGCAATGTCAGGCTGCCGCTGCTGAAGATCATGAGCCGGACGTCGCTGCTCGCCAAGACGAGCGGCGAGGCGGTGTTTGCATTCGCAGGCGATCCGGCCGAGACTTTCTTCGACCTCCTCTCCTTCTTCCACGACCGCCTCAAGGTCTATCTGCGCGACCAGGGTGCCCGCCACGACCTCATCGACGCCGTGCTGACTTCAGATGCCGACGACCTGTTGATGGTGGCGCGCCGCGTCGAAGCGCTGACCGCCTTCATCACCTCGGAGGACGGCAAGAACCTGCTCGCCGGCACCAAGCGCGCCACGCAACTGCTTGCCGCCGAAGAAAAGAAGGGCACCGTGATCGCCGACGGCGTTTCGGCAGCGCTGCTGAAGCTCGACGCCGAGAAGGAGCTGTTCGCGGCGATTTCCAGTGCATCGAAAGAAGCGGCTGACGCCGTCGCCGGGGAAGATTTCCGCTCGGCGATGGCAGCCCTTTCCAAGCTGCGCGGCCCGGTCGACCGCTTCTTCGAAGACGTGCTCGTCAACGACGAGGACGCCGCCATCCGCGCCAACCGCCTCGCTTTGCTGCGGCTGATCCGTCAGGCGACGGGAACGGTGGCGGATTTCTCGAAGATTTCGGGGTGAGAGCCGGGTTTCGGCTGGGTGCTTGAGGGAGACGCAGTGCTTGCGGCCATGGGTCCTCGGGTCAAGCCCGAGGACGACGGAGGGTGGGGGAACGCATGCGTTAAATAGCGACGTGCGTGGTGGTATTGTTGGAATTGCCGCTGTCTGCCTCATTCCCGGTCAAAGCCGCCCGCTCGATTTCGCTGAAACTCCTCCGGACCTCTCGCCTCTTGCCGCTCCTTACCCCCACCCTCCGTCATACTCGGGCTTGACCCGAGTATCCATGCCGCACGCGCTTCGCGTGATTTTTGGCTCCAGTCGGCGTCTAAAACAACACAGCCGCCGGAGAACCGGCGGCTGTGTTGTTTGGCAATACGAATGCCTGTCGTCCCGACGCCGTTTAAGCGGCGCGACGACCTTGATGCATGGCCGGGGCGGCGCTTTCGCCGCTGACGCGGAAGCCGCGGATCAGGTCGATCAGCTCGTCGGTGTCACTGGCGAGCGTTTCGGCCGATGCCGTGGTTTCCTCGGCCATGGCGGCGTTCTGCTGGGTGGCCGCGTCGAGCTGGTTCATCGACGATGAGATCGAGCGCAGCGTCGTGTCCTGTTCGGAGGCGCTGTGGGCGATCTTGGCGACGATTTCGTTGGCGGCCTTGATCTGGTCGGAGATGCGCTTCAGCGCCTCGCCTGCCTCGCCGACCAAGCGGACGCCGTGGTCGACCTGGCTGGAGGAGCGGGCGATCTGGTCCTTGATCTCCTTGGCGGCAGCGGCAGAGCGCTGAGCAAGTTCGCGCACTTCCTGGGCGACGACCGCAAAGCCCTTGCCGGATTCGCCGGCACGGGCCGCCTCGACACCGGCATTCAGCGCCAGGAGGTTGGTCTGGAAGGCGATCTCGTCGATGACGCCGATAATCTTGGTGATCTCCGATGACGACTTCTCGATGCCGCTCATCGCCTCGATCGCCTGGCCGACGATCGCATCGCTATGGGTGGCTTCGGTGCTGACCGAGTGGACACGCTTGCTGGCTTCGTGGGCGCCATCGGCCGTCTGGCGGACGGCGACGGTGAGTTCGTCGAGGGCCGCCGAGGTTTCCTCGAGGCTGGCGGCCTGGCGCTCGGTGCGCTGCGACAGCTCGTTGGAGGCACGGCGGATCTCTTCCTTGCTGGTGCCGATATCGCTGCCCTTGGCGCTGACCTTGGCCATGGCGGCTTCGAGATGCGACAGTGCATCGTTGAAGTTGTCGCGCAGGGCGGCATATTTCTGGCCGAGATCGGCGCAGCGCACGGTGAGGTCGCCGCGAGCGATCATCTCCAGCGCCTGGCCGATCGTCGCCACCACACGGGCCTGGAGGGCTGTCTCGTCCTGCTGCTGGCGCTGATTGTTTTCACGCTCGTTTTCCAGCGCCAGCTGCTGGGCCGCCTCGCGATCCGACATCGCATGGCGTTCGCGGATCTTTTCCTGCAGCGCCAGCGTGGCTTTCGCCATCTTCCCGATTTCATTGTTCATGGCCGTATGCGGGATGGCGATGGAAACATCCTCTTCGGCCACCGCCTGCAGGGCGGCATGGACGTTGTTGAGAGGGCCCGATATGCCGCGGATGATGAAATAGGCGGCGGCCATGGCAAGAAAGAACAGAACGATGCTGCCGGAGAGCGCGGTCAGGATCGTGCTGTCTATCTGCGCATCGAGATCGTCCATGTAGACGCCGGTGACGACGACGACTTTCCAGGGCTCGAAGGCCTGTCCATAGGCCGTCTTGCGGTAATCGCCGGCCGGCTGGCCCGGTTTGCTGGTGGAATAAAATTCGACGAGACCGCCGCCCTGCTGGCCGAGCTTGACCAGTTCTTCGCGATAGAGCTTGCCCTTGCTGTCCGCCTGCCCCTTCAGGTTCTGCCCGACTTTCGCGGCGTCGTAGTGAAACATCATCTGGACGTCGTAGCTATAGCCGAAGAAATAGCCGTCCGGATCGTATTTCATTCCGTTGACGGTGGCGTAGGCCTGCTTCTGGGCATCCTCGAGCGTCATTTCGCCGGCGGTGACCTTGGCCTGGTAAAGCTTGAGAACGGAAACCGCCGACTGAACCTCGGCGCGGAGCATGTCATAACGCTCCTTGTAGATCGCATCGACCGAGGAGCGGATCTGCAGGGACGTGGCCACCGCAAAGGCGATCATCAGGCCGACGACCAGCAATATGAGCTGCTTCGATATTTTCAGATTTTTCATGATTCCTCGCAACGGGAACGGCAAAGTACATTCCGGTGCGGTCTTCTACCGCCTGTGCGAGCACGCCGAAGGGACGACGCGTCTACCGCTGCTAAATAACATGCTGCGACCGGCGAGGAAGCATCACCGCTTATCCCATAAGAAAGCTTTAATTTAACGAAAAACGATGCAAAGTTTCCCTAAAAATCTGGGGTGGGAATTAAGCGGAAAACGCCGGACTTTGATCCGCTGGTCATAGACCGATCGTTTTTCAAAGAGCGTCTCAAAGTAAGAATGCACCCCCGCTTCTCTTCGAGGGTGCATTCGGTCCACCCGAGGTGGAACCCCAAACGATCGAAACCTTGATCGGGCCGGGGCAGGGAACTTTAGAAACGCAGCTTGAATTCGGAAACGTTCAGGGCGGCCGGTTGTTCCGCCATGCCGGCCACAACAGGCCTGGCATCGCCGCCGATGACAGCCGCGGTCGTCGCGCTCATATCGATGCCATCCGCGGATGGGGCTGAAGGCGCGGCGGCGATCATCGCTTCCGGGGTCGCCTTGCTGACGAAGACGACGGGCGAGCCGCCCATCCAGCCTTCGGTGCGATAGATCTTCTTTTCGCCGCCGACATCGCGGACTTCACTCGCCTGGAGGACGCCGGGCTTCAGCTCCGGCACCGTATAGTCCTTTTTGACGAGTTCGGCCTGGAGCGGCGGGCAATCGGCACAGCGTTCGGTGACGATGCTGCCGTCAGTCCGCGGCGCTGTCTTGCCGACCACCTCGATCGAGGAGGCCATTGCCGACCCTGCCATCAGCAGGATTGCCGCACCGAGGAAAATCTGACGCATCAACGCACCTCCGTCTCACTATGGGAGCGGTATAGCGCAGCTTTGTTTCCATCCCGTCAGGGGAAAAGGTAAAGTTTTAAAGAACGCGGCGATTTATACTCTACAGCGCCGCGCGTCTTTTCAGACGCGCAAAAGGACGCTGTAGCACTCTGAATGCTGCATAATTTTGTCCTTAAATCGATTCCGATTTAAGGAATTATGCAGTGCCTGCGGCCGTTTCGCGCTCGATCGCCCGCCAGCCGATGTCGCGCCTGGAGAAGCCGTTTTCCCACGTCACCCTGTCGAGCAGCGCATAGGCGCGGTCCTTGGCCTCGGCTACCGTGCCGCCTGACGCGGTGACGTTCAGCACGCGGCCGCCGGTCGCAACCAATGCGCCGTCCTTCAGACCCGTGCCGGCATGAAACACCTTCTCACCCTCGCCTGCCTCAGGCAACGAAAGGATCGGCGTGTTCTTTTCATAAGCGACGGGATAGCCCTTCGAGGCCATGACGACGGTGAGGGCCGGATCATCGCTCCACTCGGCGCTCACCTGGTCGAGCGTGCCGTTGGCCGTGGCGAGCAGCAGCGGCAGCAGATCGCTCTTCAGCCGCATCATCATCACCTGGCATTCGGGATCGCCGAAGCGAACATTATATTCGATGAGCTCCGGACCCTTCTCCGTGATCATCAGCCCGGCGAAAAACACGCCGGAGAAGGGATGGCCGCTCTCGGCCATGCCGCGGATCGTCGGCTCGATGATCTCCTTCATGGTGCGCTCGACCATGTCGGCGGTCATGACAGGCGCCGGCGAATAGGCGCCCATGCCGCCTGTATTGACGCCGGTATCGCCCTCACCCACCCGCTTGTGATCCTGGGCGGTTGCCAGCGGCAGCGCGTTCTTCCCGTCGCAGAGGCAGAAGAAACTCGCTTCCTCGCCGTCGAGATAGGCTTCGACGACAACTTCGGCGCCGGCGGCGCCAAAGGCGCCCTCGAAGCAGTCGTCGACCGCATCAAGCGCCTCATCCAGCGTCATCGCCACCGTCACGCCCTTGCCGGCGGCAAGACCATCGGCCTTGACGACGATCGGCGCGCCCTGAGCGCGGATATAGGCCTTGGCCTTCGGTGCATTGTTGAAGCGCTGGTAGGCGCCGGTGGGAATTCCGTAGCGGGCGCAGATATCCTTGGTGAAGCCCTTGGAACCTTCGAGCTGGGCAGCGCCGGCCGAGGGGCCGAAAACCACAAGGCCATCGGCGCGCAGCCGGTCGGCGAGGCCGGCGACAAGCGGCGCCTCGGGGCCGACGACGACGAAATCGATCGCCTTCTCCTTGCAGAAAGCGGCGACCGCTTCATGATCCTCGATATTGATAGGCACGAGCACGGCGTGTTCGCCAATGCCGGGATTGCCGGGCGCGGCGTAGAATTCCGTCATCAACGGCGATTGCGCCAGCTTCCAGGCGAGCGCATGCTCGCGTCCGCCCGATCCGATCAACAGAACCTTCATGCGCCACCCTTTCCTTTTGCCTCTGGCGGTTAAGGGGCAAGCGCCGAAAGGTCAAGCGGGAAAGCTTACCAGCCCCCGCCTCCCCCGCCACCGCCACCTCCGCCGGACGAGCCGCCGCCGGAAAAACCGGAGGATGAACTCGAGGGCGGCGGCGAAGGGATCGTCGAAGCGATGGTCGAGGCCATCGACGAGGAGAAGCCGCCGACACGGTCGGAAAAGCTGCCGCTGTTGAAATCGCCGGAATACCAGGCCGGCGCATAGGCTGCGGCCGCACCGGCAGCGGCAGCGGCGAGCCAGGTCTCAAAAGTACGCGACCAGGGTTTTTCGACGCCGAGCGCCACCGCATAGGGCAGCAGCGTCTCGAAATGCTGCGGCGACATCTGCGGCGCGCCTGCCGTATTCATCCGGTCTTTCTCGGCCAGCGTCAGATATTGGCGCAGGCCATCTATACCGTCCATCATCCTGGCGCCGAGCGGGGTCGGCGCGCCCATGATGAAGAAATAGAGGATGTTGAGCAGCACGATGCCGCCGACGGCAAAGAGCATCGGCGTTTCGTGCAGTTCCACCAGCGACGAGGCAAGCGCCAGGATGACGACCGCAAGAATGCTGATGCCGACGAAAACGCCGATCGCCGTGGCGATGATGGCAATGATTTTGCCGAACAGCGACGTGCCACGATGCATCGACCGCATGAAACCGGCGACGAAGACGGCGACGAAAACCGCGATGGCGGTCGGGATCAGCATCAGCGCGATCGTCTCCGGTTCCAGCGAGCCGAAGACGAACAGCGCCACCAGGGCGGCGGCGCTGAGCGCGATGCCGCCGGTGGTGTAGCCGAGGTTGGAATTGTAATATTTGCCGCGGTGCTCCTTCTCGATCGCCGAGCGGAAGGCCTGGCCGACCGATTTGACCCGCTCGCCGTTGGCCTTGTCGATCGTCAGCGTCCTGCCTGCGCCGCCGGCGGCTTTCAGGAGCTCGGTCTCGCCGGCCTGGAATTTTTCCTTGCCGAGCGCTTTGCCGGTGCCCTGGATGACGATCGAATTCTTCAGGTCTTCAAGCTTGACGTAGCCGCGGACCGCAAGATTGAGCGCGGTTGAAGCAAGCGCCGTCCAGCCTCCGCCGGAGAAACCCTTATTGTCGATGTAATTGACCAGCGCCGGAGAGATGCCCTCAGGCGCGTCCCAGCGCGGCACGACGACGCCGCGGGCGGGATCGCGGCCGACCTTCAGCCAAGCTCTGAGGTAATAGGCAAAGACCAGGATCAGGCCGCCGAAGCCGATGAAATAATTGCGGTTGTCCTTGAGCCACCAGGTGCTTTCCATATCGGCGCTCGGCGGATCGATCGATCCCTTCGGCATGCGGATCGCAAAGGTCAGGCCCTCCTTGGCATCGAGCGGCGCGGTGGTGGCAAAGACGAGGCCGGCCGGAGTTTGGCCGACCCGGGCATTCTTTCCCGTCGCGCCCTGAGGACCGGTGAAGAAGATCGTGTCCGTGGCTGCGACACCCGGCGGCAGCCGTACCATCGCGGTGGCCGAGCGGATCGGAAAGATCCAGCCATTGCCGGTGACGTTCCAGTAGAGTTCGTCGTGATCGGCGAAATAGCGGATCTGACGGTCGGTCTTGTAGGTGAAGACGTAGCGATGGCGCCCCGGCGTCACCGTCACCTCGGCCGAACCGGCATAGATGCGGATGCCGCCCGAAATCGACTCCGTGTGCCAGGGCTCGTCCGCACCGTCGCGCTTGACCGAGACCATATCGAAATCGACGCTGCGGCGACGGCCCCCGGCATCGGTGAAATAGAGCGGAAAATCACGGAAGATGCCGTGATTGATCCGGTTGCCCTCGGCATTGACGGTAATCGTTTCCGTCACCGTCATCGCGCCGTTCTTTTCCAGCGCAATGTCGGAGGCGAAACTGTCGATGACCTCGGCGGCGAAGGCCGCCGGAGCGGCGAGCATCAGCAGCAGTGCAAAACAAAACCCGAAAAACCGACGCCCCATCCCTGTCTCCCCGCCGGCAGCCTCGGCTGCTTCTCGTCAATCCTTGTCCCGATAGGTCACGCCGAGGGTGGCGAGCGTCCGCCAGTAGGCGGGGAAGGTCTTGCCGACACAATCGGGATCGAGAATGGTAATGCCGTCGATCTTCAGCCCGGCAAGCGCGAAGCTCATGGCGATGCGGTGATCGGCGAAGCTGTCGATCTCGGCCGGCAGGCGTTTTCCCGCAAGGGCCGGATCGGACTTTACGATCAGATCGTCGCCCTCTTCGCGGGCAAGGCCGGGAAGGATGCGGTTGAGGCCGGAGGAAAGCGCCCGAATGCGGTCGCATTCCTTGACGCGCAGGTTGGCGATACCGACGAAGCGGACCGGCGTCTCGTTGAAGGCGGCGAGCACGGCAAGCGTGGGAACCGCATCCTGCATCTGCGACCCGTCGATTTCGGCGGGCAGCTGCGGAAAACGGGCGATCATGTCGTAGGCGCGCGCATCCGGCTGCGAAAAGGCGTCGGCGGGAACACCGAGATCGATCGCGCCGCCGGTCAGGATTTCGGCGGCCCAGAGATAGGTGGCGGCCGAGGCATCGGGCTCAACGATGAAGTCGGCGGCGCTGTAGCCGGTCGGCTCGACGCGCCAGGTGACGGGGCTGGTCTTTTCGACCCTGGCGCCGAAGGCCTTCATCGCCGCCGTGGTCAGATCGATATAACCGAGCGCGCCGATATCCTCGCCGACAAGTTCGATATCGACCGGCCGGTCGCCGCCGGCCGCCATCATCAGCAGCGCCGAGACATACTGGCTGGAGAGGCCGCCATCGATGCGGATGCGGTCAGCCTGGAAGCGGCCGGTGCCTTTGACGGTGACCGGCGGGCAGCCGGTTTCTGATGTCACGTCGATACCGAGCGTGCGCATCGCCTCGACCAGCGGGCCGATCGGGCGCTTGCGCATATGTTCGTCGCCATCGACGACGACGGTGCCATCGACCAAGGCGGCGGCGGCCGTCAGGAAGCGCGTCGCCGTGCCGGCATTGCCGAGAAAGAGCGGCGCCTTCGGCGGTTGGAGCCTGCCGCTGCCGGTGACGACAAAGGTGGTGTCGTCGGGTTCGTCGATCGAAACGCCCATGGCGCGCAGCGCATCGGCCATATAGCGCGTATCGTCGCTCTTCAGCGCACCGGTCAGCCGGCTCGTGCCCTTGGCAAGGCCGGCGAGCAGCAGCGCCCGATTGGTGATCGACTTCGAGCCCGGCGGCATGGCGCGGCCCGAAAGCGGCCCGCCCGGCGGGATGATCGTGAGTTTGGCTGTAGGTGTCATGTTGTTTCTTCCATGGAGCGACCATTGCCGGCCGCAATCTGCCCTTGCTCTTAATCGCTTTCTTGCAAAGGCAAAATGCCGGATCGTCAGAATTTGACGCTGGGGACAGCGCGATCGGCCTCGTTGGTGATTTCGAAATAGTCCCGCTTGGCAAAACCGAACTGGCCGGCGACGAGATTGGAGGGGAAGCTTTCGACCTTGACGTTCAGGTCGCGCGCCGCGCCATTGTAATAACGCCGCGCCATCTGCAGCTCGCCTTCCATGGTTTCGAGCGAAGCCTGCAGCTCGGCAAAATTCTGGTTGGCCTTGAGATCGGGATAGGCTTCGGCAAGCGCGATGACACGGCCGAGCGCCTGGCCGAGCAACCCTTCCGCCTGCGCCCTGCCGGCGACATCACCTGCTGGCACGGCCTGCGCCTTGTTGCGGAGCGCAACCACCTCTTCGAGCGTCGACTTTTCGTGGGCGGCATAACCCTTGACCGTCTCGATCAGGTTCGGGATCAGATCGGCGCGGCGCTTCAGCTGCACGTCGATGCCCGACCAGGCTTCCTCCGCCATCTGCCGCGAGCGAACCAGGCCGTTGTAGATGAAGACGATGTAGAGTGCGACGACAACGATAATTGCGAGTATTACATACATGCAGATGGGCTCCCCGATTTGATCATCGCACGTTAGTGATTCGGCATGACAAAGTCATCTTGGCGAAACAATTCTTCGCAGCTTCCACGAGACTTCGACGAATACCCTTGTGTTTAAGTGGTTATCAGCCAATCCGGAGCATAAGCATCCATCTTCTGGCTTTCTCGCCAGAGATTGAAGCGTTCAGTCCAACGATGTTCGATGTCGAGCGCAACGGCGAAAGGCAGATAATGCTCGTAGCATTCGACCGACATTGCCGGGCCGCCTATCTCGCCGCTGATATAACGGTTCAAAACGAGCATATTATTCTGGATCTGCCGCTGCTTCGGAGTTGGTATGCGCAGCATCGCCAAGACGGCGATCACGCCGACAATGTGCAGCAAGATCGCCATTAGATATGGCCACTGCTCGCTGATCACCTCAGTCGTGCCGATATAGACAAGTGCAACAATCGCCATCATCGGAAGACCCACCATCAAACTCATCGCCTGTTTGAACTGCTCGAAGGTGCCGGTGGCCACGGGAAACCGCTCTGGATGGCGGAACATCGCAACCACGAGAAAAACAGTGAGCAATAACCCTGAGATGGCCGCGGAAAAAAGAAAAAGGCCTGAGAAAGAGGCGACGGCAATGCCGAGAGCCAAAATGGAGGCTGCAGCCGACAAGGTCCACCGATCTATGCCTCTGATCTTCTGATATTCCTCAGTGATTGTTCTGTGCAATTCATCTCTCACATCAGGCCGGGCATTTTTAACTCTGCGCCGATCGCCGACTGGCGGCTCCTTTGCAATGCCGCCGAATACCAAGCGCGTCGCAGCCGGAAGATCATACCATTTGGCGCGACCCGCCTTGCTCTTCCTTCGGTCTTGCTTTGCCAATAAGTCCGAGGCCTCAGCATCCTCACCCAGGCTGGAAATGCGAAGCGTTCGCTTGACTGCGAGATGACAGACAGACGCCATGAAGGCCGCCTTTGCCGCATCTGCCTTCCAGCCCCGGAACAGATAGGCTGCCAGAGCAGGGGATATGCTTTCCGTCATTTTGGTGTCGACAGTTATCAGTGGTGCAGGCACAAGCCATGACGGTCGAAATTTGAGGATAACGACCAGACCGACGATCAGCGGCCCTAAAATGCTGAGGAATGGGAGAAAGTGATCGGAAAGCCACCACTGTACCCGCTTGCCGCTCGTTAGGGTCACAAAGGTCCCTGCGGGATATTCGATCTCAATGTCCGGCAGGACTCGATCCCCTTTGCCTGCTGGAATAGACACCAAGATCTCATTGGGTGCGCTGCGCATGATGGCATAGGCCGCCGCCCGACCCTGTTGCGCGGGGCGTAACGTTCCGCCCGGCGGCAGCTTCAGAGTAAGCGTTTTTTTCGCTCCCTGGCCGTGCACGCGGCCCATATAGGCCGGCAGGAAGAGAACCTCGCGGTCGCCTTCCTGACGAACGAGGCGTCCGAGCCAGTAGGCGATCTGGATCTTTGTAAGGCCGGTGGGCAGATCTGCAGAGCAGCCTTTGCAATGCTCTGCTCCTATGTAAATCGAGTGGCCCGGCACATTATGTTCCCGGGAATAGTATTCGTCTTGTCCGTCACGCCGGGCTGCGGCCAGTTCGAAGTCTCGCCAATGAATACCACCTGACGCATCCTTGAAACGTTGAGGGATATCAACGTAAACGCCGCCGTAATTTACCGCCCTCTTGACCAAGAGGTCGAAACTTTCGGACACGAAGGCAGTGCCGTCGGTGGAGACTTCGATCGTGGTGTTTGCCGACTGGACGGTGAACTCGTTGTCAAAATCGCTGCATGACGTCAGCAGCACAAGCATTGCGCATGAGACAAGCCACGAGAAAAAGCGCAGCATCCCGGTTGCGCAGTTTTCGAATGCGATTTTGAAATAAAAAATAGCGCTTTTCAAAAGACAGACCGAATCTATACCTGATCGAAACACCGATAAGATAGTGGTCGAGCGGTTCGCGCAAAAGAAGCGCTGTCGCGGAAGCAGTGGTTTTTTTCGGGGCGGCTTTTATGGCTGTCGTCAAACACCGATATGCGCGAGAATTCGGGCCGCCGTCCGCTCCGGCGAAAGGTCCGTCGTGTCAATTTCGACGGTGTGTTCAGCCAGTCCACGCAATAATTTATAGTTTGCCCGGAGCTGTTGCAGCCTCGCCGTATCCGTCAGCTTGAGGGCCTCGGATCGGCCGGAAGAGATGAGGCGCCTGGCATTCTCCTCCGGCGCGCAATCGAGGAGAACCGCGACCAGATCCGCGCCTCTGGCGGCCGCCAGATCGGGATACCAGGAGAACATCGCACTATCATGCTCGTCATCCGCAAGAGCATCGGTAAAGACGAAACTGTCAGCCGGATCGGCGCGCACGGCATGGTCGAAAACCGCTCGCCGAATCTGCTCACGCAGTGATGCATGCAGAGGGTTGCTGCGGGCGAAAAGAGCTTCGGCCGGATTGAGCAGCATGTGATTGTCGATGAGGCGGGCGCCGAGGCTTTTCGCCAGCAAGCGGCCGACAGTCAGCTTCCCGGTGCCTGGCCAGCCATTGATATGGACGATACGGCTGGCAGGATTCTGCGTCACGCCGCCTCTTTGCCCAGATTGACGCCGCCGGCATCGGTCAGCAGGAAGGCTTCGCCGCAGGCTTTCGCGAGGGTGCGCACCCGCAGGATATAGCTCTGGCGCTCGGTGACCGAGATGACGCCGCGGGCATCGAGCAGGTTGAAAACATGGCTGGCCTTGATGCACTGGTCATAGGCCGGGAAGACGCATTTGTGCAGGCGCTGGTTGGCATTGTCGCCGGGAGCGCCGGCATCGAGCAGCGCCCGGCATTCCTTCTCCGCGTCGACGAAGTGGCGATGCAGCATCTCGGTATTGGCGAATTCGAAATTGTGGCGGGAATATTCCTGCTCGGCCTGCAGGAAGACGTCGCCATAGCTGATCTTTTCGTCGCCCTCGCGGCCGTTGAAGTTCAGGTCGTAGACATTGTCGACGCCCTGGACATACATGGCGAGGCGTTCGAGGCCATAGGTCAGTTCGCCGGCGACCGGCGCGCATTCGATGCCGCAGACCTGCTGGAAATAGGTGAACTGCGACACCTCCATGCCGTCGCACCAGCACTCCCAGCCGAGCCCCCAGGCGCCGAGCGTCGGGCTTTCCCAGTCGTCCTCGACGAAACGGATGTCGTGCAGCAGCGGATCGAGGCCGATCGCCGCCAGCGAACCGAGATAGAGCTCCTGCAGATTGGGCGGGTTCGGCTTCAGGATGACCTGATACTGGTAATAATGCTGCAGCCGGTTGGGGTTTTCGCCATAGCGGCCGTCCGACGGGCGCCGCGACGGCTGGACATAGGCCGCCTTCCACGGCTTCGGCCCGAGGGCGCGTAGCGTGGTCGCCGGGTGAAAGGTGCCGGCGCCGACTTCCATGTCATAGGGCTGCAGCACCGCGCAACCCTTGTCCGCCCAGTAGCTATGCAGGGTCAGGATCAGCGCCTGGAACGAGCGCTTCGGGTTCATATGGTCTGGGATGGCTGACATGAAACGGCACCGATTGCGTGGGGATTATCGGCGCGACAGGTGCCATGGAGGGCGGCAGGGGTCAAGGGTTTTGCGGCGGTCGCGAGATCTAAGACCCCTCCCCAACCCCTCCCCACAAGGGGAAGGACTAACCCGGAGCGCCCGCCTCGCTCCTCCCGAAACGTCGAATATCTGGAACGCGGGTGCGGCAAGTTAAGCCTCTCCCCCTTGTGGGGAGGGGTCTAGGATGCCGGATAGGGCAGAGCAGTGGCGACGCCCTTAATTTTATTCCTCATCCCGCTTCAGCCGGTATTCCCCGGTCACGGGATCCTTGACCAATGTGCCGATCGCCCCGGTCTGGCGTTCCTTTTCGGCGCGGCGGGATTTTTCGGCGAGCTTGCGGGCATCGGAGACGAAGCGGCGGTAGAGCCACCAGGCCGAGAAGACCAGCACCAGGATCGTGATAAGCTGCGCCATTCCCCTCTTCCGCCTTCCTCAAAGCCCGAAACGGCTCCACAATGCTCTTTCTTCGGCCGCTTCGACAAGCCCTGTCGCAAGGCCGGATGCCGCCGCTTCGAACGAAACCGGCGACACGCCCGGAATTCGGCGGCCGAACAGGCCGCGGCCGGCGGTGACGAGCTCCAGCTTCGTCTTCTGGCCATAGCGCCGCTTCAACTCCTGGCGCATGTCGCCGAGGCCGTCGACCAAGCCGAGTTCGAGGCCGCGGGTGCCGCTCCAGAACAGGCCTGAGAAGACCGCGGCATCGTCCCTCAGCTTGCCGGCGCGACGCTCGCGCACCATCGAGATGAAGACCTGGTGGATTTCGAGCTGCAGGCTCTTCAGATACTCGATGTCCTTTTCCTTTTCTGGCTGGAACGGATCGAGGATTACCTTGTTCTCGCCGGCGGTATAAACGCGGCGTTCGACGCCGATCTTCTTCAGGAGCTCGGGAAAGCCGAAACCGCCGGAGACGACGCCGATCGAGCCGACGATCGAGGTGGCGTCGGCGATAATCTCGTCACCGGCAAGGGCGATCATGTAACCGCCTGAGGCGGCGACGTCCTCGACGAAGACCAGCACCCTCTTCTGCTTCTCGCGGGCGAGCTCGCGAATGCGGGTGAAGATCAGGCGGGACTGGACGGGCGAGCCGCCCGGTGAATTGATTGAGATGGCGACCGCCGGCGCGTCCTTCATGGCGAAGGCTTTTTCCAGAACCGGAGCGATATTGGCGAGATTGAGGGCCGGCCGGAACGGGCCGCCGCCGCTGACGATCGCGCCTTGCAGCCGGACGACCGGGATGGTGATGCCGTCCTTGCGGAACCGTTTCGGCAGCAGCTTTCTCAACAATCCGGCCATTTCCAATCCTTCGCTTCAGGTCGTCCCGATCGTCAATCCGCGATCGGCATCCATGTATGCGCTGGAACGACAAACGCAATGGCCGCGTTCTCGAAAACATTAGGCCCGAAAACATCGGATTGATTTTGTTGTTGCGAATGACTTGCATTATCATTCTAATTCGGCATAGTGCAGTTGAGATAAACAGGTGGAAATCGCATGGACGCCCTGAATCCGAATGCCACAAGCGGCTGGCGGCACGAACGCGGAGAAGGGTCGCTGTCGGACGTCTACCGCACGATCGGAACCGGGCGTCACAGCTCCAGGTGGCGGCGGGCGGCGGCCTTCGCCGGGCCGGGCTACATGGTCGCCGTCGGCTACATGGACCCGGGCAACTGGGCGACTTCGCTCGCCGGCGGCTCGAAGTTCGGCTATGCGCTGCTGACCGTCGCGCTGCTTTCCAACCTGATGGCGATCGTGCTGCAAGCGCTCTGCGCGCGTCTGGCGATCGCCTCGGGCCGCGACCTTGCGCAGGCCTGCCGCGACGCTTTTCCGAAATGGGTTTCGGTGCCGCTCTGGGCCTTTGCAGAGATCGCCATCATCGCCACCGACATCGCCGAGGTGATCGGCACGGCGATCGGCCTCAACCTCTTGATGGGCATCCCGCTCGAACTCGGCGTGCTGATCACCGCGCTCGATGTCTTCGTCATTCTCTTCCTGCAGAAACTCGGCTTCCGCTGGGTGGAGGCCTTCATCATCGCCCTGCTCGGCGTCATCGCGATCTGCTTCGGCGTGCAGATCCTGCTGGCCGACCCGCAATGGGGCGCCGTCGTCACCGGCTTCTTCCCGACGACCGAGATCGTCACCAATCCGGAGATGCTCTATCTGGCGCTCGGCATTCTCGGCGCGACCGTCATGCCGCACAATCTCTACCTCCACTCCGGCATCGTGCAGACGCGGGCGTACGGCCATACGGTTCCCGAAAAGAAAGAGGCGCTGACCTATGCGACGATCGACTCGACGGTGGCGCTGTGCTTCGCGCTGCTGATCAACGCTTCGATCCTGATCCTGGCGGCCGCCGCTTTCAATGCGCATGGCAGGACCGACATCGTCGAACTCGGCGAGGCCCATTCGCTGCTGTCGCCGCTGCTGGGCCTGGCCATCGCGCCGACGCTGTTCGGCATCGCGCTTCTGTGCTGCGGCCTCAACTCGACGGTGACGGCGACGCTTGCCGGCCAGATCGTCATGGAAGGTTTCCTCAAGATCCGGCTGCAGCCATGGGTGCGCCGGCTGATCACCCGGGCGATCGCCATCGTCCCGGCGGCAATCGTCACCATCTGGTACGGCGACCAGGGCACGGCGCAGCTTTTGATCCTCACGCAGGTGGTGCTCAGCCTGCAGCTTTCCTTCGCCGTCTTCCCGCTCGTGATGTTCACCGCGAGCAAAGCCAAAATGGGCGAACTCGTTGCACCGCGCTGGCTGAGCGGCATCGCCTATGTGATCGCGGTCGTGATTGCCGGGCTGAACGTCAAGCTGCTCTTCGACTTCGTCACCGGCTAGCTGCTGTGGATCGAAGCCTGGCATAGGCGGCCCGGCCATTGTTGAAATCATCGACGAGAGGGGAGAACTTGTGGCTCCCCTCTTCGTGCATGATCAAAGGCGCGCGCAGCGACAGCCGCGCCCTCGACCCCTTGATACCCGTCACCAGGATACGCACGGCGTTTTCGCCGGCGCGCGGATGGATCGCCGTGATCTCGATGCCGCCGAAGCGCCGGCCGCAGGCGGTAACGATCTCGGCGATCGATTCGGGTCTGGCGATCAACGACAATTGCCCGCCCGGGATCATGATCGCACCCGCCGTGCGGATCCAGCTTTCGAACAGGCCGTCGGTCATCGCATGGGCTTCGGCCTTCAGCGCATCCGGCGTGCGCCGGTCGCCGGCGTCGTTGAAGGGCGGGTTCATGATGACGTGGTGGAAGCTCTCATCGATGAGGCCGGCATCGTTGCGCGCCTTGGCGGTCAGCGTCACATCCGCCTCGACGACACTGAGGCGGCCGGCGAGATGGGCATTTTCCGGCAGGAGGATGCTGCGGCGGGCATAATCGGCCATTTCAGCCGAACGCTCGAAGAGCACCACCTCAGCATCGGCAAGCCGCGAGGCGACGGCAAGGCCGGCCGCACCGGCGCCGGCGCCGAGATCGGCGACCCTGATGGGGCGATCGTCGGCGACGAGAGCGGCAAGCAGCATCGCGTCCATGCCGGCGCGATGGCCCCTGCCCTTCGGCTGCACCAGATGGAAGGCGCCGCGATGGAAGGCATCGATGGTTTGGGCAGGCTCGCCGGTCATCGCCCGCTCACGTTCTGTCGCGCAATTCGCCGCCGAGACCGGCGTCGATCAGGATGCGGCGCGCCTGATCGGCCATCTCCTCATCCACCAGCAGACGGCGCGGCAGCATGCCGAGCGAGCCTTCCAGCACGCTCATGCCCTGATCGGCGATGAAGCAGTGAATGCCCGCATCCTTCATCAAGCTCTCGGCAAAGGAAAGCAGAACGGGGTCGTTGGCGCGGATAAGTTCATGCATTTGCCGTCGTTTTCCTTCCAATTTCGCCTTGCGCGACAATTCACCCCTTGCCGCGTCCATCGCCCCTTTCTATTGTCGGATGCAAAGAATGAACAGGAGTCCGGGTCGTTGGGCGTGGTCATACCGCTTGAAGAAAGCAAAAACAAACTGGCATCCATCAAGCCATTGGTCGATCTCACCAGGGCGGATATGGAGCGGGTGAACCAGCTCATTCTGTCCAAGGCCGGCTCCGACGTGCAGATGATCCCCGAAGTGGCGAACCATCTGATCTCCTCGGGCGGCAAGCGGCTGCGGCCGATGCTGACGCTGGCGTCCGCCTCGCTGTTCGACTATCGGGGCGAAAACCACGTCAAGCTCGCCACCTCGGTCGAGTTTATGCACACCGCGACGCTGCTGCATGACGACGTCGTCGACGAAAGCGACCTGCGCCGCGGCAAATCGACGGCGCGGATGATCTGGGGCAACCAGGCAAGCGTGCTGGTCGGCGACTTCCTGCTCGGCCAGGCCTTCCGCATGATGGTCGATGTCGGCTCGCTCGATGCGCTCGACGTTCTGTCTTCCGCCGCCTGCATCATTGCCGAAGGCGAAGTGCTGCAGCTTTCCGTCGCCAAGAACATGGAGACGACGGAGGACGATTATCTCTCCGTCATCCGCGCCAAGACGGCAGCGCTGTTTGCCGCCGCCGCCGAAGTCGGGCCGATCGTCGCCGAGGCCGGCAAATCCGGCCGCAACGCGCTGAAATCCTACGGCATGAATCTGGGGCTCGCCTTCCAGCTGGTCGACGACGCGCTCGACTACGGCGGCAAGGCGGCCGATCTCGGCAAGAATGTCGGCGACGATTTCCGCGAGGGCAAGATCACCCTGCCGGTTATTCTCGCCTATCGCCGCGGCACCGAGGACGAGCGCGCCTTCTGGCGCGATGCGATCGAAGCCGGCAACAGCACCGACGCCAACCTCGAAAAAGCGCTGGGACTGATCACCAAATACGGCACGCTCGCCGACACGATCGGCCGGGCGGTCCATTACGGCACGATCGCAAGGGACGCGCTTGCGCCGCTTCCCGATACGGTATGGAAATCCTCCCTGATGGAAGTGATCGACTTCTGCATCGAGCGCGTCAATTGATCAAACGTCCTTGATCGCAGGCTGAATTTCTTGCGGCGCCGCTTCAAAAAAGCCATCCTGTTATGAATCAGTGAACACAACTGATTTTTGCGACCGGCACCATTGTCGGGACGCTGTCGAAGAAAGGTTTCCTAATGCGGCAGAGATTTGCCATCCGTCTTCTTACGAGCGCAGCGCTTGCCGCTGTTCTTTCGCTGGGCGGTGTCGGCGGCGTGAGTGCCGAGGATGCGGCCAAGCCGGGCGATGCGGAGAAGACCGATAGCTTCAATGCCGATAGCGTTACCACTTTCTCCGGCGCCTTCCTTGCGGCGCGCACGGCCGATGTCGATCACGACTACGAAACGGCGATCGAACTCTACAAGAAGGCGCTGCAGATCGAGCCCGGCAATCCCGAGATCCGCCAGCGGCTGATGATCTCGCTGCTGCTCAACGGCGACATCAAGGAAGGCGTCAAATATGCCGACGACCTGAAGGCCGATCCTTCCGTCGAGCGCATCACCACGATCGTGCGCGGCATGGATGCCGTGCGCCGCGACGACTACAAGACCGCCGAGGCCATCCTCAAATATAAGGGGCCGAACGATCTCGACCGGATGATGAACGACCTGCTGCTTGCCTGGGCCCGCGTCGGCGCCGGCCGCGGCAAGGATGCGCTCGCCATGGTCGAGAAGATGAAGGGGCCGGACTGGGTCCGCATCTTCCAGAATTACAATGCCGGCGCGATCGCCATCGCCACCGGCGACGTCAAATCCGCCCGAAAGCATCTGAACGATGCCGTGCTCGACAAGGAAGGGGGTGCGACGGCGCCCGACACCTTCATGCGCGCGGTGATGGCGCTTGCCCGCCTCGAAGCGACACAAGGCAACAAGCAGAAGGCGCTCGACGCCGTTTCCGTCGGCGACAACCTGCTGCCGAACTATGCGCCGCTGAACGCGCTGCGCGACAGTATCGAGAAGGATGAAAAGCAGGAACAGCAGGTCAAGACGGCCGAAGAAGGCGCTGCCGGCGTGCTGTTTTCGGTCGGCGGCGCTCTGAACCGCGACGGCGCCGAGGACATCGTCTCGCTTTACCTGCAGACCGCCAATGCGCTCGATCCGAACAGCGCCGATACGCTGGTGCTGCTCGGCGGCATCGCCGAGAAGCAGAACCAGATGGACCGCGCCATCGCACTCTACAAGAAGGTGCCGGAGAATTCGCCGATGCGGCGCATCTCCGAGCTGCAGCTCGGCCTTGCCCTTGCCCAGGGCGGCAAGGTGGACGAAGCGCGCAAACACCTGCAGGCGCTGATCGCCTCCGACCCGAAGGACATCCGCAGCTACCTCGCCTATGGCAGCGTGCTCTCCGACGCCAAGGACTATGAGGCGATGGCCGCCAATTACGACAAGGCGGTCGAAGCGATCGGCCCCATTCCCGGCCGCGTCAACTGGAGCGTCTTCTTCCAGCGCGGCATCGCCTATGAGCGGCTGAAGAAGTGGGACCAGGCGGAGCCGAATTTCCGCAAGGCGCTGGAGCTCAATCCCGACCAGCCGCAGGTGCTGAACTATCTCGGCTATTCCTGGATCGACATGAATCGCAACCTCGATGAAGGTCTCGGCATGATCAAGAAAGCCGTCGAGCTTCGCCCTGACGATGGCTACATCATCGATTCGCTCGGCTGGGCCTATTTCCGCCTCAACCGTTTCGACGATGCCGTCGACGAATTGGAGCGGGCAGCCCAGATCAAGGCCGGCGACGCGACGATCAACGACCATCTCGGTGACGCCTATTGGCGCGTCGGCCGCAAGCTCGAGGCCGTCTATCAGTGGAACCGGGCGCTTGCCTCCGAGCCCGAAGCCGCCGAGATCCCGAAGATCAAGGACAAGGTCGCCAACGGCCTGCCCGCCGTCAGCGACGATGCCAAGGCGGCCGACAAGAAGCAGCCGGACCCGGCACCCGTCACCCCGCCGCCGGTCGACAAGAAATCCTGACGGGCGAGACGCATGCCTGAAGAGGGCCTCGCCCAGGCGTTCGGCGTCATCGAAGCGGCGCGCGCGAAAATCAACCTCGCTTTGCATGTGACGGGCCAGCGGGCAGATGGCTATCATCTGCTCGATATGCTGGTGACCTTCGCCGATTGCGGCGACCGGCTGGGCTTCCTGCCTGCGCAGGCCGACGCTTTCACCCTGTCGGGCCGTTTCGGCGAGAGGCTTGCCGGCGACGGCGGCACCAATCTGGTGCTGCGAGCCCGCGATCTCCTGCGCGAAGCGGTCGGCGCCCTCGCCTTCCCTGTCCATATCCACCTGGAAAAGAACCTGCCTGTTGCCTCCGGCATCGGCGGCGGCTCGGCCGATGCGGCCGCGGCGCTGCGCGGGCTGATGCGGCTCTGGGGCATGAGCCTACCGGTGGAAGCGCTTGCCGGCCTCGCCCTGAAGCTCGGCGCCGACGTGCCGATGTGTCTTGAAAGCCGGCCGCTGATTGCCCGCGGCATCGGCGAACAGATCGAAGCCGTGCCTGATCTGCCGGCCTTTGCCATGGTGCTCGCCAATCCGTTGAAAGGTGTGTCGACACCCGAGGTTTTTCGCCGGCTGGCGGCAAAGAACAATCCGGCTCTGAGCCTCGCTCCGGCTCTTGCCGGCAGTGCCGATTGGCTTGAAGTGATTGCTGCTGCCCGCAACGACCTGGAGCCGCCGGCGCGCGCAATCGTGCCGGAGATTTCGGAGATCGCGGCGATGCTGCAGGCGCGCGGCGCCCTGCTCACCCGCATGTCCGGCTCCGGCGCCACCTGTTTCGGCATTTTTGCGACCATGGCGGCGGCACAAGAGACGGCGGCAGCTCTTCACGACGAGCGGCCCGACTGGTATGTCCAGGCGACGGAAACGGTTTCGGGAGGCAGGTGATGGCAGGTCTGGACGAAAAGCGGCCCTTCATCGCCGTCGGCATTGCGATCCTCACCGTCTCGGATACGCGCACGCCGGAGACGGACAAATCAGGCGACACACTGGCGGCGCGGATCGCCGAAGCAGGCCACCGGCTGGTCGACCGGGCGATCGTGCCCGATGATCGCGAGAAAATCGCCGCACGGGTGAAGGCCTGGACCGAGCGCGATGAGATCGACGTCGTCATCACCACAGGCGGCACCGGATTTACCGGCCGCGATGTGACGCCCGAGGCGCTGGAGCCTTTGTTCGAAAAGCGCATGGACGGCTTTTCCGCCGTCTTCCACCGTATTTCCTATGAGAAGATCGGCACGGCGACGATCCAGTCGCGCGCCACGGCGGGCGTTGCCAACGCCACCTTCATCTTTGCGCTGCCGGGCTCGCCCGGCGCCTGCCGGGATGCATGGGACGGCATCCTGAAAGGACAGCTCGACTACCGCAGCGTTCCCTGCAATTTCGTCGAGATCATGCCGCGTCTGGACGAGCACCTGAAACGCGGCGCCAAACCATAGGCTGCCTGCCACCGGCGTCGGCTATGTGGCAAGGCCCGGCAGAGCCGGCATCGTTTCCCAGCTGTCACCCGACAGCAGGATGCAGCTGATGCCGCGAACATCCGTGACGACGAGCGTCCAGGTTCCGCTTTCGGCGGCATAGACCTCGAGAACGGCGTTCTGGTTGACCAGTCCGACCGCTGTCAGCTTTTCAGCAAAATTCCTGTCGAGGAAATTGACGACATCGGATCGGCCTGCGCAACTGAGCATCGTTTGCGATGCTGCCGAATGCGGATGCGCGATCACCAATGTCGGCAATATGACGGCCAGCAGGCCGTAGACCATATTGCGTACGCCGTAGATCCTACCGCGTGTCATGACGCACCTCCTTTCGCCGGGAACCCGGCAGAAGAGGAGATTGTCGCCGACCTGATCTGCCGTCCACCGGCATTCCATGGCCATCCGTTGCGAAGCGCGGCGCTTCGACGGCGCCATGGTGAATTATAGCGCGAAATCCTATTGGGCGCCATCTTTTGCACGATGGTGGAAGGGTGCGATCGCCGCGAAAGAACCCCTCCCCACAAGGGGGAGGGGCTAGGCGCGGCACCGCCCCACGACAAACATCAACGATTCTGCGGATGAGACGGTGAAAGGGATAGCGTCAGCGCGGCATTATAGCCCCTCCCCTTGTGGGGAGGGGTTGGGGAGGGGTTTTTGGGCGGTGGAAACCGGCCAGCCGTGGATGACCGAGAGCTTACCGCGCCGCGCGCGCCACCCAGGAGGGAATCAGTTCGCTGGCGAGCTTGCGCGGCTTCTGGCCCTTGGCGAATTCGGCAAGGGCCATGCCGCTTCTGGCAGTGGCCAGCGCCTGGATCTTCGGCATCAGCAGACCGAGCTCCAGCGGCGGCACGGCGCGGCCGAAGCGCTTGAGAAACGGACGCCGGTAGCCGCGCGAGGCGGTGAAGCGCGCCGGCAGCTTGTTGAGCGCGATATATTCGGCAATCTCGTCGATCCAGCCGGCCTGAGGCCGGGCGCCCGGCTCGACGAAGAGCAGCCATTCGCCGCGGGCCGAGCGAACGATGTCCTTGATATCCCATCGCGAATGAAAACGGCAGCCAGCGGCGTCGGCGACCCGCGAGGTGCCGTCCTGCGAGCAGTGATCGAGCACGATCACATCGCTGACAAGCCCCTCCACGGCACCTGCCACCAATACCGATAAAGTCTGGGCCAGCTCAGATTCCTGATCCTGACATTCGAGAACAACCGTCAACATTGCTCATTCATAATGCGCCGCACAAATTTTTGCCAGCGGCGTTTTCCGCATTTTGTTCTTGCATTGTTCCTGCTTTGCGGATAGGAATTTAATCATCAAAACGGGCGGAAGCGATGGCTTTTGCCGCGGGAGAATCCGATGAGAGAGCAGTCCCTTGCAGGGCAGGCCGCATTCGCGCCTGCCAATACGGCAGATATTGCCGATGCGATGATCGTGTCCTCCGGTCTGAGGATCGAGGTCGATCGGCGACGCGGGCGTGGGGCGGGACTGAACCCGACGGGGCGGTTCGAGGCGCAGCAGCGCGAGACCTTCGACGACGGCTGGCAGACGCTGGAAGAGCTTCCGCCGTTCAAGACGGACGTGCAGATCGAGAAGCCGCGCACGGCCATCACCCGTAATGAATCGCCTGACATTGGCTTCGACCGCTCGATCAATCCCTATCGCGGCTGCGAGCATGGCTGCATCTATTGTTTCGCCCGGCCGACACACGCCTATATGGGGCTTTCGGCGGGGCTGGATTTCGAGACGAAGCTGTTTGCCAAGCCGGATGCGGCAAAGCTGCTGGAGCGGGAACTTGCCAAGCCGGGCTACAAGGTGCGGGCGATCGCGATCGGCACCAATACCGACCCCTATCAGCCGGTCGAGAAGGAGTGGCGCATCATGCGCGGTATTCTCGAGGTTTTGAACAAGGCGAACCATCCGGTCTCGATCGTCACCAAGTCGGCGATGATCCTGCGGGATCTCGACATTCTGCAGGAGATGGCGGCGAAGAACCTGGTGCGCGTCGGCATCTCCGTGACCACGCTTGACCGCAAGCTTGCCCGGACGATGGAGCCGCGCGCCGCCACGCCGCCGCGCCGGCTGGAGACCATTCACACGCTGTCGGAAGCGGGCATCCAGACGGCTGTGATGGCCGCGCCGCTGATCCCGGCGCTGAACGATCACGAGCTGGAGCGCATTCTCGAATCGGCCAAGGCCGCCGGCGCCGCCGAGGCGAGCTATGTCATCCTGAGGCTGCCGCTCGAAGTCAGCCCGCTCTTCCGCGACTGGCTGCTGCAGCACTATCCGGATCGCTACCGGCATGTGATGTCGCTGGTGCGCTCGATGCGCGGCGGCAAGGATTACGATGCCGAATTCGGCAAGCGCATGAAGGGCGCCGGTCCCTATGCCTGGCAGATCGCCCGCCGTTTCGAAATGGCCGCCAGGCGTTTCGGCCTGACGCGACGCGGCATGCCGCTGCGCGACGATCTGTTCGTGCCGCCGGATGGCAGCGGCGTGCAGCTGTCACTGCTTTAGGCTTTGTTCTTACGCAATTTTTGGCAAAAGCGCTTCGCGCTTTGCTCAGGGAAAACCGCAAAACACTTTTCCTGGAATTAATCTGACCTTTTACGCAATTCCGGACGGAAAATCGCAAGGCACTTTTCCTGGAATTGCTTGAAGCTTGCGCATCGGCTGCTCAGAAAAACCGCCCTGTTTTCGAGCCCCGAGCGCAATTCCCGCGGATGGCAATGACCGCCACCATCCGCCGGACCCGGTCCCCGACCGCCGCCCTGATCGGGGACTTGCGGGCAATCGGGTTGGCGTGCGAGGTTCAGCCGCATGAAACCTCGCACGCCACCCGATTCTCCCCAGCTTTTCCAAGCGGCTCCGCTGGTGCCGGATTTTCGGCTGGAACTCAAAGCCCGCAAGGCCGGCCATTGGCCGGTCGCCGGCGCCGACGAGGCAGGCCGCGGGCCGCTGGCCGGGCCGGTCGTCGCGGCCGCCGTCATCCTCGATCCGAAGCGCATCCCGGAGGGTCTGAACGATTCCAAGCAGCTTTCGGCGCAACGGCGCGAGGAACTGTTCGTGCAGATCCTGGCGACCGCCACCGTCTCCATCGCCTCCTCCAGCTCGACGCGGATCGACGAGACGGATATCCGCAAGGCGAGCCTCGACGCCATGCGTCGCGCCATCTGCAGCCTTGCCGTTCCGGCAAGTTATGTGCTGACCGACGGGCTCGACGTGCCGCCCGGCCTCGACTGCCCCGGACAGGCCGTGGTCAAGGGCGACGCCCGCTCGGTCTCGATCGCCGCCGCCTCGATCGTCGCCAAGGTGACACGCGACCGGATGATGGCGCGCGCGCATCATGTCTTTCCGGCTTACGGTTTTGCCGCCCATGTCGGCTACGGCACGGCGCAGCACCGCGCCGGCATCGAAAAGCTCGGCCCCTGCTCGCTGCACCGAATGAGTTTTCGGCCGCTGCGCAAGGTCGAGGACGATCCTGAGATGGACGAGCTGATTTCGGAATAGGTCTGGGCTTCAGACTGCCGAGAGCTACTTAAGACCCCTCCCCACAAGGGCAGGGGAATCGCATATAAGTATTGCGTCTTTGGATGTGCTGGATTCAGTAGGGGCTTTCTCTGATTTGGGGAGAGCCG